>CALARR010000049.1 GCA_937889015.1 uncultured Planctomycetales bacterium | reverse complement strand
CCACCGAGATCTACACTCTTTCCCTACACGACGCTCTTCCGATCTCTGAGCGCAGAATTGGGTCACGACGTGCGCGGCCGCATTTGCAGCTTCTTCCGCGACACGGCCAACTACGCGCGGAGCTACCCGGTCTATCTAGGCAATATGGACCCGACCTTGATCAGCGGATTCGCCGTGATCGGACGCGTGATCGGCGAGCCGGAGTTGGTACACGACGCCCTGCGGCGCGTGCGGCTGATTCTGGAAAGGCAGTTCTATCCCGACGGAACCTGGCGCGAAGGCGCGCCTTCGTACCACGCGATGACCATCGGCGGGTTGCGTAATGCGGCGATCGGGCCTTTGAAGGGCTACTCGGACCCACCGGGATACGTCGGACGCGATGACGGGCTGCATCTTCAGGATCTGGACGTGCTCGTGGAGCTGCCTTTGTTGCGCGAGTCGTTCCAGGCCCTGGACGCCTTGCAGTTGCCGAACGGCTCTTACGCATGCATTCACGACACATGGTCGTCGACCACTCAGGGGCAGAAGTTAAGGCAACCGAAGTCCGATCCCATGCCGTCTTGCGTGCACTGGGGCATGGGACACGCGATCCTGGGCACGGGGCGACAGGACACGGGCTTGCAAGCACATTTGCACTTCAGCGGCGGCTATGGGCATCAGCACGCCGACACGCTCGGCCTGATTCTCTTCGGACAAGGACGCGAACTCATCTCCGACATCGGTTACACGCATACGGTGCTCAGGCCATATGCATGCGGGAGCCTGGCCCATAACCTCGTGGTCGTCAACGGGCAGGATCAGCGGACGTCAAGCACCCAGTCGGCTGCGGACGGAGCGATGATCGCCGCGGCACGACTGGGCCCGGTGGTGCAGTATGTCGAGGCGCGAGGCGAGGGGGCCTATCCGGACGTTTGTCGCTGCTATCGACGGGCCCTGGCGACGGTGGCCGCTCCGGAAGGCGGGGCCTACGTCCTGGACGTTTTCCGCGTGGCAGGCGGCGAACGCCACGAGTGGATCGTGCACGGTTCGGCCGATGAAGACATGCACCTGTCAACGTCCTTGCCGGCAGAGGATGCACGGCCGAATCTTCTTCCTGAAGGCGTTGTGTTCCGGCCTTGGAAGAACGAATCCGGGCGGAATGTGGCGGAGGGCGTGAACCATTCCTACGGACTGCTGCGCGATGCGCGCCGTGCCGCAGGCGACAGGGACTGCTCTGCTTGCATGAACCATGAGTCCGGCTGCGGCGTGCGGATCAGCCTGCTCGGCCAAACAGGCACGGAGGTCTTCTTGGGGCGCATGCCTTCCGTGCGCCGCGCGCGCGAGGACAGTTCGCGCGTGCACGACTTCTGGATGCCCATGCTGCTTGCGCGCCGCGAGGGCCGAGACGTGCAAAGCACGTTCATCGCCGTACACCAAGCGTTTGCCTCCGGCGGTGAACAGTATGAGGTGGCGCCGCTGACGGTGGAGAGCGCGGATCGGTGGACCGCCGGCGTGGTGGTACGTGGCCATGGGTTCGTTGACTATCACCTTTGCGGGGCGGATCATGAATCCGAGCTTCGGGCCACGAAGCCGGCGGTGCGTGCCGTCGGACGGTATGCGTTCGTGCGCGTCGTGGATAGCCGCCCGGTGAACCTCGGCGTGGCGGACGGCAGCGTGCTGGAATGGGAGGGAGTCTCACTGCCTGTGCCGCGCGAGGCGTCGGGCGAGGTGCTTGCCGTACGGAACCAGGAGGCTGGCGACGCCGAGCATGCCCTGGTCGTGTCAGCGGCCCTGGCCGCGCGCCCCGCGCGGCCCGACGAGCGTGTCATCGTCCGTTTCGGCGATGGCCTGACCTACGGTCTGCTGGTCAAGGAGATTCGCCGCGAGGGGAACGCCTGCGTGATCGCGTTGCAGCACCGGCCCGGCTTCCGTTTGTCGGCCAATGGTTTGCAGGCGGAGCAGACGCACTGGCCGAGGCGCGAGTCTGAAGGCCGGCCCACATTTCATTTGCCGGGAGTGGCGTGGCACGAAATGCAGACCGCGCACTAAGCTTATCGCGCCGACGTTGGGCGGCCTGGCGGGATCGAACTGCCGACAGGTTCTGGGACCGGCTCTACCCTTCCTCCAGCAGGCGGATCTGAAGCAGATCCGCCAGGTGTCCGGCCGTCTGCACATGATCTCCGTAGAAGACCACGCGGTGCAAGAGGGTCATCATGTCGCCCTCCAGTACACCGCCACCCCAGTTGCGGACCATTTTGGCCGCGTTGCCGACCTCGGTGACGATCTGCGTGCGGCAGGCGCGGACCGACTTGTCCGGAACCTCCCGGATCGTGCCGGTGGAGATCAGCAGCGTATCCAAGTTCACCAACTTCGAGCGCGTGATCTTCTGGCCGATGCGATACTGGATCTCGGGGACCACGCCCCCGCCGATTTCCGAATGGCTGCGGAGCAGATAGGGCGCGGCGGGTCCCTGGTGGCCATCCATCTTCAGCGGGCCGACACAGTGGGCGGTCCACAGCGCGTTCTTGGAGGTGTCGAAGGTGGCGTTGCCCTGGAAGCCGGGGATTCCGCACAAGTATTCGAACAGCAACATGGTCCACAACGAGTCCATGTCCCCTTCGCAGGAGGCCGGGATGCCGCGATCGCGGAGCCGGGTGAAGCCCAGGCAGGGGAAGCCGCGCGGCAACCAACGCATGCAGGTGCCGACGGCCAGGGCCTGGGCCTTCTCCTCGTCCACGAGCCGTTCGAGGGCCAGGCTGACGCGGGCCGCCTTGAGCATGTCTTCGGGCGAGGGTTCGACCACCTGTTTGGCGCCGCGAGTCCAGGCGTCGGCCTCGGCTTGGGCCTTGGCGCCGTCGACGACCTGCAACATCTGGTCGAATCGCTCTTGGGGGATGACGACCACATCGACCCCCAGACGCGCTTTGACCTGCTCGGGCGAACAGGCGGGCGGCGTGCCGCGGAAGGGGGTGAAAACGATCACACGGCTGGCACGCAACAACGAGATTACGCGCAGAACGCGCGCCGCGCGCTCCAACTCGCCCAGATCGCTGGTCGTGAGCATGGTGACCGGTTTGCCCTCTTGCCGCCAGCGGAAGGGATACATCCAGTCGTGTCCGCTAGCCGGGGCGGAAAAAACGAGCAGGGGGCGGCCGCTTTCCAGGATCGGCGGCGCCACGCGCAGAAGTCCGTGGATGCCCAAATTTATCGCCAGCACGGGCGCAGCATCGCCGGCCTGTTTCATCAAGGCGGCCGCTTCTTCGGGCGTGGCCGCCAGACCAGTCACGAACTCCACATTGCCCAGCTTCTTGGCCACCTCTTCAAGACGCTTTTGAGCAGCAGCGATCTCCGTCTCGCACATGCCCCAGGCCCGATCGGCTGGCGAAGGCTTACCGGTGAAGATGACGCAGATGCGGACTTTGGAGGGCAATCCGGTGGGCGGCGAGACCGCCGCAGGTGTTGTCGCCGGTGCTTCGGCGGCGGCCAACAGAAGGCCGCCCATGGCGGTGCTACCCAAGAACTCGCGACGCGTGCAGTTCTCACACATGGCATCCATCCTCCCAGAAAGGTCCAGGGACAGCCAGGAAAACAGACACGGCGAACCTGAGCAACAATAGACAGGCGCAGGCCACGGAAAGCAAGCCAGGCGGCGGTGACTCAGGCTGACTCCACCCGGCCGAGTGGACACCCATCATGGCCAATCGGAGCCTATTGGGTGTCAGAAGAGGAATGTCGTGAGGTCCCGGCCGTTACCTTGAGAAACCGGCCTCCCGATGGTCGGCCTCACGGCATTGCTTACCTGAGACGCAACAGTTGGCCAGCCAGAGGTGCGGCTGCGGACAGCGCGAACCCGACCGGCCCACGGGGAAGCCGTCGTCTTCGGCGGCGGGACATCCCGGCCAAGCAAGCAGGATGTCAGCACCACGCAGGCGTCAAACAGGACAGAACGGGAATGCTGTTGACTGCGCGCCGTGCCAGCTACTTGCCAAAGTACTCCTTGGCGTCTGCCGGCCGGATCTCGGTGAGCGTGCCGCGATAGTGGCGCAGCGAGGTGGGGCGGTAGGGGTAACGTGCGATGGCTTCTTCGTTGATGTCCACCCCCAGGCCCGGCGCGTCACCAATCAGCATTGCGCCGTCGCAGATGCGCACTTGTTCGGTACAGACTTCCGAGCGCCAGGTCACATCGCTGGACATGGTTTCCAGCAGGAAGAAGCTGGGCAGGTTGGCAGCCAACTGCAGCGTGGCCGCGTTGGCCACCGGGCCGCTGGGATTGTGCGGGCAGATGGGGACATAGGCCGTTTCGGCCATCGCCGCGATCTTCTTCAACTCGGTGATACCGCCAGCGTGGGACACGTCGGGCTGGATATAGTCGGCGGCACGCATTTCCAGGAGCGTGCGGAACTGCCAGCGGCTGTACAAGCGCTCGCCAAAGGACAGGGGCACGCGCACACGACGCTTCAGTTCGGACATGGCCTCGAGGCTATCCGGAATGAGTGGCTCCTCGAACCAAAGGATGTCGAAGTCTTCGAGGGCGCGCCCGATGCGCACCGCGGTGGGCAGGTCGAAGCGGCCGTGTCCTTCGATGATCACGTCGCCGCGGCCGCGCGTCGCCTCGCAGACCTTTTCGATGCAGCGCATGGATTCGTGGAACTGTTTCGCCTCGAGGCTGCGATAGGCCGACCCGAACGGATCCCATTTCAGGGCATGGAACCCGCGGCCAATGCACTCGGCGGCCTTCTGGCCGAACTCCTCGGGCGTCTTCGCGCCGGCAAACCAACCGTTGGCGTAGCAGGGAACGCGGTCGCGAACCTTGCCTCCCAGCAGGCGGTAGACGGGCACATTGAAGTATTTGCCCTGGATGTCCCAGAGGGCCATGTCGACGGCGGAAAGGGCGCTCATCAGCACCGGGCCGCCGCGCCAGTAGGCGTCGCGATAGCCGTCGTGCCAGATGGCCTCGATGTCGCACGGATCGCGGCCGATCAACTCGCGTTCCAGGTCATGGCAGGCGGCGACCACGGTCTCTTCGCGGTATTCGAGCGTGGCTTCGCCCACGCCGTACAGGCCGGCCTGGTCCGTCAGGACTTTGACAAACACCCAGTTGGTGCGATATGCATTGCAGACAAAGGTCTTGATTGCCGTAATCTTCATAGGGGTACCGAAATTCCGGGCTCCAAAGTCATCGTGGCCTGCCCGAACGCCTGGCAGAGGGCCAGGAACTCGTCGGGCTGGACCGTATTTTCCGCGAACAGGCCATAGTGCATGGGGATTGCCACGCGCGGGCGCAGGGCGGCGATGACGCGCGCTGCGTCCGCCGCGTTCATGTTATTCAGCTTGCCGTTGATACAGATCAGGGCTGCGTCGAGGGTACGGGAGGCGAGCGACAGGACGGCGGGCGGCAGCGCGGGCGAGTAGAGCGTGTCGCCGCTGATGTAGAGCAGCTTTCCACCGGCTTCGATCAGCACTCCCACCGCGAACCGATCGCTATGCTGAGCCACAGTGGCCGTGCAACGATATGCGCCCAGTTCCAGCGTTTGTCCCCGGGCGACCTGGTGCAACCGCTCGGCGGCGAATCCCTCGCGACGGCCATGGTCGATCGCGCTCTCGGGGCCGACGAGTTGACATTGGGGAAAGGCAGCGAACAGGGGGACCAGCGTTTCCGGATCAAAATGGTCGAGGTGATCGTGGGTCACGAAGACGACGTCCGGGCGCAGATCTTCGAGGGAGATCGGCGGCGGGAACAGTCGTTTGACATTGTGCAAGCGTGCGAGGCAATCGCTGAGATAGGGATCGACCACCAGCCGACAGCCCGCCGATTCCAGCAGAAAGCCCCCCTGCCCTAGCCATGTGAGTGTCAGCATTCACTTGCTCCAAACGCGTGTTGGCCTCTGCGGCCGGTTCCGGCCACTGGTCAGCAGGTCAGCCTCGCTGGGCTGCCGGGGCAGGCAGGGACGGTTCTGGGACAGGTTCCAAGACGCGGTCGCGATAAAACGTCGTGAATGCGGCGACGGCCACCGCCAGCGCGCCGACGAGATAGGCGATCGACAACAACGAGAACCCCAGCGACAGGCCGCGACCGCGGGGCGTGGCGGCGGGCGAGACGGCCGCGGTGGATGCAGACGCGGGCGCAGCAGCAGACACTTCCGCTTGGGCCGCGACGGGCACGTCCATGTGGTCGCGGAGCTTGCCGAGGAGCCAAGGGGAGGTGGACCCGGCCAGGAATCCGAGCATGACCATGACGCCCACCGCCGAGGCCCGGTATCGCGACGGAATCACGTCAAAGAGCGAGGCGTGGGTATTGGATTCGTATAGCCCGCGGCAGAGTCCGAAGACGGCCATCGCCGTCTCCGTGGCGGCGAGAGTCTGTCCTTGGCCGAGCAGGAGGATCGCCGGCGCGCCGCAGAGCATGGCGATGCTTTGGAAGACGAGCCGGAAGCGCGGCATGCGCAAGACCAGGGCATCGGACAAGGGGCCACCCAGCAGCACACCGACGAGGGCGGCCAGGTGATGATAGAGCATAGCGCTGACGCCGGCCTGCAGCAGATCGAGGCCGAACTTCTCGCCCACGAAGGCCGGGGCCCACATCACGTAGGCGTTGTTCACCAGGACGATGGCCGTGAAGCCCACCGTGAGCAGCAGGGCCGTCGGAGTGCGCAGCAGGACGCCCAGGGCCTCGATCGGACCGACCTTGGCATTGTGGTGGGTCTCGGGGGGAGCGGAGCGAAGCCGGAAGGCGAAGACCGCGCCCAGCAACACTCCGCTCAGGCCGAACAAGCAGAACATCGACCGCCAGCCGTAGTGCAGGGCGATGTACCCGCCCAGGAACCCGCTGGAGATCACGCCGATGTAGAGGGATGCCTGGTGGACGGACATCGCCAGTCCGCGGGTTGTCTTGTGGTAGGCGGCGAGGAGGGGATAGGCGGCCGGGGCGTAGAACGACTCGCCGCCGGCAGTCGCCACGCTGCGAAAGGCGATCAAGCCCCAGACGCCCTGAGCCAGACCGGTCAGGGCCGTGGCCGAACTCCAGAAGACGACACTGGCGGTGATGATCCATTTCTTGTTGAAGATGTCGCCGACGTAGCCGGCCACCGGCATGAGCAGGGCCAGCGTGAGAAAAAGGGCCGAACCGACCATGCCCACGGCTGAACTATCGAGCGACAGGTCCTTCTGGATCGCCGGGAGGGCCACGCTGAAGATCGCGCGGTCGCACTGGTGAAAGAAGAACGAACAGAACAACAACGCCAGCAATTCCCACCGATACCAGGAGGGCGCTGCTGCGTGCGGAAGCGGAGCGTGTGAACCGTTCGACATGATCTTCATTCGCCTGCGACGTCTTCCCCAGTCGGATCACTAAGCGTGGGCCACGAGCCCCGCGGTCACACGTCAATATCCAGTGGCATGTGCTGGGCGGTACAGCCACCGTCGACCACGAGGCGTGCCCCGGTGATGTTCCGCGCGGCATCGGAGGCGAGGAACATCACGGCGTGGGCGATGTCCTCGGCCTTGGCCTCGATTCCCAGCGGGACATTGGCCCGGCGGCGCAGCGTGTCTTGCTCCGAGAGTTTTTCCCACCGCTCGGTGTAGATGTAGCCCGGAGCGACCATATTGACCCGAATTCCGCGCGGGCCGAGATCGATGGCCATGGCCTGAGTAAGCGAATCCACGCCCCCCTTGCTGGCGCAGTAGGCGCTACGTTTGTGGATAGCGCGCGTAGAGACATTGGAGCCGATGTTGACGATGGCGCCTCCTCCCTGGGCGATCATCATGCGTGCGGCCTCGCGCGCCACGTAGAACGCACCGACCAGGTTCACGCGGATCACTTTCTCGAACAGCTCCAGCGGCGTTTCTTCGAAGTTGTAGCCAACGCCTTGCAGCACGGCGTTGTTGACGAGAATATCCAACCGGCCAGCGCGCTGGCGGATCAACTCGAACAGGCGATCCACGGCCTTGGGGTCGGCCAGGTCGGCCGGGGCCTCGATGAGACGCTGACAGCCCTGCGCGGCAAGCTCTTCGACCGCATGCCGCACGCCTTCGGTCGAGGTCCCGTTGACGAACACGGTGGCCCCCTCGGCCGCGAAGCAAGCGGCGATTCCTCGTCCCGTATTCCGGCTAGCGCCGGTGACCAACACAACCTTGTCGACAAAACGCATGACACTTATCCTCTGTCAAACACCAGGGTTCACTTCTGTGGTACTCGGTTCCCGGCCGGGCGCTTGGTTATGCGGACATCCACAGGACGGGCAGGCAGGAGCCATCGTTATGATTACTTCTTCTTCCAAACCAGCATGCGCACCGTCTGGGCGGCGAGCGGGCCAAACGGGTCGACCTTGCCCTGCTCCGGTTCGGCGGCAGACACCAGGTCCGCACGCGGCACATTCAAGGTGAAGGACGCCGGTTGATCGCCCGGATTCCAGACCACCACCGCCAGCCGATCGCCGGCGTCAAAGCCCTTGGCGACCAGTCCGTGGCCGTTGATCGTGAATCCTTCGCCGTCGACGAAGCGTCCGTGCCACAGCAGATCGGCGTTGGCGCGTTGGAAGTCGACGATCTGCCTGAGATAGCGCGTGGCCTGTTGGGGAGGCGTCGCCTGCATCATGGCGAGGTCAGGCTTGGAGAGGACTTGCTCGTACTCGGCGGCCTGGGGCACACGATCCTCTTTCAGGTACGGCACGTCCGGCGCGTAGCGCGATTCGATCTCGTGGCGGAACCCGTAGGTGCAGGTGTAGTTGGCGATGGCCCGGTTCACCATGGGCGTGGGAATGCGGACCGTGCTCATGACCTCGGGGAAGGTGTAGCGGAACAACTCAGGATAGGCGGCCGAGGCGAGGCCTTCTTGATCCCGCTTGACGATCTCCGCGGGCGCCGTGGCGAACACGCCCAACACGCATCCGTGGAAGAGCGAAATGGAATCCAGGATGCTGTCGTGCAGTCCTTCGGTCATCACGATGAAGTCGGGATTGACGGTCTTCATGTGGTCGGCGATCTTGCGCAGGAAGGCGCGGCGATCCTGCGCATAGACCATTGAGGGCACCGGATGGCCGTGGCCCGCGGCGTAGCAGGGCATGGGGCCGGTGTTGCCGAGTTGATCGTAGAGGATTCCGTCGGCGCCGAGTTCGTTGGCTTGCAGGGCCAGGGACCACATCCGGTCGCACCAACCTTGGGCCGCCAGGCAGCCCAGGTCGAACTGGTAGGCCGGCGCGTTCTTGAACTTATGCCACTTCTGCTGTACCGAGACGCCATTTTTCTGAATCACCGCCAG
>CALARR010000048.1 GCA_937889015.1 uncultured Planctomycetales bacterium | reverse complement strand
TTTGCGCCAGGGCCGACCGCGCCGGAGCCCGGGCACGTGTGCGTCCGGCGCGGCGGTATTTAGAGCCGGTCCCAGAACCTGTTGGCAGCTCAGTCTTGCTGGGCCGCCCGACGCAACTGGGGTGGTTCTGGGATAGGTTCTTAGTGACGACACTTTCTGCAGTGAGAAGCGGTATGCTGGCCGACCATCGTCTGTTTGCCGTCGGTTGGGCATTGGGCGGACTGCTGTTGGCGTTTCCGGCAGCGGCGCAGGTCGTTGTCAGCGGGGGAGCCACGGTGGTCCTGGAGCCGAGCCAGGGCGGTTCAGGCCCGGTGCACTTCTCGCGCGGACCGCGGCCCGAGAGAGGCAACGACGACAAGCCCAAGCCCGACGGGGAAAAAGAGGGCAAGCCCGACGACAAGGACAAAGACAAGAAAGACAAGGACAAGAAGGACGGCAAGGCGGAAGAGACCGTCAAACCGCTGGTGCGGCCGACCGCGCCCCGCCAGCCGCCCAACGCCGAGGAACTGCGCGCCCGGCCCGACGCCGAGGGCAAGGTCCGCTTCAACTTCACCGGGCAACCGTGGCCGGCCGTGCTGGAGTGGCTGGCCACCGTCTGCGGCATGAGCCTGGATTGGCAGGAATTGCCGCCCGACTTCCTCAACCTGGCCACGCAGCGCAGTTACACGCTCGACGAGGCGCGCGATCTGATCAACCGCCACCTCTTGGCCCGGGGCTACACCCTGCTGCGTCAAGGCGAGGTGTTGTCGGTGCTGAACCTGAAGAAGGTGGACGCGGGCCTGGTGCCGCGCGTGGAACCGGAGCAACTCGACGGATTGCCGCCCTACGAGTTTGTGCGCGTGTCGTTCCCTCTGGACTGGCTGATGGCCGAGGCGGCGGCGGAAGAACTCAAACCGATGCTCAGCCCCAACGGCAAGCTCACGCCGCTGGCCAACACCAACCGCTTGGAGGCCATGGACGCGGCCGTGAACCTGCGCGAGATTCGCCGCCTGCTGGCCCAGGAACAATCGGCCGACGGCCAGGAGCGGCTGGTACGCGAGTTCGTGTTGCAATACGCGCGCGCCAGCGAGGTCTTGGAGCAGTTGCAGACGCTGGTGGGCAGCGAGCAGAAGCCGTCGACGCCAGGTTCGTCTTCGGGCCGCGGAGGGTCGCACGAGCAGATGCAGCAGCAGATGCAGCAGATGATGGCCCAACTTCAGCAGCAACAGCAGCAGGGAAAAGGGCCTCCCCAGTTGCCGAAGAAAGTCGACGTGCGCCTGGTGCTCAACCAGCGTCGCAACAGCGTGATCGCCCACGCACCGGCCAACAAGATGGCCGTGGTGGAACAGGCGGTCAAGGTTTTGGATGTGCCCGGGGCGCAGGGCGAGGCACTGCTGGGCAGCGTGACGCGGATGCAGGTTTACCGCCTGGCGGCCATCGACCCGGAGCCGCTGGTGAAGACCCTGGAAGAGCTCGCCGGGCTGGATCCCAGCACGCGATTGCAGGTCGACAAGGCGAATAAGTCGATCATCGCCTACGCGCCCCTGGCGGACCATGTCACGATCCGCGCATTGATCGAAAAGCTGGACGGCAGCGGTCGCCGCTTCGAGGTGATCCAACTCCGCCGCCTGGAAGCCGATTACGTGGCGGGGACCGTGGATTTCCTCATCAATGGGACCAAGCCGCAACAGACGCAGCGCCGTTCGCCCTGGGATTGGAACCCGTGGGGCCACGAGCGGCGCCAGTCGGACGAGAAATCGCCCGAGTTTCGCGTGGACGCGGACGTGGAGTACAACCGGCTGCTGTTGTGGGCCAACGACGTGGAACTGCAGGAAGTTCGCAAGCTGCTGGTAAAGCTGGGCGAGATGCCGCCCGAAGGCGGCAATCCGAACACGGTCCGCGTGATCGACGCGCCGGCCGGCGAAGCGACCGACGAGTGGCTGCAGCGTCTGCGGCGCGTCTGGCCGGGCGTGGCCCCCAATCCGTTGTTCCTGCCGCCTGCGCAGGAAGAGAGCAAACCACAGCCCAACGCCGAGCAACCCAGCGGCGCCAAGCCGCAGCCGGGACCGGCCGAAGCGCCGGGCACGGCCCCCGCGACTTCGCCCAGCGCACGCTCGGCTTGGCGCGATCCGAGCACCGCGGCGGGTCGCGTCGTCCACCTGGCGCAACTCAGCGGCCAGCGATCGGCGACGGCCCAGACGCCACGCGACGCGGGACCGCCGCCGGCTCCGGTACACATCACACGCGGGGCCGATGGCAAGCTGATCGTGTCGTCGTCGGACACAGCGGCCCTGGATCGTCTGGAGAGCCTGCTGGAAGAGTTGGCTCCCCCGCCGCGCAGCGACTACAAGATCTACCGTCTCAAGTATGCCTGGGCCTACGGCGTGGCCGCGCTGCTGCGCGACGTGTTCAAGGAGAACGACAAGGACGGCCGCCGCCGGGGCTTCTGGGACATGTTCAGCGGCCCGAGCGACAGCGAGAAGACCCCCACCCGGCTCTCCAAGCGGCGGCCGCTGCGCATCCTCTCCGACACCGACAGCAACTCGCTCCTCGTGCAGGGCGCCGATCCGGGCCAACTGCGCAAGATCGAAGAGCTGATCGAGTTCTACGATCGGCCCGAACCGGTCGAAGCGCGTTCGGTGCGCCAGACCGAGGTTTACTATCTGAAGTACGCCCAGGCGAAGACTGTGGCCGAGATCCTCAAGGACGTGTACCGCGACCTGCTCAGCCCGAACGACAAGGCCCTGCAGAACAACAGCAATCAACAGCGCGCGCCGGAGCGGAGCTACACCTACATCTTCGACTCCAGCACCAACGAAGAGCAGAAGAAGCCGAACTTCAAAGGGCCGCTGTCGATCGGTTATGACGAGACGTCCAACACGATCATCGTCTCGGCCCAGACTTTCTTGACGCAGGATGTGGCCCGACTGATCCAGGAACTGGATCGTGCCGCCGAGCCCACCCAGACCACGACTCAGATCTTCAAACTGGGCCCCGGGGCCAGCGCGGCCCAGGTGCAATCGACGCTCGGCCGCATGTTCGGCGACCGGTCGTCGGGCGAGGCCCAGCCCAAGCCCACCACGCAGCCGCCCCCACCCGACGCGGGGAGTTCTCAAAGCGGAGGCCGGGAGGGCGGTTATGGGCGCCGGCGTGGACGCTGAACACGGCGTATCGCCGGCGATGGGTCAGGGGTGCAAATTGCCTTGGCGCGGTGCGCGGGCGAAGCCCCACTTCTCAAGCGTGCTGGCGTGAATTCACGTCTTCCAGGCCGCATGTCTCCATCCATTCTTCCCTATCTTGCCCGTTCTTCCGTTTCGGCAAACTCTGATTAACACTCAAGATCACTACATCTTGAACCGATAGATTCGGTGCATGAACTCCCGGCTGGCAGCGGGAGCGGGTCGACGATCGATCCCATGCAGGAGTCGACTGGCAGCAGTCACCAGGGGCTGGCTGCCATTGCCATCAGGGCTTGGCAAAGCACAAGAGGTGTTCCATGACGCAGGAAGGACGCGAGGGGTGGGCCGAGCAGAGTCGGGTTCGAGCAACCGAACCCAGGTCTCACCAAGGGCTTAGTGAAGCAAGAGAAACCCCAGCGCGACCGAAGGTCTTGGCGCGCTTGCCCGATCTGGACGTCGCCGAGTTGGACAAGATCGTGGAGGTCCATCCGTCTGGCTCGCGTATGCGCACGGCGAGCCAGCGGCTTTCCACGGCCGTATTGATCGGCGTGGGGGTCCTGTTCTTTGTGGTCGCGGTGCAGCCTTTCGTGGGCGGAAACAAGGACTGGAAACCGGAGAACCCCGCGCCCGCCGCGCCTGTCGCACCTACCTGGAATTCATCTCTTGCCCAGACTCCCGGCGCCGAGGATCCGGCGGCCAAGATCCCGCTTCAACCACAGATTCCGGCCCTGCCCGACTCGATTCCCTCGCTTTCGCCGTCGATTCCCGCGGTGCCAGCGTCCATTCAAGGTCCATCGGGCGTCAATCCACCGCCAGCCCAGGCGACACCGTCGACGCCCTTGCCCTGGAACCCCCAGAGCCAGCAGATGCCGCCATCGGGGACGCCCAACGGATATGTGATGAATGGCCCGGCCTCGTACACCGCTCAGGTCTCGCACGGAACCCCGGACGCGACGGCCTTCGTGGCCTCGCGGCCCGAGAACCCGTGGAACGCTTCTCCGTCGTCGGGCGGCGTGACCTACCCGAGCACTCCGTACGTGAACAGCTTTGAGACGATTCCGACTTCGGGCACCATGCCGCCGAGCAGCGCTGCGGCGTCGAATCGGCCCGTGACGCTCGGCAGCCAGCCGATGGGCCCCGGCATGGTCCATGACACGCGGTCGTCGGGTGTCCAGCCGATGCTTCCGGCGTCCCGTTCTTCGGCCGGAGTCGTGGGCACGGCGGAGATCAACAGTGGCTCATATCCGGCCGGTTATGTCGCTCCTGGATCGAGCTTCCCCAACAACTCCTTGCCATCCCATGCGAACCCGGTCCTGCCGGCGTCGCGTTGGTCGGCCGGAGGCGTGGGCAGCGCGGAGATCCAAGGTCCCGCGGCAGGCGGCTACGTTCCTCCGGCAAACACGGCCGCTGGGGCCCAGAGCACCACGTATCCAGCCGTGGCCGAGCCCGGCGTGGCTCGTCTACAAGGCGTCATCGAAAAATCCACCACCCGGCCGTACAATGACAGTCCTCGATCAAGCCTTTATTAAAGCCTACCTGCAGCAGGGCTCGGGTTCCGGGTCTGCGTTGGGCGAGAGTTCGCGCGCAGTCCCGCTGAGCGATGCGCTGGCCGCATCGCCGCCCAGCCCGACCGGCAACGGCGTCTCGGCCGCCAGCGTGCTGGACGTGCTTCAGTCCCTGGCCGGATCGTGCGAACCGCCGGGCGCGGCGCAGTCCGCCACGGAGGTCGCGACGCAACCGGCCGCGCGCACCGCCTCGCGGCGTGCGCGCGCATCCGCAACCGGCGCCGCACCGGTGCCTGCGCCGCACTTTGTCGCCC
>CALARR010000047.1 GCA_937889015.1 uncultured Planctomycetales bacterium | reverse complement strand
GCCCGAGGTGGCTGAGGTGGTTTTGGGATGGGTTCTCAGGGCGTTCGCCGGGGTGTCAGCTCACCACTGAATTTCCAATCCGGCCGAGGGGCCGTGATAGACAACGGTGCCCGAGTGGTCGATTGAGCGACCGAAGTAGCCGCTGTTCCGGTCGAATTGGCTGGAAGCGAGGGCCACACCGCTGAGCAGGATCACGTCGTATCCGCCGCGCAGCGCCACGTGCTGACCGAGACGGTACTGCGCTGCCAAGCCAACCTGGATCAAGCCTGCCAGGCATTCTTTGCGTGCCGGATAGTCCGCGCGGACGATATTGCCGAGATCCTGAATGAAGACGCTACTTTGACGCGCGAAATTGAGGAACAGGCCGGCATTGGCGCGCGCGGTGAGGTCCAGTCGCGGGGTCGCGTGATAGAGCAACTCGCCGCCGAGTTGCGCGCCCAGCAGGCTGTTGAAAGACCTGTTTTCCGAGATGCCATAGGCATCGACTCCGCCGATCCCTCCGCCCGGCTGCACGCTGGTAAAGAGGAATCGCTCATTGAGCCCCAGATAACGGAATCCCAGCAGCAGATCGGTTTCCAAAGGGCCGGCGGCGGCGCCCCGGTGACGGAAGTTGAATTCGGCATTGTGCAGTTCGGAGTCGTATTCCAGGCGGTGGACACTCGCCGAGTCGAAGCCAGTCGTTCCACCGAGGAAAGGGCCGTTCAATCCGTATACTGAGATCAGGCCGTTGTTCGGATCGGTCACCTGGCGCACCGAATGGAAATCCTGCAGGCCGAAGTACGACAGCTCCAGGCGGTTGCAGGCGTCGAGGCGGCGGCCGATCGTCAAGCGGACCCCGGGCTCGTAGTTGAAGTCCAGATCACGCGCATCCTGGACATTGATCAGATCGCCAAGACCTGTGGCATCAATCGCCGAGAAGATCTGGGCGTTTGGCCGGTTGCGGGTCAACCACAGGGCTTCGGTCTGCGCATACCAAGCTGGGATCGCAATGTCTTGAGCCAGCGGGC
Source organism: uncultured Planctomycetales bacterium (assembly GCA_937889015.1). Lineage (GTDB taxonomy): Bacteria > Planctomycetota > Planctomycetia > Pirellulales > Thermoguttaceae > CALARR01. The sequence goes on along the minus strand of CALARR010000047.1, from coordinate 23,226 downwards.
CGGCGGTGCGGAACTCGCCCAGGCCCGGTTCCACGGACTCCGCGCAGGACGATGCGGTGGGAGCGGCCAAGATCCAAGCCGACAAGATCGCCACGAAGGCGCAGCGGACCGGCATTTGCGACCTGGTCTGTATCATCCAAGGACTCCTTCCCGGCGATCTGGCAAACCGATTGCCGCCCGTCCAAGGGACGAAGCTGCGGGCGGCGCGCATCGAAGATTATCTAGCTTCTTCGGCTGTAAGCTGTGGCAGCATCAAGTGAACCGCACGATGAAACTCGCGGTGGCGTGTTTACGCCGGTTGCGGGCTCGGATGGGTTTGCACAGCCGCGCGCGAGTGTCCGGAAGAGGTAGACGGGAGGGCATTGACGCAGCGATTCTTGCCCCTTATTGTCGGGGCTTGGCGATATCGGAAGGTGGGGCTGCGGATGAGCTACCTTTGGCGATTGGGAATACTTCTCACGTTGCTGGTGGTGGTCGCTGCGCTCGATTGGTGGTGGTACCGATCCCAGGCGACCCAGCGAAGGAAGGTTCCCTCACGGGCCACCGTGCGCCCAAGCGCCTTTGGGCCGTTGGGGCTCTTCTGGGCCTTGTTCTCCAGGTCCGGCTGGTACGACCTCCCTGCTGGCGCGCTGGAAGGCCTGCGCGGACCACAGGATTCGCGCGGATCGCGGCTAGGAGGGGTCTTGGCCACTGGGGGCCGCGCAGCGCCGGCGCGCGGTGCGGAGGGCCTCCACGATCAACAGCAGGGCCATGGCCATCAGCAGCATGGCAATCACGCCGATCATGGACCAGCCGTATTGCTGGATCAACAAGACCAGGGCGTACAGGGTGGCTATGGTCATGAACAGCAGCGGCAGCCAGAGGAAGCCCGTCTTGCGTTTCGACCGCCGCAGCCAGACCGCCAACACCAGCAGCGTCAAGCCGGCCAACAACTGGTTGGTGGCGCCGAACACGGGCCAGATCGCCTTCCAGGCCGGAATGGGCTGGCCCTGGGCGTCGGTGAGCGTGATCAGCGCGAACACGGTCGGCAGCACCAAGGTGCCCAGCGTCGCCGCGTACCGTGCCGGTCCGGGCCGCAGTTGGAAGAACTCTTCGAAGATGTATCTTCCCAGCCGCGTGGCCGTATCCAGCGTGGTGAGGATGAACGTGGAAAGCGCCAGCAGGCCGAACGAGAACCCCAGTTCCTTGGGGATCCCGATCACGCTGGCGAAGTGGCTAATGCCTGTGCCGTACACGGTCAAGGGGGCTTTGGTTCGCAGCGGGTCGTCGCTGGCCAACATCATGACGGTGGCCAGGGCGATCACTGCTACCAGTCCCTCGACGAGCATGGCGCCGTAGCCGACGGTCCGCGCATCGCTCTCCTTGTCGAGTTGCTTGGAAGAGGTACCGGAAGCGACCAGGGAATGAAATCCGGAGCACGCCCCGCAGGCCACGGTGATGAACACGATCGGGAAGATGGGGCCAAGCTCCGGCGACTGCCAGGCGATGAAGGCCGGGAAATGCACGTCGAAGCCGCCGAACAAGATGCCGACCAGCCCCAACAGCATCGAGGCGTAGAGCAGGAACGACGAGAGGTAATCGCGCGGCTGCAGCAGGATCCAGACCGGGGTGACCGATGCCACAAGGCAGTAGGCAACCAGCACCATCGACCAGGCCTTCACCGGACTGCATCCCAGCGTCGACTCGATCCAGCCGGACGGGATAGGGATGAGTTGTCCGACCCAAGTGGTCACGAACACCAGCGGCACGAAGACCAGCGAAGCCCACAAGACGGGGATCTTCAGGCGATAGACGCAGAGGCCGAAGCCGATCGCCAGCACCAGGAACAACCAGGAGGAAGTGGCCACGCCGCCGTCCTGAACGAATGTCGTGGCGGTCAGGTCCATGAACACGGTCAGCACATAAACCAGGGCCATCCACATGAACAGCAACAGCAGCCGATACGCCAAGGGGGACATGGATTCGCGCGCGATGTCGGCGATCGACCGACCGCGATTGCGGACCGAGGCCACCAGGGCACAGTAATCATGCGCGCCGCCGACGAAGATCGCGCCCGTCAGAATCCACACCAGCGGCACGGCCCAGCCAAAGGCGACCGCCGCGATGATCGGTCCTACAATCGGCCCTGCGCCGGCGATGGAGGAGAAATGATGGCCGAAGAGCACGGCGGGGTGGGCCGGCACGCGATCCACTCCGTCATAATCTGCATGGCTGGGCGTGGGCCGGCGGTTGTCGATCTCCAACCGCCGATCGAGGAACCGGCCGTACGTAAAGAAGGCGACCACGAACAAGACCGTACAGACCAGGAAGATGGCAGTCAGCATATTCTTCTCCAAAATGCGTGCAGTGCTCGTGGCGAGCACCAGACAAGGCCCTTCACCCAGGCTTCATCGGCGGGGCCTGTCCCGCACGCGGGGACGAAACTCGTTGGGGTCGCGAGCCGCAGCTTTCCGTTGGAATCCGTGCGGATACACTCCGAGATTGAAGACTTCTCCTCATGCTATCCCAGAGTGGTGTGAAATTCCACTTGACCGGTGCGAGTCTGCCGCCGACAATCGGATTTTCCTGGTTACCCCCCTTCTGGAGATCCGATTGCGCTCGGCGGCCATCGTGCAGGACGCCTTGCGGTGGTGGTCTGGTTCCAGCCTGTCGTCGCGGACGCTCTTGGCGCGCTCGTCACCTCCGAGCGGCAAGTTCTCGCCGTTCGTTCGTGGGCATGGTTCGTACCGCGCCGGGCGAGGGCTGGGCTCGATGGCAATGCAGGCGTGGACGGGTGGGCAAGGCCCAGTGGCAGGCGATAGCAGACCGGCTTGTCCGGCGAGGGAGGATTGGCGGTGAATTCGATATGGCTGGTGATCACGGCGTTGGCGGCGTTTCTGGTGGCATACCGGCTGTACGGTTCGTTCCTGGCGGCGAAAGTGGCCATGCTGGACGATCGGCGGCCGACGCCGGCTTACCGGCTGCGCGATGGAGTGGATTACCATCCCACCAAGCGCCTGGTGCTGTTTGGCCATCATTTTGCGGCGATCGCCGGTCCGGGCCCTCTGATCGGTCCGGTGTTGGCCTCGCAATGGGGATATTTTCCGGGATTCGCCTGGATCGTGGTTGGGGCCTGCATCGCCGGCGGCGTGCATGATTTTGTGATCCTGCTGGCCTCGGTTCGCCAGGACGGGCTGACGCTTCCCAAGATCGCGCGGAACATGATCGGCCCGGTGAGCGGAGTCACCACGGCGATTGCCACACTGTTCATCGTGATTGCCGTGCTGGCCAGTGTGGCCATGGTGGTGGTCAAGGCGCTGAGCCACAGTTCGTGGGGCATGTTCACGATCATCGTGACCATTCCGGCCGCATTGCTCACCGGGTTGTGGATGTACAAGATCCGGCCGGGACGGGTAGGCGAGGCCTCGGTGATCGGAGTGACGATCGTTATGGCCGGCGTGTTGCTGGGCAAGCCCTTCGCCGACTCGTCCTGGAGCGGCTTGCTGATCTTCCAAGACCAGACGCTGGCGATCATGCTTCCGGTGTACGCGGCGATCGCTTCGATCCTGCCGGTGTGGGTGCTGATGTGCCCGCGCGATTACCTGAGTTCGTATATGAAGATCGGGGTGATCGTGGTCCTGGCGGCGGGCGTGTTCGTGGCCCAGCCCACGCTGGAAATGCCGGCGACCACGCCTTTCCTGGCGGGCGGCGGGCCGGTGGTTTCGGGAGCGGTGTGGCCCTTCGTGTGCATTGTGATCATGTGCGGGGCTTTGTCGGGTTTCCACGCGTTGATCGCGTCGGGCACCACGCCGAAGATGATCAACAAGGAGTCGGACATCCTGCCGATCGGCTATGGCGCAATGCTTCTGGAAGGCTTCGTGGCCCTCACCGCCCTGGTCGCGGCCTGTGCCTTGCAGCCGGGCGACTACTTCCGCATCAACACGCCCCAGGCCACGGTGGAGGAACAGGCGCGTTACGACCAGATGGTGCAGAAGGTGGCTACCGAGTATCAGTGGGACCTTTCACCCAAGGAGCTGCCGGCGCTGGAGCAAGGGGTGGAAGAGTCGCTCGTGGGACGTACCGGCGGCGCGGTGACCCTGGCCGTGGGCATGGCCAAGGTCTTTTCGGCGCTGCCCGGCATGCGGCACTTGATGTCTTACTGGTATCACTTCGTGATCATGTTCGAGGCCCTGTTCATTCTCACGCTGCTGGAGACCGGGACGCGTGTGGCGCGGTTTGTATTCCAGGAGACCCTGTCCCAGTTCAACCCCGCGGCGGCGATTGGTCACAAGCCCAAGTGGGGGCTGAATGTGACCATGAGCCTCGTGGTCTGCGGGTTGTGGGGCGGTCTGCTGTACATCGGCAACCTGGACACTTTGTGGCGGATGTTGGGCATCGCCAACCAGTTGTTGGCCACCATCGCCTTGACCGTGGGCACGACCTACCTCTTGCTGAAAGCCCCGAAACGGTCCTATGCCCTGCTGACCGGATTGCCGCTGGTGGTGGTCGTGATCACGGTCTTTGCCGCTGGCGTGCAGAGCATTCAGATGTGGTGGGCCAGGCCGGAGGCCAGCGCCCAGGATCTATTCCTGACCCGGCTGGCCTGCGTGCTGGCCACAATCATGCTGATACTTTCGGCCGCGATTGTGTTGGACGCCCTGCGGCGGTGGTACGGGATTCTGTTCGCCGCACCCAAGCCAGAAGTCGAACTGGCGCCCGGCGGCGAACCTTAGGACTGGCTCCAGAACCTGCCGACAGTTCGGTCCCGTTGGGCCGCTCGGCTTGGCGGTGATGGTTCTGGGAGCGGTTCTTGGAGCCGGTCCCAGACTCTGCCGGCAGTGCGGTCCTGTTGGGCCGCTCGGCTTGGCGGTGATGGTTCTGGGAGCGGTTCCTGGGCCAAGAAGTTTCTTGGTCAGTACACCAGCCGGCGGAAGTCGCGGATGGTGTGGAAGGTGATCAGGTCGCCGTCGTGGGCGCTCTTGGCGCGCTCGTCGCCCGAGCGGCTCAACACGTGCAGGTCGTCGCCGTCGATCAACAGGCTGGCGTAGTGCCGCGCCTGGCGCGGGCTGGCTCCGATGGCGACGATGCCGGCAAAGCACCAGTCTACGCAGTTGGTCGAGAAGTGCAACTGCAGGCGGTGCCGCTCGTTGTTGGGCAGGTTGAAGCGATCCTCGGACATCCGCTCGGGCTGGATCATGGAATCGGTAGCCTGGGAACTGAGCAGCCAGTAGAGCTTCGCCGGCGCGTCGTAGAGGATGTGGAACCGCATCTGGCCGCCAGGGCAGGGCACATAGACCATCTTGCGGCCGGAAGGGACATTTTCCAGCGTGGTGGTCAGGCTGCCGTCGGCGTTCTCGACCACCTTGGCGATGGCCGCCAGGCCCGTGCCGCCCGTGTGCGCCCGAGCCCAGAGATGAAACGTCTTGCCGGCCGGATCAAACCAGACATGGTTGGGGTCGACGAACTGGACCACGTTGGTCTCCAGCCAGCCGATGGGGGCCATGTTGCGGCGCGGGGCGGGGTAGGTGGACTTGTCGGGCTCCATGGGGAAGAAGGGGACCCCGAAGTAGTCCAACTTGCGGTAGTCGACCGCCTGGTTGAAAGCCAATTCCGACGCGAACGTCCAGTTCTCGCGCTGGGTGAGGTCATCACTTTCGCGGCCGCGCAACAGCACCGGGGCCAACTCGGCCACGGGCCAACTGCGGACCTGGTTGTCGATCCGCCGCTCCATGACCAGATAGACGCAGCCGTTGGCCCGATGGACGTTGCAGGCCGACTGGTGCCAGTGCTGGCCTTCGGTCAGTTTGACGGGCTCGGTCCAGGTCTGGCCCTGGTCGTCGGAACGGATGACCATCAGGTCGGCCGCCTGGCCCAGCACGTACAGCGACTTGCCGGCCACGAAGGGCCGCGCGTGCACGAAGGGGAAATCGGTGCGGTGAGTCCAGGTGCGGCCGTGGTCGTCGGAAGTGAACACCCGGCCGGGGCTGGGCTTGCGGCCGTTGACCGCCTTCTTCATTCCCGGTCCACCCAGGTCCAAGGTGGCCACCAGGCGGCCGGTGGGCAAGCGCTCGAGCCCCGGCGTGTAGCAGTAGATGTTGAGCGGGTCGGGCGACTCGAAGACCACGACGTGGTCCTGGGCGAGGGGGCGCACGGGTCCCTGGCCAAAAAGTACAGCGGACTGCAGACCAGCCAGCAGCAGGAGGCTTATGCAGGAAGAGAGTCTCATGAGTCACCTTTCGAAAAACAGTCCGGGAGGGGGCGGGTTGATCTGAACTCAGTAGATCAACCGGCGGAAGTCGCGAATCGTGTGGAACGTGATAAGATTGCCGTGTGGGCGTGGCCGGTCCAAGTCTGCCCCTCAGTGAGACGCTGGGGCTCGCTCCAATGCTGGCCTTGGTCGGCGGAACGGACGATGGTCAGATCGCCTGCGTGCCCGAGGATGTACAGGCTCGCGCCGGCCTGAAACGGCGTGGCGTGAAACAGCGGGAAATCGCCCCGGTGCGTCCAAGTGCGCCCGTGGTCGTCGGAGACGAACACCTTGCACTGTCCGGCCTCCTTCCCTCGCCGTCCTTTGGGCCCAGGCAGGCTCTCGATTCCCGGTCCGCCCAGATGCAAGGTGGCCACCAGGCGGCCCGAGGGCAAGCGTTTCAGAGCGGGCGTGTAACAGAAGATCTTGGCCGGATCGGGCGACTTGAAGAGCACGACGTGGTCCTGGGCCAAGGGACAGATCGGCCCCTGGGCCTCGGCCCAGGTCGCCCAGACGCAGAGGAACGACAGGCTGGTGCAGAGGCGCAGCGAGTTCATGGGGGGACTTTCGGCAGAGTGGTTCGCGGGATGGAACGAGCTGCACACAGGCGGCCGCTCGGCTGGCGAATATAGGGGCAGCCGGGGGGCAATGCAACCATCGGCGGCAAGCGGCTTGCTTCCCCCTGAGTGGCGTGGTATTGTTTACCCAGGTTCGCTGACTCGTCCCTTTTAACATGCATCAGGAGTGAGGCCATGGCCAAGAAAGCAGTCGCCGCCAAGAAGCCGGAAGCGGAAAGCACCAAGCAACTGGTGGACGCGATCATCACCGTCAAGCACTTGCAGGCCTTCATCCAGCAGCATGGGGGCGTGGACAAGGCCCTGGAGGCGGTGGCCTGCGTCCATCAGCTCATCGAACTGACCGGCGGCGTGGGGCAACTGCGTCAGGCCCTGGAGATTGTGGGCCGCGAACCGGCCGCGCCGGCCCAGTAGAGTTCGTGGGGCCTGGACCGTGGCCCGCTTCTGACTGCTGCCTTACTTTCGTCCGCTGGCGGCGATGGTGCCTTCCAGGGGACTGCTGGCCGTGGCGTAGAGCTTGCGCGGAATCCGGCCGGACTGGTAGGCCAAGCGTCCGGCCTCGGTGGCCATGCGCATGGCGCGGGCCATGCCCAGCGGATCGCGCGCATGGGCGATGGCCGTATTGAGCAAGACGCCGTCTACGCCCAATTCCATGGCGACCGTCACATCGCTGGCGGTGCCCACTCCGGCGTCGACGATCACGGGGTAATCGGGATCGCCGTCTTTGAGATACTCCATGCAGATGCGGATGGCATTGGGGTTGAGCACGCCCTGACCGGAGCCGATGGGGCTGCCGGCCGGCATGACGCTGGTGGCCCCGGCCTGTTTGAGGCGTCGGGCCATGACGGCATCGTCGGTGCTGTAGACCAGCACTTGGAAGCCGTCGGCGACCAGTCGTTCGGTGGCTTGGAGGGTGGCGATGGGGTCGGGCAGGAGCGTCTTGGTGTCGCCCAGGACCTCGAGTTTCACCCAGTCGGCGCCGGGGTTGTTCAACTGCGCGAGGATTTCGCGGCCCAGTCGCGCCACGCGCACCGCGTCGTCGGCCGAGAAGCAGCCGGCCGTATTGGGGAGAATCGTGTAGCGCTGGGTGTCGATGTAATCGAGGATGTTCTTGCCTTGGGCGTCGATCAGGCGTTCGCGGCGCACGGCGACCGTGATGCACTCAGCGCCGGCCAATTCCAGGGCCTGCTGCATCAGTTCGAAGCTGGCGTACTTACCGGTTCCGACGATCAAGCGACTGGAAAAGGTGTGGGAACCGATTTGGAGCGGCTGGGGGGTATCAGCCTGAGCCATAAGCCTAGCCTCCTCCTACGAGGGTGACGATTTCCAGTTGATCGCCGGGGGCCAGCCGATGGTCCGCGTGGCGCTGGCGGGGAACGAGTTGCAGATTGACCTCGACGGCCAAGGGTTTGCCTTGCAGGCCCAACTGCACCAGCAGTTGCGCCAAGGTGCAATCCTCGGCCACCTGGTGCTGTTGAGCGTTGATCGTGATCTGCATCGGTGGCTCTTGCGTAGCGTTGCGTCGCGCGGTTACTGCGGGGCGCCGGCATCGCGGATGGCGGCCGTGCGGAACTGGGTCACATCCAGGGGAATCAAGCTCTCTCGGATGGGCTGGCCGGCCACGAACAGATCCTTCTGCCAGGGAATGGCGTAGGCCGCCACGCGACCGGTCGTGACCTCGGCTACGTACACCAGGGCCCGGCTAAAACGCGCTCGCGCAGCGCCGCGGCGAAGGTCGGAAATGCCCGTCACCATCAAGTAGCGGGGATTCTTGCTGACGTCCACATTGAGATGGGTGAGGATATTGAGTTGATAGAAGGCCGAGAACTTGTTGTTCTTGGGGGAGACCACCGCGGCGCGCAAATCGCCGGTGAGGAAGTCGAGGAAGTAGATGGCCTCGAATTCATCGTCGACCGGGCCGGTGCAGATACAGAAGGTGTCGTAGCGGTCGGTGGCCACGGCGTGCAAGGGGGTGTGGGGCCAGAGACCGCCCAGGAACAGTCCGATCACGATGCCCACTGCGAGCCACGCCAGGCGATGGTTTGCCACGATCTGCCACATCGTAGAGTCTCCTCGATTCGATCCCCGAATTGACCGGCTCCGGGCCTCGGTCCGTGCATGGGGGCCTTTTTCGGCGCCGACTGCGCCTCATGATACCCCTTCGGTGCCGGCATTTCCAGATGCGGCCCCTTGCAAAGCGGTTCGAATCGGTCTATAACCGCCGCGTAGTTGCCCGCTTCTGTCTGCACGCCTGAGTTGCCGAGGAGTCCCGGTATGGAAAAAGTCAATGTCGCCCTGATTGGCCAGGGTTTCATGGGCCGCTCGCATTCCAATGCCTGGGGGCAGGTGGCCAAGTTCTTCAAGCCGCCGGTCCGGCCCGTGATGCACACGGTCTTCGGCCAGCCGGAGGAGAATCCGCAGGTCTTTGCCGAGAATTGGGGCTGGCAGCGCGCGGCCACGGATTGGAAGGCCGTGGTCAATTCGCCGGAGGTGGGGTTGGTGGATGTGGTCACGCCGAACTACATGCACGCTCCGGTGGCCAAGGCGGCGATCGCCGCCGGCAAGCCCTGTGCGTGCGAGAAGCCCATCGCCGGCACGCTCCAGGAAGCGCGGGAAATGGCGGAGGCCGCCAAGGCGGCCAAGGTCAAGACGTTCGTCTGGTTCAACTACCGCCGCGTCCCTGCCGTGGCCTTGGCCCATCGTCTCATCAAGGAAGGCAAGCTGGGCGCCATCCGTCATGTGCGAGCGGCGTATTTGCAGGACTGGGCTGGCGACCACGTGCCGTTGGTGTGGCGTTTCGACAAGTCCTTGGCCGGTTCCGGCGCCCACGGCGACCTGAACGCGCACATCGTCGACATGACGCGCTTCGTCACCGGGGAGGAGATCACGGAGATCTGCGGCGCGATCGCCGAAACCTTCGTCAAGCAACGCAAGCGGATGGCGGGCGCCGGCGCGGGCGGAATCGCAGCCGGCGTCAAGTCGGGTGAGGAAATGGGGCCCGTCACCGTGGACGACACGGTCCTCTTCCTGGCGCGCTTTTCCGGCGGCGCTGTGGCCAGTTTCGAAGCCGCACGTCAGGCCACCGGCAACCAGAACCGCAATGGCTTCGAGATCAATGGCACCAAGGGCTCGTTGAAGTTCGATTTCGAGCGGATGAATGAGCTGCAGTTTTACGACGCCACCCTGCCCCGGGCCGTGCAGGGCTGGAGCACGATTATGGTTACGCACGGCGCCGATCACCCCTACGTGGCCAACTGGTGGCCCGATGCCCACATCATCGGCTACGAGCACGGCTTCACCAACCAGGCGTACGACATCCTCCGGGTGCTGGCGGGCCAGGAGCCCACGGTGCCTTTGCCTGACTTTGAAGACGCTTACCAAACGCAGCGCGTGCTGGAGGCGGCACTCTTGGCCGCCGAGGAGAAGCGGTTCGTCAAGCTGGAGGAAGTGAAATAGGATCGCGGTTATAGCGGTGGTTGCGGGCCATCCCCCCTGCGATCACTGAGGACCGATCCCCGAACCATGACAGCGACGTCGGGCGGCCCTGCGGGGCCGAACAGCCGACAGGTTCTGGGGCCGGTTTCAAGGCTTCGTCGCGACGGTGGGCGTCCAGGGCATACGGAGTTGCCCTGGACGCCCGATCTTTTGCGCACCAGTCGCGCGTACCCTGCCAGACGGCCGTACAGACGCCGCAGGCACATCTCAGAAGGGGTTCGACGGCTTGGCGGCCGGGGCGGCAGGAGCGGGACCACCGAACGGATCGGCCGCGCCAGCGCCGGCCTTCTTGGCCGGCAAGCTCGGTAGTTTAGCCGCGGGCTTGGCCGGGGCTGCATCGCCGGCGCCGAAGGGGTCGTCGGCTGCGGGCGCCGCGGACTTGGCGGCCGGCTTCGTGGCCGCCGGTTTGGCTGCGGGGGCTGCAAAGGGGTCGTCGGCCGCCGGCTTGGCGTCTGCGGCCGGTTGATCGGACATGGCGTCGGCCGCCGGCGGCTGATCGGCCATGGGGTCGGCCGGGGTGGCGTCCGCGGCGGGTTGTTCGGCCATGGGGTCGGCCGCAGGCGGCTCGTCTGCAGGCTTCTTCGCAGCAGGGGCGGCAAAGGGATCATCCGCGGCAGTTTCCGTTTTGGCCTCGGATTTCTTCGCCGCCTTGGTGGCCGGCTTGGCTGGGGCAGCAAAGGGATCGTCGGCTGCGGGGGCTGCCGCGGGTGCGTCGGTTGCCTTGGCCTTGGCAGACGCTTTAGCCTTGGGGGCTGGCGTTTCGGCGGGATCTGGGGTCTCGGTGGCTGGGGCGGGCATGTCGGCCGCGGGGGCTTCTGCCGCCGGAGCGGCTGGTTCGTTCACCGGTCCACTCTGGAAGGCGGCGGCAGGATCCTTCTCCGGTGCCACAGGAATTGCCGGAGCGAGAGGCTGCCTCAGCAGTCCTCCCTGCTCCTCACGCTGCGCCTGGTACCGCTCCTGGCTGCGGCTCTCTTGGAGTTGGGCGGCCATCAGGCGCGCCTGCGCGCGATACTGTTCGAGCAGGATCCGGTCCGAACCTTGTACGCGTTCCAACGAACGCGGCACGTTGAACGCCGTGTTCCTGTTGCTGCTCTCCATTTGCGCGCCGATCTGGAAGTCCTCCTTGGCTTGATCTTCGGCGCCCAGCCGCAGGTGGCTCAGACCGCGGAAATAGTAGGCGCGCGGATCGCGCGTGCCGCCCTCGATGGCTGCGTCGAGGCAGGTCAGAGCGCGGGCCGGATCGTGTGAGAAGTAGGCGTGCACACCGGCCCCCAGCATCTTGCCCACGATCGCTTCCTCGGCCTTCGCCTGCGCCCAGGGCCAGAGGACGAGAACCACAACCAACGCCGCGACTGTACGCAACATAAGGCACGACTCCTGCCAGGCAAGAAAGGCGAAGAAGGATCTGTTGATTCCGGTATTGCCAAGGACCCGAACTCGACCGGATCGCGCGCCGCAGTCGGCCGGATGCCAGGGCCCGCGCGGCCACGGAAGGACCATTGGCGATGCAGAACTCAATAGAAGGGTGATTCGAAACGGGCCGCCCACGACAGGCCCGGGCCGAGAGGGCCGGGAGTGTCGCCACGCCATGAGGCGCAAACTACCCCCTGACGCGGTTGGCGTTACCCTCGATCGTAATTCTCGCGTCGGGGGATTTCAAGCAAAGGCCAACGCGATCGTCACGGCAAGGGTTGAACACCCCCGCGACGGCGGGGTTTGTGAGAAAAGATGGCGGCGGAAGAGGACCGAGATTCTCCGGATCGGTCCAGGAAGGACGATCCATCGCCTCGCGCGTCCTCTACCGCCGCCGGCGTCAGGCAGTCACCGCTTGGCAGCCACCCCTGGTTGCCAAGACGGCTTGTAGGTTCGGCGTGGAGTTACCCAAACCACGCCGACGCTATTGTCATCGAAAGAACGCGTAGATTTCTGGACCGCAAAGCTTCGTGTAATCCGCACAGCTCGCGAAAAGTCGCCAGTCTTTGACGGAATTCGACGGCGGCGAAAACTGTGCCGGTTGCGTGATCTCTGCCCACGGCGATGACGCGGTGTCGCGCGTCTCAGGTTTATTGATTGAGGTGATTGTAGCGGTTGTGAGTGAAGTAGCGGTGGTGGCGGGAAGTCTCAAAATTCCGGTCACCGCGCCCGAACAGAAAGGTATGTACGCTTCTCGGGTGGTGGAATCGCGGCCGAAGAGAGGGCAGGATTCTGGGGCGGCCCGGCCTTGGTGCTGGTCCTGGGTGCTGTTGCTTGTGTGTTGTGGCGTGAGCAGCGGCTGCCATTGGTGCCATCTGCCGCATCTGGCGGTGAAACTGGACCGGCGGCCGTGGGAAGTGTCGGTGGTGCCCTGGGACAGCAGCCAGTGGGTCTTTCGCGATCGCCTGGAACAAGGTTACACGCTGGTCTTGCCGGGGATTCTGGGGAGCGATCCGTGGGACCACAGCATCGTGCAGGGGCTCAAAGACGCGGACGTGCCCTTGGCGATCGAGATGTATGACTGGACGCTGGGGCCTTTCTTGTTGCCGGTGAACCTGCGGGCCTTGGAACGCAATCGGGATGAGGCCCAGAAGGCCGCGCAGAAGATCGTGGCCTATCAGGACGCCCACCCAGGACGGCCCGTGAACGTGATCGGTTATTCGGGCGGGGCGGCGGTGGCCGTGTTTGCCTTGGAGAAGTTGCCGCCGGACCGCAAGGTGGGCACGGCGATTCTCATCGCTCCGACCCTGGCGCCGGACTATGATCTGCAAACGGCCGCGAGTCGCACGGAGCGGGGCATTCAGAATTACTATTCGCCGATGGACATGCCGTTCCTGATGGCCATGACGACGGCGGTGGGCACCACCGATGGACGGCACACGTTTGCCGCCGGGGCGATTGGATTTCAGGTTCCCGATACCGTGGCGCCCGACGGTCGCGAGGCGTACGCGGCCAAGTTGTTCCAGAGTGGCTACAGCCTGGACATGATCCGCTACGGACATGCGGGCGGACATTTTGGGTGGAGCAGCCGCGCGTTGGTTGCCCAACTGATCGCGCCCCGATTGATCGCGCCCGCGACGGAAACGGGGGCTTCTCAGAGCGAAGCGGCCTTGGCCGCAGTTCCGTCGTCGAGCGTGCGGTGACGCGGCTTGCGCGACGGCTTGTCCGCTTTGGCCGTGTTGCGGATTGGTCTATGGAGAAGCGCGGGCGGCGTCGACCGCAGCGCGGTCGGGACGGGGCGCGGGTCTTGCCTCACCCGGATCCCTGCCGGCTGGAGGCGGAGGATTCTCTTTCCAGCAAGCGGTCGAAGCACTCGCGGATTCGGCCGGTGGTGTTGGACACTTCGGCCAGCAGGGCCTCGCCGCTGGGAAATCGCAGCATGCGCGCGAGTTTGGCGAGTTCCGTGGGGTCCTCCGGCAGGGTGTCGCGCGCGGTGGGGTTCATCAGTCGCAGGCGGGCTTCCAGGCTGCGGAGGAAGCGGTAGCTGCGGTCCAGGAGCAGGGCATCCTCGGAGACGAGGAAACCGGCCTGGGCCAAGGCGGCCAGGGCGGCCAGCGTATTGGGTTGGCGAATGCTGGGGTGCCGCCGCGCGTGCTTCAGTTGCAGCATCTGCACCAGGAACTCGACATCCACGATCCCGCCGGCGCCGCGTTTGAGGTTCCCGGCGCCGACGGTGTCCTGCATGCGGCGGCGCATGCTGCGGATTTCTTCGGCCGCTTCGCGCCGCCAGGGGTGCTCGAAGGCCGCCTTGGCGACCACCGTGGCGGCCAAGGCCGAATTGCGCGGCGAGCCGTAAACGACGCGCGCTTTGCACAACGCCTGTCGTTCCCAGAGTTGGCCCAAGCCTTCGGCGAAGTAGCGGCCGAACTCCGCGAAGCTGGTGGCCAGCGCGCCGCTTTTGCCGGTGGGTCGCAGGCGCGCGTCGACTTCGTACAACCGCCCGTAGGCGCTGAGCCGGCTGGCGGTTTTGATGATTCGCTGGCCGAGTTCACTGAAGAAGTGTTGGTTGGAGGTCGTGTCGCCGCGTCGCGATTCGTCGTGCAGGGTGGCGCCGTCCGCTTCGTAGAGGAAGACGATGTCCAGATCGCTATGGTAGTTCATTTCCTGGCCGCCGAACTTGCCCATGCCCAGGATGAGCATTTCGCAAGCTTCGCCGGCGCGCGGTCCTTCGGCGATGCGGGGGTGGCCGAAGCGGGCGGCCAAGCGCAGGTACTCGCGCTGGGCGATCTGCGCCAGGCAGACCTCGGCGATGCTGGCCAAGGCGGCCGTGGTGGCCTGGATGTCTTCCTTGCCCAATACGTCGCGCACGCCCACGCGGAGTTGCTGGTCATTCTTGAAGCTGTGCAGGATGGGATCCAGATCCTCCGCCCCTTCGCACAACTCGGTCAAGGTATGGCGGAGGAATTCGCGCGTGGGGAGCTTGTCCAGCACCAGGCTGTCGATCAAGCCGTCGGTCATGCCCGGGTTGCTGGTCAGGATGCTGCACAGGTAGGGGCAGTAGGCGCACAGTTCGACGTACAGCCGGAGGCTGGGCGGGTTGAAGCTGAACAGTTCCCAGAGGACGCCTTTGCCGCCCAGCGAGTCGCTGACCTGGCCCAGGTTGACCAGGGTGGAATCGGGGTCGGGCGTTGCGGCAATGGCCTCCAGCAGTCTGGGGGCGATCGCCGCCAGGAAGTGCCGGCAACGACGCGTGGAGAGGAAGCGGATCTTCTCCTCGCTGAGGGCCATCAGGTTCCGATGAGCGCGCTTCACGTCGCGGAAGCCGTACTTGCCCAGCACTTCCACGATTTGTTCCGCGGGCGGATCGGGATCCAGGACCAGGTCGCTTTCGGCGTGGGACTGGGTCTCTTCGCCGAAGGCATCGTTCAGCAGGTGATCGAGGATCTTGCGGTTGAGCGAGGTCTTGCTGCGGTAGTCGTGGAGGAACGTGTCCAGGGCCGGGCGGTCGGGCGTGTCGGCGTAGCCCATGCGGAGGGCCAATTTGCGCTGTTCAGCGGCGTCGCTGGGCAGGAGATGCGTTTGCAGGTCGAAGAGGATCTGGAGCCGGTGTTCGAGTTTGCGGAGGAAGCAGTAGTTCTCCTCCAGGATCGTGCGCTCCAGGTCACTCAGGCAGCCCACGCTCTCCAGTCGCAGGATGGCGTCCAGGGTGTTGCCGGTGCGCAGTTCCGGCAAGTCGCCGCCGTTGAGCAGTTGCAGGAACTGGATCACGAACTCGATGTCGCGGATCCCGCCGTGCCCGGTCTTGACATCGCGCTGGTCGCCCCCCTCGCGGTGTGTGCGTTGTTCGATTCTTCGTTTGAGGGCTTGAATACCGCTGATGTCGGCGCGGCTCAGGTAGCGGCGGTAGATCCAGGGTTGGAGCTGGTCGAGAAACTCGCGGCCCAGGTCCAGGTCGCCGGCCACGGGCCGGGCTTTGATGTAGGCCTGGCGTTCCCAGGTGCGGCCGCGCAGATCGTAGTAGTTCAACGCGCCGGACACGGTGGGCACCATTGGACCGCGTTGTCCGTCGGGCCGCAGCCGAAGGTCCACTCGATACGGCGAACCGAGTTCCGTCTTCTCGGTCAGCAGGCGGACGAGTTCTTTGGCCAGTCGATCGAAGAATTCGCTGTGGCTGATGGATCGCGGGCCGTCGGTTTTGCCCTCACACTCCGCGAGGAAGATCAGATCGATATCGCTGGAGTAGTTCAGTTCGTCGCCGCCGAGCTTGCCCATGGCCAGCACGACGAAGCGTGCTCGGCTGCCGTCCGGGGCGCGCGGCGTACCGCGTTGCTGCTGCAATCGCCGCCAGGCAGCGCGGAGGGCCGCTTCCAGGATCGCGTCGGCCAGATAGGAGATCTGATGGGTGACGGTTTGCAGGCTCTGTTCGCGGATGATATCGCCGTAGGCGATGCGCAGGGTCTCGCGGTGCTTGAAACGCCGCAAGGCCTGCAGCACGCCCTGGTCGTGATCGATGGCCTCGACTTCGGCCACGAGGTCCTGGACCAAGGCCTCGCGCGAGGCGGGCTGCCCTTCCGTCAGGCGCAGCAGGTCATAGGCTTCGGAGTCGTGAATCAACAGGTCGCTGAAATGCTGGCTGGCGGCGAAGATCTGCAGCAGGGTCGGCAGCGCGTCGCGGTCCCGTTGGAAGAGGGCCCCCAAGGCCAAGGGGTTGCGCGCGGCGCCCACGAACTGCTCCAGGTTGTTGAGCACCATGTCCGGGTCGGGCGAGGAGCTGAGGACGGGGCCGAACTGGCTGCAGATCTCCGCGACCAGGTCGAGGGTCATGCCCGACGTGGCGATCTTCAGCAGGTTCGCATGCGCGCGCTGGACGTCGCTGACTCCCAAGCGGCGCAACCAATCGGCCGCGGCCTCCGGGTTGTCCAGGTAGTAGCGGAGCGTGGCGATGTTCATGGGAAAAGCGGCGGAGCGCGTGGCTCGCGTTGCGCGGGGTGTTTCACCGGGATCACGGGTCGCGGTATCCGGTCAACTCATACTCTGGGCGTTTCCTGGTCGCCTGTCAACTCGCCGAAGAGCGTGAAGCCGTCGGTCTGGCGGAGTTGGACCGGGAGAATCTGTCCCGCCAATTCCCGGGGACCGCTGAAGACGACAATCCTGTCGCAGCGCGTACGGCCCACCAATTGTCCGGCCTGGCCCTCTTCGGCCAGTTTGCGGCTCACCTTGCTGGGGCCTTCGACCAGGACCTCGACTCGCTGTCCGAGCAAGGCCTGGCTGTCTTCGAGGCAGATCTGGTTCTGCACGTCGAGCAGTTCGTTGTTTCTCCGGCGTTTGACGGATTCCGGCACGTCGTCGGCAAACAGCCCCGCGGCGGTCGTGCCGGGCCGAGAGCTGTACTTGAAGATGAAACTGTTCTTGAACTGTGACTGGCGGACCAGTTCCACCGTCTGCAGGAAGTCCTCCTCCGTCTCGCCGCAGAAACCGACGATGAAGTCGCTGGTGACGGTGGCTTCGGGCACGGTTTGGCGGATGCGGGCCAGCATCTCCCGGTACTCGGCGGCCGTGTAGCCGCGTTTCATCCGCTGCAGCATGCGATCGCTGCCACTCTGTGCCGGCACGTGCAGGTAGGGGCAGACCTTGGGCAGATCGCGGACCGCCTGCAACAGGTCGTCGGTCATGTGCCGCGGGTAGTTGGTGACGAAGCGGATCCGGGCCAGCCCCGGCACCTCCTGCAATCGCGCCAGCAGATCCGAAAGTCGCTGGGTGCGCCCTCCGCTGGCATCCTGGTAGCTGTTGACCGTCTGGCCCAGGAGCGTGACTTCCAGGCACCCCTGGTCGGCCAACTGGCGGACTTCGTTTTCGATCTCCTCGATGCTCCGGCTTTGCTCGGGGCCGCGGACCTGCGGCACGATACAGTAGGTGCAGAACTTGTCGCAACCGAACATGATGCGCACCAGGGCCTGATGCCGGCTGGGGCGGGTCCGGGGGGACCGCTGCGGATCAAAGTGGGCAAAACTCTCTTGCACCAGATTGCGACGGCCGGCCTTGCGGTCCAGGCTGATCTCGATCTGCGGGCCTTGGCCCGCGGCGATGCGTGCCAGCATCTCGGGCAGGCGGGCCAGTTGGCCCGGTCCCAGCACCAGGTCCACGTGCGGCGCGCGTTTGAAGATTTGCTCCTGGTCCTTTTGGGCCATGCAGCCCAAGACGCCGATGATTTTGTGTGGGTGGCGTTGTTTGGTCTCTTTCAGTCGGCCCAGGGCGCTATAGATCTTGTCTTCGGCGTGTTGGCGCACGCTGCAGGTATTGAAGAGGATTGCGTCGGCCCAGCGAGGGTGGTCCACCAACTCGTACCCGGCGCGCAGCAGGTCGGCGGCAATCAGTTCGCTGTCCAGCACATTCATCTGGCAGCCGACGGTCTGGATGTAGACGCGCTTGGGCATGGGGGGATGAGATGAAAGTCGCGACTGCTTCCCACGAGGGCCCTTTTGGGGGTCTGCGTGAAGCCCTGCGCGCCGTGTGTGGGGAGTACCGGCTGCGCGACAGAGGCGTTCAGCCCGCGCGACGGCCCTTGGCGGCCTTCTCCTGCTCGGCGGCAAGTTGTTTCTGCTTCTGTTGGTCGGCTTCGCGCTGCTTCAGCTTCCGCTCCTCGGCCATTTCGCGCGAGAATCGTTCGACCAATCGATCGCGGTGGCGGGCCATGAGGCGAATCAGGCTGACGACCGCCAGATAGCCGGCCACCACCAGCAGGGCCAGATCCCAACCCTCCATGATCTTCCTCGCCAGATGAGTGGACAAGGCCGCGGCACGCGAACCGATTGTATTCTAACGTCATCGCCGGGGGGCGGGGGAGGGCAAAAAAGTCCATTGTCAGTCAGGACTTGTGGAGACGGAAGCTCAGCCGGCCCCCAGGGCGACTACCCCTTGGCCGGCGATTCGGGGCCGAATCGGTCGCCCGGCCGCACGTGATATCCGCGCAGGAACTCCTCGGCCGACAGCTCCCGCTTGCCGGCCGGCTGGAGGGCCCGAATGACGACCGCCCCCTGTCCGGCGGCCACGACCAGACGCACGCCGGCGGCTTCCAGCACCGTGCCCGCAGCGGCCGGAGGGGCCTGTTGGACGTCGATGGCGTTGAGGATCAGGCGCAAGGGCGCGCCTTGGTCGCGGAACCAGTAGGTGTAGGTCTTGGGCCAGGGCTCGAGGGCGCGAATCTGGTTGTGGATCGCCACGGCCGGCCGGGACCAGTCGATCTGGCCGTCGGTTTTTTTCAGGCGCGGGGCACGGGAGGCGAGGGCGGGGTTCTGGGGCAAGGCTTCCAGGCGACCGGCTTCAAAGGAATCGATCGTCCGCCGCACGAGCCAGTCGCCGATTTGGGCCAGGCGCTGTTCCAACTCGACGGCCGTTTCGTCGGGGATGATGTCCGTACGAGCCTGAGCCACACAGGGGCCGGCGTCGACCTTGGGGGTCATGTGGATGACGGTCACGCCGGTTTCCCTGTCGCCGTGGTAGATGGCCCAATTGATGGGCGCGGCGCCGCGATACTTGGGCAGCAACGAGGCGTGCAGATTGATGCCGCCCAGGCGCGCGGTGGCCAGCGTCTGGGCGGTGAGGATCTGTCCGTAGTCGCAGACCACATACAGGTCGGCGTGGTAGGTCGACAGCCGGATCTGGGATTCGGAGGAGTTGATCTGTTCGGGGTCGAAGATCTCGGTGCCGTGTTCTGCGGCCACCTGACGCATGGGACTGAGAACGGCCGGCCGGCCAGGTTGCGTGCGCAGGGGGGACGTAACCAACGCCACGACCTCGTGGTGGGTCTGGAAGAGGCCCTGCATGGTCGGCACCGCAAAGGGGCCGGTGCCCATCATCACCAATCGCATACGACGAAGTATGACCGCTGCACGGTCAGGAATGAAGGGGGCTGTACGCGCCGCACGAACGCGGAGGATACGGCCGTGGACCGATCAGGTCCGCAATTGCTCCAGTTCGGCCAGTCGCGCCGCGACTTGAACGTCGGGCGGGATCAACCCCCGACTACGATCCCCCTCGAACTCGATCTCCAGGTCCGAGAGGGCCTCTTTGATCTTCAGGCGATTTGCCGGACTGAGACGATCGACGAACACGATCCCGTCGAGGTGGTCGAGTTCATGCTGGGCCGCGCGGGCAAACAGGCCCGTCAGTTCGTAGTTCAGTTCCTCGCCCGCCAGGTTGTAGGCGCTGATCGTGATCTTCTCCGGCCGGCGGACCGGGGCATAGATGTCCGGAAAGCTGAGGCAGCCCTCTTCGCGTTCCACCATCCCCTTGCGGCTGGTAATCACGGGGTTGATGAAGACGTGTTCCGCTTCCTTCTGCTGGGGGTCCGACTCGATGTTGATGACGAACAGGCGATAGGGCAAGTCGACCTGGTTGGCCGACAGCCCCACGCCCCGATGCTCGTACATGAGATCGAACATCTTCGCCACCAGGGTAGTGAGTTCACGGTCGACTCTGGCCAGCGGTTTGGACTTATGACGTAAGGTCGGATGCGGATACTTGACAATCTGCACAGAAACGGCTCCCCAGCTTCGAGATAGTTGCCTAAATTATAGTCGCTGTTGGCTATGGGGCGAAGTGCGGCCAATGCACCACTCGCGCGGGTGGTTTGGTGTGGGGCGCGGGGAGCACGGATTTCGGTGCAGACCATGAATCGAAGGGACATTCGTCGGCTGGCAGTGACGGGCCTTGTGCTGATTTGGGTGTCGCGTGCCGAGGCGGAGGACACGGTGTGGCTGGCATCGGAGGGTGGGACCGGACGTGTCAAACTGACCGGCCGGATCCTCGACTACACCGGTCGGCAACTGCGTCTGGAACTGTCCGGGGGCCGGCAGCAGGATTACCCCGCAGCCCTCGTTCGCGGGATCGAGACAGCGTACGGCGCGCAGCAGGTCGAGGCCCAAGAGGCCTATGACCGCCGGCAATTCGAGTCGGCCCTGCAGTCGTTTCGCAAGGCCATGGAGAGCGAAACGCGGCCCTGGGTCCGCCGGCAGATTGCGGCCAAGGTGGTCTCTTGCTATCAGGCCTTGGGGCAGGGGCAACCGGCGGCCGAGACCTTCTTGCTGTTGGTGCGGAGCGATCCCGACACGCCGGACTTCGCTTGTATCCCGCTGGCCTGGATGCCCAAGGACTCCGTGGCGATGGTCGAACAAGCGGCACGGCAGTGGATGGGGCGCGACGACCTGCCGGCCGCCGTGTTGCTGGGGGCGAGTCATCTTTTATCGGGCAATCAGCGTACGGCGGCGGTGGCGCGGTTGGAGCAGTTGAGCAACTCGGCTGACGCGAGGCTCGCGTTGTTGGCGCAGAGCCAACTGTGGCGTGCCCATCTGATGACCGTCAACCCCGCGCAGGTCGAGCAGTGGCAAGCCACCTTGGAGAAGCTGCCGGAAGATCTTCGCGCCGGGCCGTACTTTGTGATTGGCCAGGCGCGGGCGCGGTTGCAGCAGTGGGATCAAGCGGCCACGGCCTTCTTGCGCGTGCCGATCTTGTACGGTCAGCAGCGTCCGCTGGCCGCCGCGGCCTTGGTCGAGGCGGCGGGCTGCCTGGATCGTTTGAATCGGCGTCCGGAGGCGGTCGGCCTGTATCGCGAAGCGGCCGAGAAGTATGGGGAAACCAGTGCGGGAGCCGAAGCCCGGGCACGCCTGGAAGAACTGCGGCGGCAGCAACCCTAACCACGGTCCATCCACCGCATGTGCGCCACGCGCCCCTTGGTTTTGTTGCTGCAATTGCCGATTCCGCCGCCGGGGTTTGTGCCGGTGCGGGGCAACGTGCCTTTGGCCGCTGGATACTTGAAGCTCTTTGCGCGCCGGCGCGGCCTGGAGGATCGCTGCCGCGTGGAATTGCTGCGCGCCACGTTGGCCAATACGTTGGGCGATCAGGGCCTGGTGCAGGCCATCCTGGTGCGCGAGCCGTGGCTGGTCGGATTGACCTGCTACGTGTGGAACATCGAACGCAGCCTGTGGGTCGCGCAGCAGTTGAAGCAGCGCCGGCCGGATTTGCTGGTGGTGCTGGGCGGACCGGAAATGGCGATCGACAATCGCTGGGTCCTGGAGCATGCGGCGGTCGACTATGCCGTGCTGGGCGAAGGGGAACAGACCTTCGCCGAGCTGCTGGCCCGACTACTGGACCGGCCTGCCGATCCGGCGGCGATTGCG
This sequence comes from uncultured Planctomycetales bacterium, assembly GCA_937889015.1. Lineage (GTDB taxonomy): Bacteria > Planctomycetota > Planctomycetia > Pirellulales > Thermoguttaceae > CALARR01. The sequence continues at coordinate 1,342 of CALARR010000047.1, read as the reverse complement.
GCGACCGCCGGCCTGTGGTCGCGCGCCGGGCGGCACGAACCGAGCGTGCGGCGTCCTTTGTCGAGTTTGGAGGAGATTTCCTCGCCCTACCTGGAAGGCATTCTGGACGCGGCCGACGACGAGACGATGCTCCTGGAAACAACGCGCGGCTGCCGCTTCAAGTGCAAGTTCTGCTACTACCCCAAGAGTTATGATCGGCAGTACTTCCTTTCCGAGGAGAAGGTGCGCGCCAACCTGGCATATGCCGTGCGGCGAGGCGTGAAGGAGGTCTTCCTGCTGGACCCGACGCTCAATCAGCGTCCCGATTTCGCTCGTTTTCTGCGTGTCTTGCGCGAGGAGAATCCCGACCGGCAGTTCAGCTATTCGGCCGAATTGCGGGCCGAGGGGATCACGGCTCAAACCGCGCGGTTGCTGCGCGCGGCCAACTTCACCGAGATCGAGGTCGGTCTGCAGTCGGTCGATCCGTTGGCGCAGTCGCTCGTCGCTCGCAAGGTGCCGCTGGCCGCTTTCCAGCGTGGCGTGCGCGCGATGCGCGACGAAGGGATCGACGTGAAGATCGACTTGATCGTGGGTCTGCCGGGCGACAGCCCGGATTCGGTCCGGCGGGGATTCGACTATCTCCAGCAAAGCGGCCTCTGCGCCCAGTTTCAGGTCTTTAATTTGTCGATTTTGCCGGGCACGGCCCTGCGCGCCGAGGCCGAGGCGTTGGGGCTGCGCTATCAACCGCGCCCTCCCTACTACGTCCTGAGCACACCGCATCTGAGTCTGGAAGAGATCGTCTCCCTGGTGGAAGAATCACAGCAACGGTTTGGAGTGGAGTTCGATCCGCTGCCGGCGCCCGTGCTGGAGCCACCCCAGGGGGCTGGAGACGCGCAGCGGATGGTGCGCGTCGACTTGGATGGTCCGCCGTACGAGTTGCCCGGTCCCGAGCGGCGCGCTGAGACGTTTGCGATCTGGCTGCGAGCGCGCGATTTTCATCTGCGACGGGCCGAGGCGGCAGAGCTGGTCGGGCGGCTTCTAGCCGACAATCCCCATGGCACCTTGCAGGTGATCGTGGAACCGACGGGCGAAGTGGACGGTCGGCTGGATGCCGTCCTGGACGCGATCCACGAGGCTTGCTTCCGCAGCACCAGTTACCTGGATCGCTACTACAGCCTTACGGGAGGATCCGCGGCAGCCAAGCGGATCGTGCTCTTGCTGCCCGGGGCGTTGCGATCCCGTCTGGGGGCGGCTTGGATCGCCGCCACAGCGCAGCGCGCTTGCATCCTGTGGGGTGGCGGGGGACTGTGCGCGGACGATCTGGAGGGGCACGAGTATCTGTGTTCGTGACGCAGCGGTGGAT
>CALARR010000046.1 GCA_937889015.1 uncultured Planctomycetales bacterium | reverse complement strand
AAACGCAAGGCGATCGCCAGCGTGCCTTCGACGCCGCCTATCTGGCCGCGGCAATCGAACACCGCCGCCAGCGCCACGCGCAAGCCCTGGAACGCTTCCGCCAAACCGTGGACCTGCAGCCCGACAGCCCTCGCGCCGCCGAGGCCTTTGAACTGGCGGCCTACCACGCGGGGCAACTGGCGCGCGATCGCGATCCCGCAGCCCTGACCACCTATGCCGATCTGCTGCAGCAGTACCTCCAGCGCTGGCCGCACGCGTCCGGGGCCGGCAAGATCCGCTGGCAATTGGCCCGCCTCAACCAGTTGCAGACGCACTGGCCCCAGGCCATCGACCTCTATCGCAGTCTCCCCGCCGACGATCCCCGCTTCGCCCAGGCGCTCGATGCCGTGGACGAATGTTACCGTGCCTGGATGGCCCAGCAACGCGCGGCAGCCCAGCCCGTGGAACCGACCATCGCCGCCGCGGCCGGCTGGTTCGAGTCTCTGGTCCTCGGGCCGCAACAGCGGTTACCGGAACAATGGAGCCCTGTGGCTCGTCACGCGGCCTTGGCCGCCAGCCGCTGGTGGTTGGAGACTCCGGCCGGCTATGAACGCGCCTCGCAACTCTTGTCCGCCGCCCTGGCCAGCGCGACCGACGCCGACGAGGCCTGGCGTGCCTCGGCCCGAGCCCTGCTCGTCTTGGCCCTGGCCGGACAGAGCCGCCACCGCGAAGCCGACGAAGTGCTGGCCCAGATCTCCACCGGGCCTGTGGAACACTTGTTGCTCATGCTCGAAGGCCTGGAGGGCCTTGCCGCCGGAACCAACTCCGCCGTACGCCGCGAACTGGCCGAGCTGGAACTCCGCGCCGTGACGCTCCTGCAGCAGCGCCCGGCCGAACTCAAGCCCGAGGTCCGCCAGGCTGTGGATCGCGCCGCAGCCCAGGCCCTGGCCGACGCCGGCCGATCGCGCGAGGCCCAGGCCGCCTACCAGCGCCTCGCGCAAACCTATCCCCACGACGGCCGGATCCAAGAGGCCTACGCCCAGTGGCTTTCTGCCCAGCCCGACCGGAACCTGCTCAAGACAGCCCTGCAGCAATGGGCCCTCGTGGCCCAGAAGTCCGACCCCGGCAAGCCCCGTTGGTTCCGCGCCCAGTATGCCCTGGCCGATCTGCACTTTCGGCTGGGCGATCCAGCCCACGCCGCGCGGCTCATCACACGCCTGCAGATCCTCTATCCCGAACTGGGTGGCCCGGAGATGCGGCGCAAATTCAGCGCCCTGTTCCAACAGTGCCGCCAGTAACCAATCGCGTCCGTGCCCCTGTCCCGCACGTCAGACGCCCCCTGTGCCTGACACAATCCTCTGCGGCGTCATTCGCCGTCGCGCGCCGTGGCGATCAACTCCCCGGCCCCCTGCTCCAAGAGCACCTCGGCCACTTGCCGACCGAGCAATTCGGGCTCCGTCGCCGCGCCCTGCGAAGTAGACTCCAAACATCGCGCCCCGTCCACGCTCAACACGCGTGCCGTGAGCACCAGCCGGCCCGCTTCCGCGCGCCCCCAAGCCGCCACAGGCGCCATGCAGCCCCCGTGCAACGCCGCCAACAGGGCCCGCTCGGCGCGGACCGACGCGTGCGTGCCGGCGTCGTCCAACACGGCCAGCGCCGCGCGCGTGCGTTGATCGTCCACGCGCGTCTCCAGCCCCAGCGCGCCTTGCCCCACCGCCGGCAAGACGATTTCCGGCGGCAAAACCTGCGTGATCCGCGATTCGAGTCTCAGGCGTAGCAGGCCGGCCTCGGCCAGCACCAGGGCATCGAACTGACCTTCATCCAGTTTGCGAAGCCGCGTGTCGATGTTGCCCCGCACCGCGGCCAGTTGCAAATCCGGCCGGACATGGCGAAGTTGAGCCTGCCGCCGCAGGCTGCCCGTGCCGATCCGCGCCCCTGGCGGCAACTCGGTCAGCGGAATTCCCTCGCCCGATACGAGCACGTCCCACGGGTCGGCACGCTCCGGCACCGCCGCCAGGCACAAGCCGGGCACCGCCTCCGTGGTCAGATCCTTCAGACTATGGACCGCCAGGTCCACGCGGCCTTGCAGCAACGCGCGTTGGATCTCCTTGGTGAAGATGCCCGCCGTACCGATCGCCGCCACCGGCCCCTGGTCCTGGTCGCCGCTCGTGCTGATCCACACGAGTTCCACTTCCACGCCTTGACGGCGCAGACCGTCGGCCACCCATTCGGCTTGCCATCGGGCCAGGGGACTTGCGCGCGTACCAAGGAGCAAGGGCATGCTTTGCTGGATCTAGAGGTTGGCCGTGGATTTGCTGCCCGCTGGCGCCGGCAACGACTGGCCCTCGGGCGCCGCCTCCCCGTTGGCGTGCAGGTGCGGAATCTGATGCGCAGGCACGACCACTCCGCAACTGATCGCGAACTGGCAGGCCTGGTCAAAGGTCATGTTCAAATCGATGCACTCGCTGCGCAGGCAATTGATCGTGAACCCGGTCAAGGGCATCGGTGAGCAGGGAATGAACACGGCCAGTATCGGCTCGTTCGCCGCCACGTGCAAGTCGAGAAAGCTCTCGCTGGTCACAAATCCCAGCGACCAGATCCCCTTGCGCGGATATTCCACCGCCACCACGCGCGTGTATTCGATCTCCCGCTCGCTGAACATCATGTCGCTGACCTGCTTCACGCCCGAGTACACGCTCCGCACCACGGGCAGGTGCGTCACAATCCACTCGAACAGGTTCCAGAACATGCGGCCGATGTTGGCCGCCATGAACTTGCCCAGGGTGTACAAGAGCAGGACGAAGATGCACAGGACAAAGGGAATGACGTAATACGACCGCAAGTAGTGCAGTTCCACATAGCGCCGATACACGGCCAGGGCCGTAACCGGCACGGAATCGGCCGACGGCGCCTTGCGCACCGCCTCGTACACGTCGAAGGGGATGTACTTGCCGTCGTCCAGGCGTTGATATCCGCGCCCCTCGTAGGTCACAAACGGGCCTTTGGCCCCGGTGGGAAAATCCTCCCGGATGTCGGCCATCACCCACACCAGGCCTTCACGCGCCGCACCCGCCAGCGGTTCCAGCACATAGTGCTGCACCGTGCTGCCGACCCAGATGAAGATCAGCACCGTCATCAGCGGAGGGGCCAAGACCGCCAGACCGCGCAGGACCGCGGTGCGAAACGCACGGGCACCGGGCGAGTGAGCCTTGGTTTGCGTCTGGACGGTATTCATACGCTGATATTATTGTCCTTCGCACATCGGCGACAAGGGCGGTTCCACGCGCCACCGGCAAGCTATATCCCTTTATCACCAATGAGGTTGCGAACTACTTCGGCCGGTCGGACCGCAGCCCGGACGGCCATTGTCAGCGGCCATTGTCAGCGGCCATTGTCAGCGGCCATTGTCAGCGGCCATTGTCAGCGG
>CALARR010000045.1 GCA_937889015.1 uncultured Planctomycetales bacterium | reverse complement strand
AAACCGGCCTCCCGATGGTCGGCCTCACGGCATTACTTACCTGAGACGCAATAGGACTTGGGGATTAGGGATGGCCCCTTGTCCCTTTGGCTCTTGGCCCCTTTGCCCATGACTGGCCGCATCTTCGACATCCAGCGCTTCGCGATCCACGACGGGCCGGGCATCCGGACCACCGTGTTTTTCAAGGGCTGTCCGTTGCGCTGCTTGTGGTGCGGCAATCCCGAAAGCATCAGTCCTGAGCCGTTGCTGTCGTATGTGTCCGAACGGTGCATCGCCTGCGGCGCCTGCCTGCCGGCCTGCCCGGAGAAGGCCCTCTCGGCCGGCGAGGGGGGCAAGGCTGTGCTCGACCGGGCCCGCTGCACGCGTTGCGGCCGGTGCGTGTCGCACTGCGACAGCCGGGCCCTGGAGATGGTGGGCCGCGACGCCAGCGAGGAAGAGATTCTGGCTGTGGTGCTTCGCGACCGGAGCTACTACGAGGCCTCGGGCGGCGGCCTGACGCTTTCTGGCGGTGAGCCCCTGTTGCAGTCCGAGTTCGCCGAGGCCCTGTTGCACGCGGCTCAGGTCGAAGGGCTGCACTGCTGTGTGGAGACCTCGGGCTATGCCCCTTGGGAGGCCCTGGAGCGGATCCGGCCGCTGGTCGATCTGTGGCTCTACGACTACAAGGAGACCGATCCGCGCCTGCACGGCAAGTACGTCGGCGAGTGGAACACGCAGATCCTGGCCAATATCGAGCGTCTGCACGGCACCGGGGCCGCGATCCGTCTTCGCTGTCCGATGATCCCCCAATTCAACGCCCGGCCTGACCATCTCGACGGCATCGCCGCGCTGGCCTTGCGGCTGCCCAAGCTGGAGGGCGTCGAGCTGCTGCCCTATTACGATCTGTGGCGCGCCAAGCTGACGCGTCTGGGCCTGCGCTCAGAGCTGCCCGAATCGGTCAAGCCGCCCGAACGCGCGACGGTCGAATCGTGGAACGACCACTTGCGACAACGGGGGGTTCGTGTGATACATTAGGTCTTTGCCTCTTTTTGCAGCAAGGACCATGACAACCGACTCCGCTGGCAGTGCCGCATCCGTGCTGATCACCGGGGCCTCTTCCGGGATCGGGGAGGCCTGCGCCCTGGAACTGCACCGGCGCGGGTTTCGCGTGTTTGCGGGCGTGCGGCGCAAAGCCGACGGCCAGCGCCTGGTGGCCCGGACCTCGGCCCGGTTGGCGCCGGTGATGCTGGATGTGACCGACGCGCAGTCGATTGCCGCGGCGGCCCGAACGATTGCCGAGGTCACGGGGGAAGGCGGGCTGGCGGGTCTGGTCAACAACGCGGGCATCACGGTGGCCTTTCCGCTGGAGTTCCTGCCGATCGACGTGTTTCGGCGGCAATTAGAGGTGAACCTGGTCGGCCCCCTGGCGGTCGTCCAGGCCTTGTTGCCGGCCCTGCGCAAGGCGCGCGGGCGGATCGTGAACATGAGCTCGATCAGCGGGTTGGTGGCCGGGCCCTACGTGGGGGCCTACGCGGCATCGAAGCACGCCCTGGAGTCGCTGAGCGATTCGCTCCGCGTCGAGTTGCGGCACTTCGGCATCCACGTGGCTCTGGTCGAGCCGGGCGACGTGGACACGCCCATCTGGCAGAAGTCGCGCGCGGCGGCCGACCAGCTCCGCGACCAGATGCTGGAAACGGTGGGCGGCCAGGTTTCCGACGAAGTCCGAGCCGTCTATGCCGAAGATATCACGGCCATGCGCGCGGCCACGACCCGCTTTGCCGAACAGGCGATGCCCGTGGATCGGGTGGTGCGCGCCGTGCTCCACGCCTTGGGTGCGCGGCGGCCGAAGACGCGTTATCCCGTGGGGGCCAAGACCTGGGGCGTGCTGCTGGCCCTGCGATTCCTGCCCGACTGGCTGCGCGACCGGATCGTGTGTCGCAGTCTGGGCATGAAATGAGCGCGGCCGACGAGCCGCCATCTTCCTTGGAGCGAGACCTGTGATGATCGTTCGCAAGAACCAGACCGCGGTGGTGACCGGCGCGGCGGGCGGTTTGGGGGTGTGTTTCGCGCGCCGATTGGCCGCTGAGGGCTACGACCTGGTGCTGGTCGATCGCCGGGCCGAGGTGCTGGAACCGCTTGCGGCCGACCTGGCCAGCCAGCACGGCGTTGCCGCCCGAGCCCGGCCGACCGAAATGACCGACATGGACGCGATGAGATCGCTGGCGGCCGAGCTGGCTGGGCTCGGCCCCATCGGAATCCTCGTCAACAACGCCGGTTTTGGGCTGGCCAAGTACTTCATCGACGCCGACGTGGAGCGGCACCTGGACATGCTCCGGGTCCACAACCTGGCGGCCGTGCGCCTGACGCACGCGGTCCTGCCCGGCATGCTGCAGTGCAATCGTGGGGCGATCGTCAACGTGGCTTCGCTGTGCGCCTGGACGCCCTGCGCGGGAGTAGTCTCCTACTCTTCGACCAAGGCGCATCTGGTCGCCTTTTCGCAAGCCGTTCAGGACGAGGTACGCGATACGGGCATCCGCATCCAGGCCTTGTGCCCCGGGTTCGTGTACACCGGGTTCCACGCGGCCGACGGGATGAAGACCTTCGACCCGCGGTCTATTCCGCGTTGGATGTGGCTGACGTCGGAACAGGTGGTCGATTGCTCGCTCCGCAACCTGCGGCGCAGGCGGGTGATCGTGATCCCTGGCCGACGCATGGCCCTGCTGGCCCGATTCATGCAGATGCCCCTGTTCCGGCCAATCGTCCAGGCACTGGTCCGGCAAGAAAGAAGTTGACTCGGCCGGCCCGAGCCGCAACCATGGACAGTGTCCTGGTTGTTCACGACCAGCGGTCGCGCGCCTTGCGCGACCGCGCGGCGATGTTCCATCGCGTAGGGAGAACCCGTCATGTCACAATCCCTGGCCCGCGTCTTGCTTGGCTTTGTGCTCGTCGTTCTGGTCTGCACACGGTGTGGGGCGGCCGAGCGGTTGCCCAACTTCGTCGTCGTCTTCATCGACGACATGGCCTATGCCGACATCGGGCCGTTTGGCGCCACCGGATACCAGACCCCCAACCTCGATCGCATGGCGCGCGAGGGACGCCGTTTCACCGACTTCTATGTGGCTACGGCCGTCTGCTCGGCCTCTCGTTCGAGCCTCATGACCGGCTGCTACAACGTGCGCGTAGGGATTATGGGCGCGTTGAGCCACCGGTCCAACATCGGGATCAGCGCCGACGAGATGACCCTGGCCGAACTGGTCAAGCAGAAGGGCTATGCCACGGCCTGCTTCGGTAAGTGGCACCTGGGGCACCATCCCAAGTTCTTGCCTACCAACCACGGGTTCGACGAATACTACGGCCTGCCCTACTCGAACGACATGTGGCCCTTGCACCCGGAGGCCGGCAACAGGTTCTGCAACCTGCCGCTGTTCGAGGGGGCAAAGGTCGTCAATCCCAACGTGGGCCACGCCGATCAGAACCAACTCACCACGCAGTACACCGAGCACGCCGTGCGGTTCATCGACAAGAACAAGAACCGGCCCTTCTTGGTCTATTTGCCGCACTCCATGGTCCACGTGCCGCTGCACGTGTCGGACAAGTTCAAAGGCAAGAGCGCGCGCGGCCTGTTCGGCGACGTGGTGATGGAAGTCGACTGGTCGGTCGGCCAGATCCTGGACGCCCTGCGCCGCAACGGGCTGGATCAGGATACGATGGTCGTCTTCACCAGCGACAACGGCCCCTGGTTGAGCTACGGCGATCACGCCGGCTCGGCCGGTCCCCTGCGCGAAGGCAAGGGCACCATGTTCGACGGCGGTTGCCGCGTGCCCACGCTGATGCGCTGGCCGGGCAAGATCCCCGCCGGCACGGTCTGCAATACGCCAGCCATGACCATCGACATCCTGCCCACGATCGCGCGCCTCGTCGGGGCCAAGCTGCCTGAGCACAAGATCGACGGCCTGGACATCTGGCCCCTCATCGCCGGCCAGCCCGGGGCCAAGAGCCCGCACGAGGCCTACTATTTCTATTGGGGCAACCACCTCGACGCGGTGCGGATGGGGGCGTGGAAGCTGCACTTCCCGCATCCGTATCGCACGCTCAACGGCCGGCCGGGGGGCAAGGACGGCATCCCGGTCCAGTACGAGCAGGCGAAGATCGACTTGGCGCTGTTCAACCTGGAGAAAGACCCGGGCGAGACGACCAACGTGGCCGACGCGCATCCAGACATCGTGGACCAACTCAAACGCCTGGCTGACCGCATTCGGGTGGAACTGGGGGACTCGGCCACCAAACAGAAGGGCTCGGGCGTGCGCGAGTCTGGCCGGCTGGTCGAGGGCGATCTGTGGTTCGACTGGAACACGGGCGAACCTCTGCAGCTTGAGCCCAAGCGCTGGTCGTCAGCCAAGCCGCAGCGGGGCGGTCCCAGACCCAATTGAACGCCCCAAACCGCCACTCTGGGTTAGACGCCATTTGCCGCTCGCGGTAAGATGACTGCCCGGCCGAGGTCGGGCGCTCCCCGGCGACTGGCCTGCCGCAACGCCTCGAGGGTCCCACAAGTGCTGCGAACGCTGTTCTTCATCCCCAACGAAGTTGCTGGCGTTCCGCTCTTTCCACTCTTGTTGGTGGTTTGGTGCCTGTTTGGGGTCTTGTTCGTGGGATGGCTGCTGTGGCGCCAGGGGCCCACCTCCGACACCTGGAGCTATGTGCCCCTGTTCGTGCTGATTGGGGCCGTCATCTATTGGTTGTTGCCGGCCTTGTGCGAGCCGGCTGGCCTGCCGATCCGCAGCTACGGGGTGATGCTGCTGCTGGCCGTCCTGGCCGGAACCGGGTTGGCGCTGTGGCGTGCCCGGCGCATGGGGATCGATGCGGACCTGGTGATCTCGATGGTTTTCTGGATGTTCGTGCCGGGGATCATCGGGGCGCGCGCGTTCTACGTCATCGAATACTGGGCCAATTACCGGCACGATACCTTGCGCGAGACCTTGCTCGCCGTGCTCAATGTGGCCCAGGGTGGGTTGGTGGTCTACGGTTCGTTTATCGGGGGGCTGGCGGGGCTGATCGTCTTCGTCGTGCGATACCGCTTGTCCTTCCTGGTCATGGGCGACCTGTTCGCACCGAGTTTCATGCTCGGGTTGGCCCTGGGCCGGTTGGGCTGTATGCTCAATGGCTGCTGCTTCGGCGGCACGTGCGATGTGCCTTGGGCCGTCACCTTTCCATGGAGCAGCCCTCCACACACGCATCAGGTCGAGCATGGGATGGTTTTCGTGCATGGGCTGAAGCTGCAGCCTCAGGCGCCGAATGGGGTGGTGATCGCCGAGGTGCAGCCCGACTCGTCCGCCGCCGCTGCGGGACTGGCTCCCGGCCAGCGGATCTTGAAGATCAACGACCTCCCGGTGCGTTCGCCGCTGCAGGCCCTGTCGCTGCTGGTGCAAATCGAGGAGCCGGGCACGGCCGTGACCATCGCCACCGGACCGCCGGCCGAAAACCATCGCTTCACCGTCAGCGGCCCCATGCCTCGTAGCTTGCCGGTGCATCCGGCGCAGCTCTACGGATCGGTCAATGGCCTGTTGCTTTGCCTGCTGCTATTGGCCTACGACCCATTCCGGAAGCGCGACGGAGAACTGGTGGCCTTGACGCTAACGATCTACCCCGTTTGTCGCTTCCTGTTGGAAATCATTCGGGTGGACGAGAGCGCCGTGTTCGGGACCGAGATGAGCATCTCGCAGAACGTGAGCCTGGGCGTCTTTCTGGCGGGGCTCATCCTGTGGGGCGTCTTGCGAACGCGGCCGCGGGGCGTGACCTGCGTCTGTCCCGCATCTCCCGCCCAGCATCCCTGACCCCAGCGTCCTCACGCTGCCTTGGACTGTTCGGCAGCTCGACGATTCAGGCAATCGATCAACTGCCGCAAGCGGCCGAAATCGCGCCGGTTGAACTCGAAGACCAGGCGCGGCAAATGCGTCAAGTCCGGCTCGCCCTGCTCCTCCGGCAACGGTCCGCTGAGCACGAACTGGCCCCGCAGCAGCAAGTCCGCGTACTGCTCGTTGATTTCCTGCAGCAGGGCCTCGCTGGGCTGCTCGGTCAAACGCAGCACCAGATTCTTGTGCACGTAGCGCATGCTGTGATACAGCCGGAAGAATCCTACAATCTCGTCGACGGCGTCCTGCACGTTGTCGGTGCGGCGATAGAGCGACATGTCTTGAGGACTGATCAAACCGCGAGCCAACAGCCGCTGCCGCACAAAGTCGTCAAAGAAGCCCCAGTAGTCGCCGCCGGGCTCATCGAGAAACACGACCGGCACCATGTCGCGCTTGCCGGTCTGCAGCAGCGTCAGGACCTCCAGGCCCTCGTCCAGCGTGCCGAATCCGCCGGGCAGCAGGCAGATCGCGTCGCTTTCCTTGACGAACATCAGCTTGCGCGTGAAGAAGTACTTCATGTGCACCAGCTTGTGGTCGCCGGCGATCACCGGGTTGGCCGCCTGCTCAAACGGCAGCAGGATATTCAAGCCCATGGACTTCTCGCGTCCGGCGCCCACGTGGCCCGCCTCCATGATCCCGCTGGCCCCGCCCGTCACGACCAGCCAGTCCTTTTCGGCCATGGTCCGACCAAAGTCCACCGCCTGTTGGTAGGCCGGATGTCCGGGGGGCGTGCGCGCGGAGCCGAACACGGTCACTTTGCGGCTGGAGCGATAGGGGCCGAAGACCTTGAACGCGTAGCGCAGTTCGGCCAGGGTCCGGCTGAGGATCTTCAGGTCGCCGCGGCTAGTGTGGTCCTTGGCTAGCTTGTCGGCCGACTCCTTGATCTTGGCGATCAGGTCGGCGATCCGCCGCGGATCAGGCGGCAATTCGGCGTACCGGGCTCGCGCGATATCGTTCGTCCAGTCGAGATCCTGCTCCTCGGAGGACGCTGATCCTGGAGCAACGGTGGGGACCTGGGGGGGAACGTGCGGTTGATCGGGACGGATTCGACTCACAGGCGGCCTCGACTACAAAGCAAGCGGTACACTCTCATTATAATTAGGTCGGAAAGAGGTTGCACAAATCATTGTGCTCCGGCCGGGGTGTTTTGTCCAAGTTCCTGGCGGCCATTCCAGCACCGAACCGAGGGCTCCGGACCGCCTTGGCCGGCCCCTTGTGTCTGGCCCCTCGCGGCGGCCGCCTTGCCAACCCCCCACGACTTTCATAGACTCAGGGTATTGCGCAAAAAAAATCCCGGCCGCCTGGCCGGGCGAGAGAGATACGCGTATCTGCCAAACGGCACGAAGCCGAACAGATTTCCTTTCAAGCCGAAGGACGGCGATAATACTGGTACGCCAGGAGGACTTCGTACAAATCGAGCGAGATGTTGACTTGGTCCTCGGCGAAATCCCGCAACCAGGTTCGCTCGGAACGAATGGCGTCGGCCAGCAGGGGCAGAATCTCACCCAGCGACACACTCACCGTTTGCTGCTGATTCTGGCTCTCGTTGACGGTTACCGTGGGGGCATCCTCTTGCGGCCGGAAGATGCGGAGGTGGTTGGGTTGCATGCGTGCGGTTCCTTCCCGTGGGCTGCGGCTGGCCGTGAGCCTCCCTGACCAACCGGCAACGAGGACCGGACGCCTGCCCAAGGGCTGCCGTTCGGGGTCCCCAATTGCCTTCCCATTATCGGCAGGTGGTCTCTTGTGGGTTTGATCCTTTTGACCGAAAATAGCGGTTTTGCTTGACAAATGTGTTTTCCGGGTTGGGACAGGTGGCGACCGCTTTGAGCGGCGTTCTTCTGGTTTACCCAAAACTCCCCGACGCCCCGCCTGAAGCTTTAGCCACGGCGCGCTGTTGGTCCCCCCATGCGGATAGGTCTGCGGCCTGTAACCTGAGACTCGCCGCTTGGTGGGGTGGAATGAAACCGATCGTTTGCGGACTTTGACCGGAGGCGAGCCTTGTGCCCGCCATGACAAACTGAGAAACGAACGCCGGATTTGCCGGCCAGTATGTTTCGCCTTGGTGCCCCTCGATTTTTATGGCCAGCACGGTAAGCGTTGATCTTCGTCACCTGATTCGTGGACTCGACCTTCCTCTTGAGAGAGTTCAGGCGGTTGTCGACCTGCTCGACGAGGGAAATACAGTCCCCTTCATCACCCGCTATCGCAAAGATCGCACCGGCGGGATGGACGAAGAGAAGATTCGAGAGATCCAATCGCGTCTGATCAAGCTCCGCTTCCTGGCGGAGCGAAAGCAGACGATCCTGCGTTCAATTGAGTCGCAGGGCAAGCTCACGGAGAAGCTGGCCAAGCAGATTCAGGGCGCTGCCACCACCAAGCGATTGGAAGATCTGTATCTGCCCTACAAGCCGAAGAAGCAGACTCTGGCCACGTTGGCTCGCAGCCGAGGGCTGGAAGAGCTGGCCCAGGAAATTCTCGACGCCGCCCCCTTGGCCGCCGACCTGGACCGCCGCGCGGCCGACTTTGCCAACCCCGATCGCAAGGTTCTCAACGGCGCCGACGCCCTGTTGGGCGCGGGCCACATTCTTGCCGAGACCTTCAGCGAACGAGCCGATCTTCGCCAGCGGCTCCGCGAAATACTGCAGCGGAGCGGAAAGCTGGTGAGCACAGGCAGCGCAGCAGAGGGCAAGGCGGCCGAGAAGCCAGCCGACGCGACTGCGGCTGACGTCGCCGTAGACGAGTCGCCTGACGTCGCGCCCCTCGACGAAACGCCCGAGACCGAGGAATTCCACCCCTCGGACGCCGATCTGTCGGCGGGCGAGGAGCTTGAGTCGCCCCAGAGCGATCCGGAAACTGCGCCCGAGGAGGCTGTCACGCTGGAAGCCGCGTCCGAGCAGGCGCGTGCCGAGCCCGAGCCTGAATCCCTCGCCGCGGCGGTTCCCTCTACTCCGGCAGTCGAGCCGGTGGCGGACGCCGGCCTTTCGAACGCCGTCGCGTCTTGCGCCGCCGTCGCCGAAACGCCAGTTCAGCTCGAGTCGTCACCGCAAGAGCCGACTGCGGTCGAAGCGAGTCTGGCTGCGTCGGCGGTCGATGCGGTTGGCGCGGCACCGGCCGAAGGTGTTGCCCCTGCGGCCGAAGCGCCGACCATTGCTCCCGCCTTGCCGACCGTCTCCGATGGCGCGAAGAAGGCCAAGGCCAAAGCCAAGGCGGCCAAGGCCGAACGTAAAGCGGAGTTGAAGAAGAAGAAGGAGGAGCAGAAGAAGAAGGCCTTCGCCGACTACTACAACTACGCCGAAGAGATCAAGAAGATTCCGCCGCACCGGGTCTTGGCCATCAACCGCGGCGAACGCGCTAAGGTACTGCGCGTCAAGCTGGAGTGCGATCTGGAGGCGATGTACGTGGCCGTGGACGAGACCTGCGTTCCGCCCGACCACCCCCACGCCGATTTCTTGCGCGGCTGTGCGCGCGACGCCCTGGTGCGGCTGGTGCTTCCCAGCCTGGACCGCGAGATCCGCCGCGAGTTGACCGAACGTGCCGAGTCGCACGCGGTCGAGGTCTTTGCGCGCAACCTGCGGAACCTGCTGTTGCAGCCGCCGATTCGGGACCGGCGTTTGTTGGCTTTGGATCCGGGCTACAAGAGCGGCTGCAAGATGGTCGCCTTGGACCAGTTCGGCAACGTGCTGGAGCACGGCGTGTTCTACCTGATCGGCAAGGACGATCGCCGCCAGGAGGCCGCACAGCGCGTGGCGGACATCATCACCCGCCACGAGTTGCAGGTGGTGGTCATCGGCAATGGCACGGCTTGTCGTGAGACCGAGGATTTCATCGGCCATCTGCTCGGCAATGAGTTGGCCGGCCGTGGCGTGGCGTACGTGATCGTCAACGAGGCGGGCGCCAGCGTGTACTCTACGAGCCGTTTGGGACGCGAGGAATTCCCGCAGTACGACGCCACGGCGCGGGGGGCGATCTCCATCGGTCGCCGCCTGCAGGATCCGCTCAGCGAACTGGTGAAGATCGACGCGGCGAACATCGGCGTGGGCCTCTATCAGCACGACGTGAAGGCCAAGCACCTCCGCACTTCGCTGGACGAAGTGGTGGAGTCGTGCGTGAACTTCGTGGGCGTGGACGTGAACACGGCCAGCTCGGCCCTGTTGCGTTACGTGTCGGGCTTGAACCAGTTGACCGCGCGCCGCGTGTTCGAACATCGCCGCCAGCAGGGCCCCTTCCGCACGCGCGAGCAGCTCAAGGCCGTGGCCGGCTTTGGCGAGACGACATTCGTGCAGGCCGCCGGTTTCTTGAAGATCGGCGACGGCGACAACCCGCTGGACGCCACCTGGATCCATCCCGAAAGCTATGATGTGGCCCTCCGCGCCCTGAGCAAGCTGGGCGCCACGCCGGCCGACCTGGTCGACAAGGACAAGGCCGCCAAGCTCGCCGAGCAGGTGGCCCAAGTCGACCTGGAGCAGACGGCCCAGGAGTTGGATGTCGGGGTGCTGACACTCAAGGACATTCTGACCCAGTTCAAGCGTCCTGGGCGCGACCCGCGCGAAGATTTGCCGCGGCCGGTCTTCAAGCAGGGCGTGCTAAAGCTCGAAGACCTTGCTACCGGCATGGAGCTCACCGGCACGATCCTCAACGTGGTTGATTTCGGAGCCTTTGTGGATATCGGCGTGCACCACAGCGGCCTGATCCACGTGAGCCAGTTGGCCGATAAGTTCATCCGCGATCCGCACGAGGTTGTGGCCGTGGGCGACATCGTCAAAGTCTGGGTGCTGGAAGTGGACAAGCAGCGGCGGCGCGTGTCGCTGACCATGATTCCGCCCGGCAGTCCGCGAACGCATGGGCGTCGACCGGCCAAGCCGGAACAGGCGTCGGCTGCCGAGGGGGGCTCCGCGGCACAGGCCGCGCCGCGCGAGGGGCGACCGCCCGAGCGCCGCGACCGTGATCGGGACCGGGACCGCGATCGGCGTCGTCCGCCGCAACAGGGCCGCGGTCGTCCCGCGGGGCCGCCCCGCGCGCCGTACGTACCCAAGCCCAAGCCCAAGAAGCCGGTGGTGCCACTGAGCGACGAGATGAAGGCCGGCAAGGCGCCGCTGCGCAGCTTCAGCGATTTGATGCAGTTCTACGAATTCCAGCAGGGACCGCCTCCGGCCACCGGCGAGAAGAAAGAAGGATCGCCTCCGGCCGCCGACGAGCAGAAGAAGGTGGAACCGCCGTCGGAAGATCAGGCCAAGTAACGCAACACAGGCAAGATGGACTTCGAGAAACGGCTGGAAAAGGCGATCGAGCGCGGCAAGCATCAGAGCACGGCCCGAGCCCAGGCCGAGGCCCTCAAGGCCCTCAGCCAACGGGACCTGCGGCGGCTGTACGCCGAGTATCGTCTGGAACTCTCTGAACGCATCGAGGCTTGCCTGCGGCAGATGGCCGATCACATTCCCGGTTTTCGGCTGGAGACCGTGGTCGGCGAGCGCGGTTGGGGGGCTTCGGCCAGTCGCGATGACATCTCCTTGCTTGGCGATCGTTCGCGCGCCAGCACTTTCAGCCGCCTGGAAATCGTCGTGCGGCCTCTGTCCGAAGCCAACCTGCTGGAAGTGGCGGCCAAGGGAACCGTGCGCGACCGCGAGCTCTTCAATCGCAGCCAGTATCAGCGGTTGGACGAAGCCGATCTGACCAGCTTTCATAACGTGATCGACTTGTGGGTCCTGGAGTTCGCCGAGGCTTACGCCACGGAGAGCTGACGTCGCGTGTGTGCCCCTTCCCGAGTCGGCGATAGAAAAAGACCACGCGGCACCTTCACCGGAGGCCCTGCGGCCCCCTTGGCTGGACGTATCAGGTTCCGCCCTCTGCGGGCGCTGAGGCCACACCCATGCCGACGCCACACCATCCGCCCGAGAACCGTCCCGGTCAGGTCCCCCAGCCAAGTGCTCCTCCTGGCGCCGGGGCCAACTTCGATGCTGAGAATCGATCCCAGGACCATCCCAACCACGTCGGGCGGCCCAGCCAGGCTGAGCCACCAACAGGTTCTGGGGCCGGCTCCAAGGCCATTGGCATCGATCTGGGAACGACCAATTCGGCGATCGCCTGGGTGGACGACTGCGGGCGCACGGCCATGGTGTTCAACGCCGAGGGCGAGATCCTTACCCCCAGCGTCGTGTTGTTCGACGACGCCGAGGTCGTCGTGGGCAAGGAGGCGCGCAGCGCCGCTACGATCTATCCCGACCGGGTGGCGCAATGGGTCAAACGCGATATGGGCGCGGCCGTCTACTCGCGTCCCATTCGCGGCAACCATCTTCCGCCCGAGGTCATTCAGGCCTGCATTCTCCGCAAGCTGAAGACGGACCTGGTGCAGGCCTTGGGTCCACAATCGCGGATTGTCATTACGGTGCCGGCCTATTTCGACGAGTTGCGGCGCAAGGCGACCGTCGATGCCGGCGAGATGGCAGGGCTCACCGTTCTGGATATCGTCAATGAGCCCACGGCCGCGGCCCTGGCCTTCGGCGAGGCCTTGGGTTACCTCGACTGCAACGCGGCCGTCGGGGCTTCGATGAACGTCCTGGTCTATGACCTGGGGGGCGGCACCTTCGACGCGACGCTTCTGCGGCTCTCGCCGGGCCATGTGCAGACCCTGGCTACGGACGGCGACGTGGCCTTGGGGGGCTATGATTGGGATCTCCGCCTGGTGGACCACGTGGCCCAGGCCTTCCAGCAGGCCCACGGCTGCGATCCGCGCCAGGATCCCGCCGCGTTGAACCATCTGCTCAACGCCGTGGTCGAGGCCAAACACACCCTCAGTGCGCGCTCGTCCGCGAACGTGGTGATCAACCACGCGCAGCGCAGCTTGACCGTGCCGATCACGCGCGCCCTGTTCGAAGAACTGACTGCCGATCTGCTGGAACGCACGGCCTACACGGTGCGGCAACTGCTCACCGCCGCCAAGATGGACTGGCCGCAAGTCACGCGGATCCTGCTGGTCGGCGGCTCCACGCGCATGCCAATGGTCTCTCAGATGCTGACGCGGATGTCGCAGATCGTACCCGATCACCGCGTCAACCCCGACGAGGCGGTGGCTCGTGGCGCTGCGCTCTATGCCCACTACCTGCTCTGCCGGCAAGGCCGCCAGCCAAGTCCTTTCCAGGTGGTGAACGTCAACTCGCATAGTCTGGGCGTCGAGGGGATCCACGCGCAGACGCTCCGCAAGACCAACGTCACGCTCATCCCGCGCAACACTCCCCTGCCGGCCCAGGTCAAAGAGACCTTCTCCACCCGCTCCGCCGATCAGCGTTCCATCGTCATTCAGGTGCTGGAAGGGGAGAGTTCTTTGCCACAGGAGTGTACGCCCATCGGCCGGGCCGTGATCCGCGACCTGCCGCCGGGGCTGGCCCAAGGCTGGCCGGTGGAGATCACGTTCCAATACGCCACCAACGGCCGGCTCACGGTCCGGGGCGTGGTGTCCGGCACGCAAAGCGAAACGGTCCTGGCGATCGAACGCGACGTGGGCGTGAGCGACGACGGTCTCGTCCGCTGGAAGCAGGCCGTCACGTCTCCCCAGGGTTTTCGGTCCTTTGCCGCGCTTGCGGGGCCGGTGTCCGGCAGAGAGGCGCCGAGCAGTGTCCCCCTGGCGAACCTCGGGCCCGCTCCCGCCGCGCCGCCGGCCCAGCCCGTCGCCGCGACGGCTCCCGCGGCTGGTCGGGAAGGGACCCGGACCTGGCAGCCGGACCGTGGTGTGCCGGATCGCAAGCCCCGGTCCACGAGCCACGCTCGCACGCCATTCGCGCCGGGGGCCACGAAGAGGTCTGTCGCGCATCGCTGGGTGAACGCGTTGGCCTACCTCTTGTCAGCCCTGGTGGGCTTGGGGTTGGCCTATTCCGTTCTGGCGTGGAAGAACCCGGGGGTTTTCCCCTGGCCTTTCTGATTCCGGATTCATCGACGGCTGCGAAAGGAATGTCGGATTCGTCTCCCTGGATGCCGCGTGAGATCGGCCTCACGACATGATCGATCGGCGATACAAGAGCCTTCTCGATGCGCGCTATGAACACGAAGATCATCCCTGTCGGAATTGACCTGGGCACCACCTTCTCGGTCATTGCCCGGCTGGACGATGACGGCCGGCCGACGACCTTGGTCAACGCCGAGGGGGATCGCCTCACGCCCAGCGCGGTCCTGTTCGATGGCCAGGAGTTGATTGTGGGGCGCGAGGCGCTCAAGGCCGTCGCGACCGAGGGGGACCGCGTGGCCACCTGTGCCAAACGCGATGTCGGCCATCGCGTCTTCCACAAGGCTATCGAGGGCCGGCAATATCCTCCCGAGGTCATCGAGGCCTTCATCCTCAACAAGCTTCGGCAGGATGCGGCGCTGCAGGTCGGTCCCCTGGAGAAAGCCGTGATCACCGTTCCGGCCTACTTCGACGAGGTTCGCCGCAAAGCTACTCAGGACGCGGGGTATATGGCAGGCCTGGATGTCCTGGACATCATCAACGAGCCCACGGCGGCGGCCGTGGCCTTCGGTTTTCAGGGGGGATTCCTCGACCCGGCCCGCAAGGGCCAGCAGCAGCGGGTCTTGGTCTACGACCTGGGCGGAGGCACTTTTGACGTCACCGTGATGGAGATTCGCGCAGCCCGCTTTCAGACCTTGGCCACCGACGGCGATGTCCAACTGGGCGGATACGATTGGGACCAGCGCCTGGTGGACCTGATCGCCGAGAGCTTCATCCGGGAACACCAGGTCGATCCACGCCAGGATTCGCAGGCGGCAGCCAGGCTGTGGCGCGAATGCGAGGACGCCAAGCGCACGCTCTCGTCGCGTCCCAAGGCCACAGTGCCGTGCGAAAATCAGGGGCGCGCGTCGCGCGTGGAGGTTACGCGCGAGCAGTTCGAGGAAGCCACCCAAGACTTGCTCGACCGTACGCGCTTTACCACCCAGCAAACCCTGCGGGCCGCCGGCCTGCAATGGTCCGACGTGGACCGCGTGTTGCTCGTGGGCGGCGCGACGCGCATGCCGATGGTCCGCCAGATGCTGCAGGCCCTTTCCGGCAAGCCGCCCGACGCCTCGGTGGCGGCCGACGAGGCCGTGGCGCACGGCGCGGCGCTGCACGCCGGCCTGCTCTTGGCGCGCAGCCAAGGGTTGCCCGGCACGTTCCGCATCAAGAATGTCAATTCGCACAGTCTGGGCGTGGTCGGAATCGATCCCCAGACGCAGCGTCGCCGCAACGGGGTCCTGGTCCCGCGCAATACGCCCCTGCCCGTCACCGCCAGGCGAACCTTCCGCACGCAGAAGACCAACCAGCACACGATCTTGGTGCAGATCGTGGAAGGGGAGAGTTCCTCGGCCGACGACTGCAACCCGCTGGGCCGCTGCACCGTCTCCGACCTTCCACCCAACATGCCGGCCGGCACCCCGGTGGACGTGCTGTTTCAGTATCAGAGCAACGGGCGACTCAAGGTCCGTGTCAGCGTGTACGGCGCCAACCGCCAGGTGGAAACGGAGATTGTCCGCGAGAACAGCCTGTCCCAGGAAGACCTCGACGCCTGGCGGCGATTCATCGTTCAAGGGAATGCGCGCGGATAGGCGTGGAACAGTCTTGGCTGCGTTGCCGCCGCGTCCGTGGGCAACGCGCAGCGTTCAGCGCGGCGAGCTTCACACCCGGAACTGGGCCACCAGGTTCCGCAGCGTATCCGACTGCGCCCCCAACTCTTCGCTGCTGGAGGCCATCTCTTCGGTGCTGGCCGCTGTTTGCTCGGTCACGCGGGCAATCGAGTCGATCGCGCGCGAGACTTCCTCCGACTGGCTGGCCTGCAGTTCGGTGGCTGCCGCAATCTGGGTGATCTTGCCCGAGGTGGCCTGCACGGACTGGATGATCCGTTTCAGCGAATCGGCCGTGGCGTCGCTGAGCTGAGCCCCCTGCTCGACCTGCTGGGTCGACTGTTTGATGAGCGTGGCGATCTCGCGCGCTGCCTGGTTCGAGCGTTCGGCGAGCTTGCGCACTTCGTCGGCCACGACGGCGAAACCCATGCCATGCTCGCCGGCCCGAGCCGCTTCGATGGCCGCGTTCAGGGCCAAGAGGTTCGTCTGTTCCGCGATCTCGGCAATCACCTGGATGATCTCGCCGATCTGCTGTGCTCCGGTGCGGATCTGCCCCATGGATTCCATGGACTTCTGCATCGCGCCGCCCCCTTCGGCGGCCAGTCGATCGGTCTCCTGGGCGACCTGCGTGGCCTGGCTGGCGTTTTCCTTGATGCTCTCCAGCGAGCGGCTCAGTTCGGCCATCGTGGCCGCCATCTGCTGCACGCTGGAACTCTGCGTCTGCGATCCGTTGGCCAGCGACTCCGAGCTCTGGGCGATGATCCGCGAGCCTTCGGCGAACTGCACGGCGCTTTCGGCCACCTGGCCGATCATCTGCGAGAGGCGTTCTAGCATCTGGTCGATGGCCATCGCCAGTTGGTCGATGGCCTCTTCGCCTTCAAGGCGGGCACGACACGTCAAGTCCCCTTGCGCGGCGGCGGCAACCACTTCCAGCACGTGATCCACCTTGCCGCGCAAGGCCTCGGTGTTGCGGCGATCCTCCTCGGCCCTTGCACGCTCGCGCGCGGCCTCTTCCTCCTGGATCCGGCGGCGCGCTTCCAAGGCTTCCCGTTCCCGGGCGGCGTCCGCCGCCTGGCGGCGCTGGTCTTCCTCCACGCGTTGCCGCTCGGCCTCGGCGCGCTGGGCCTCCAGCAGTCGCTCACGCTGCGAAGCCTCTTCACGCTCGCGCATCGCACGTTCCGTGGCCACGACGGCCGCATTCAAGGCCTCGGCCATTTGCGCCAATTCGTCGCGCGAAGTGACTGCGGCCCGCGCGCTGTAGTCGCCGGCCGCCAGGGCCTTCAGTGTGGCGCCGATGTTGGCCAGGCGGCGAGTCGTGCTCAGCGACATTCCCA
The DNA here is from genome assembly GCA_937889015.1 of uncultured Planctomycetales bacterium. Taxonomy (GTDB): domain Bacteria; phylum Planctomycetota; class Planctomycetia; order Pirellulales; family Thermoguttaceae; genus CALARR01. The sequence continues at coordinate 21,756 of CALARR010000045.1, read as the reverse complement.
AGCCGATGGCCAAGGCGGCTGCAAATCCCAAGAGCGTCCCGCCGATCATCATCTGCGCGGCCAGCGATGCTCGGGCCTTGGTCCTGCCGGCCACGGCCTCCGTACCGGCGCGCGCCGTCTCCGTCAGCGAGGCGGCCAAGCCCAGGGTCTCTTGAAAGGCCTCCAGCCGCTGCTGGGCCACGTCGGCCGCCTGCCGCTGGGCGCTCAACAGGCCTTCCACGGCGGCCCGATTGCGGCCGGCCTCGGCAATGGCTTTGGAGAGCAGTTGCTTGTTCGCCTCCTGACGGGTCTCCTGGAGGAGTTGCGCCAGCCGCTCGTTGTTCGCCTGGAGAACCGGTAAGGTCTTCTCCAAGGCGGTCAGATCGCGATGCGCTTGGGCTTGCCACATGCGTTGCCCCAGGTCTGCCAGCGAGGAAAGCAATTCCATCGCCTCGTTGATCCGTGACTGGCGGATGTGCAGTTCCTCGGCCGAACTGGCGGCCTTGGCGCTCACGCCGCTCTGCAAAGCGTCTTGACGCGAATCGATCTGCCGCTCCATGGCCTGCTGCTGACTGGCCAGATAGCTGCGCAAGGCCTCTCTCAACGCGTCGCTGCTCGACACCATTTGCGTACGCGATTGAACCACCTGCCGCGTGACCTCCTCGGACCGGCCAATCGCCGTCTGATACTTCCCGAACGCCGCAAGGATCTGCTCTGCCGAGGCCTTCAAGTCCTTCAGGCGCGTATTGGCCGCCGCCAGTTTCTGCGCAGTCTCAATCGACTGCCGGAGCAATTCCACGGTCCCCTTGGCCTTGGTCAGCCATGCCTCGTCGTGGTTCAGACTGTAGGCCACCATGTAGTAGCCCACCTCCCGTTGACGCGACTCGATCTGGCCGGCGACGTTCCATTGCGGCACGTGTTCTTCGGCGAGCCGCGTGTTGTCGGTGTTCATCCGTGAAAGCTGCACCACCGCCAGACCACCAACCGTCGCCGTAATCATGGCCAACAGCGCACAACCGCCAATGAGCTTGGCTTTCAGGGACAATCTGGAGAGCATGACGGATACTCACAACTGGGTGAAAGGGAGGGGCTTCTTCGGAAACGTCGCGGCCGGCCTGACCGATCGGGAACGATACATGTTCCAGACGGTTCTGCGACCGGCTCGGAAGCATACAACCTAGCAAACATAGGGTGCCCCCATCGCTAGGCAAGCGGGGTGACGTGTGTTCGCCAGGTTGTGATTCGATGGGGGGGCTGGGGTGGCCCGTTGTCTTCGGTTTTCGTCCGATCCGCGGGCTCCAATCACGTGTCCCTAGATCAGGACTCGTCATAGGTTACGTCCTGAAGTACGATGACCGGTTCGATCGCACTGCCCCCCACCCCCACATGGCCTGTAAATCCTCTTCCCCCATGGTCGATCCGGCGCAACTGCCCGCACAGATTGCCAAAGCGATGCGCCAGGACCGCCATCGCTTCCGGGAGCAGTTGCGCGGACTGAGCCGATTGGCGGCAGAGGATTCCCGGCTCGCCGATCGCTGGGCGCGGCTGGTGGATCAGGTGGCACGCTCGGTGGCTTTGCACGAGACCCGCCGCCGGAATGTGCCCTGCATCCGCTATGACGCGCAGTTGCCCGTCTGTGCGCGGCGCGACGAGATTGCCGCCGCCATCGCCGAGCATCAGGTGCTGATCGTCTGTGGCGAGACGGGCTCGGGCAAATCGACGCAACTTCCCAAGATCTGCCTGGAGTTGGGGCGCGGCATCGAAGGGCTGATCGGGCACACGCAGCCACGGCGGATCGCCGCCCGATCCGTGGCCGCACGTATCGCCGAAGAACTGCAGACGCCGCTGGGCCAGGCGGTGGGCTTCAAAGTCCGCTTCTCCGAGGCCCTCGGCCCGCAAACCTACATCAAGCTGATGACGGACGGCATCTTGCTGGCCGAGTTGCAGGGCGATTCCTGGCTCCAGCAATACGACACGCTGATCATCGACGAGGCGCACGAGCGATCGCTGAACATCGACTTCCTGCTGGGGTACCTGAAGACCCTGTTGCCGCGGCGACGCGACCTGAAACTGATCATCACCTCGGCCACGATCGACGCGGCGCGGTTCAGCGCGCATTTTGACCTGGGCCGCGGCCCCGCCCCGATCATGGAAGTGGCGGGCCGGGCCTGGCCGGTCGAGGTCCGCTGGCAGCCGGTCCAGCCGGACGAGGACACCGGCGAGATCGACACGGCCCAGGCCGTGCTGGATGCCGTCGACCAACTGGCGGCCGAGGGGCCGGGCGACATGCTCGTGTTCATGCCCACCGAACGGCACATCCACGAAACCGCCAAGGCCCTGCGCGGACGGATGGCTGGCACGCGGCGGAGCGGGGGCACAGAAATCCTGCCGCTCTACGCGCGGCTTTCGATCCCCGAGCAGCAGAAGGTCTTTCAGCCGCACGCCGGCCGGCGGATCGTGATCGCCACCAATGTGGCCGAGTCGTCGCTCACCGTGCCGGGCATCCGCTATGTGATCGATCCCGGCACGGCGCGCATCAGCCGCTACGCACCGCGCTCCAAGACCCAGCGGTTGCCGATCGAGCCCGTGTCGCGCGCCTCGGCCGACCAGCGCAAGGGGCGTTGCGGCCGAGTGGGATCGGGCATCTGCGTGCGACTGTACAGCGAGGAGGATTACCTTTCCCGCGAGCAGTACACGGCGCCCGAGATCCAACGCACCAATCTGGCTGCGGTGATCCTGCAGGCCAAGGCCTATCGGCTGGGCGAGATCGAGAGCTTTCCCTTCCTCGATCCCCCCCGGCCCGAGGCCATCCGTGACGGCTACAAGACGCTATTCGAACTAGGCGCCATCGACGAGGAGCAACGCCTGACGGAGATCGGACGGCAATTGAGCCGCCTGCCGGTCGATCCGCGCATCGGGCGGATGATCTTGGCGGCTCACGAGGAGAACTGCCTGGCCGAGGTGCTGATCATTGCCGCTGCGCTGGAGGTGCAGGAGCCGCGCGAACGGCCGCTGGAGAAACAGCAAGCGGCCGACGAGTGCCACGCGCAATTCCGGGTCGAGGGCTCCGATTTCCTGGGCTATCTGAAGCTCTGGGATTTCTATCACGCATTGCGCGCGAAGGTCTCGCGCAGCCAACTGCGCAAGGCCTGCCGGCAGAATTTCCTGTCGTTCAACCGCATGCGCGAATGGCTCGATGTGCACCGCGAGTTGCTGGACCTGGCCCGGCAGATCAAGCTCGCGCCCGGCCCCCGCCGCGAAGACTCAAATGCCATCCATCGGGCCGTGTTGACCGGCCTTCTGGCCAATGTGGCGCAACGCGGCGAGACCCACGAGTACAGCTCGGCCGGTGGCGGCAAGTGCCAGCTTTGGCCGGGCTCGGCGGTCATAGAAGCCAAGCCGAAATGGGTTGTGTGCAGCGAGTTGGTGGAAACCTCGCGACGATACCTGCGCACTGTCGCACGGATCGATCCGCGGTGGATTGAGCCTCTGGCCCCGCACCTGGTCCACCGCAGCTACAGCGACCTGCAGTGGGACGCCGAAAGTGGCTCGGCGGTGGCCTTCGAGCGCGTGACGCTCTTCGGTCTGCCGATCGTGGCTCGGCGGCGCGTGGCCTATGGGCCGATCGACGCCGCGGCGGCCCGGCAACTGCTCATCCAGCATGGCCTGGTCGAGGGCCGCCTGGCGCGCAAGCCGGAAGTCATCCAGCAGAATGAGCAACTGCTGCAGGAATTGGAGCAATTGCAGGCCAAGCTGCGGCGCAACGATTTGCTGCAAGGGCCCTGGGCACGCTACGAGTTCTACGACCGCCGGCTGCCGGAGGACGTGTACGACGTGCACCGTCTGACGCGCTGGCTGCGGCAGGATCGCGGCCAGAACGCCCAGGGGCTACGTATGACGCGTGCGGACCTGTTGGTGCCCGACGCTCCAGGAGTGGCGGCCGAGGATTTTCCCGATCATCTGGCCCTGCCTGCGATGCAGTTGCCGCTGGAGTATCGTTTCGAGCCGGGCTCGGCCGACGATGGCGTAACGCTTACGGTGCCGGCCGAGGCCTTGGCCCAGGTCGAGCCGCGTGCGGTGGGGTGGCTAGTGCCGGGCCTGCTGGAGCAGAAGGTCCTGGCCCTGATTCGCGCTCTGCCCAAGCATCTGCGGCGGCAATTCGTGCCGGCCAACGATACGGCCCGGCGCGTGGCCGCGGCGATCCGCTTTGGCGAAGGCGAACTGACCCAGGCCGTGGCACGCGAGTTGAGCCGCCTGGCCGGCCAAGCCATCGACGCCGCGGCCTTTCAGGAAGAAAGACTGCCCGACGACCTGCGCATGAACTTCCATGTGGTGGACGTGGAGGGGAACTCGCTGGCCAGTGGCCGGGATCTGGTCGAATTGCGGCGGCAATTGGGGTCGCAAGTAGCCGCCCGACTAGCCCAAGTCGACGATCCGCTGTGGAACCGCCAGGGGCTGACTACTTGGGATTTCGACGAACTGCCGACCGCGGTTGACGTGCGCCACGGCCGAGTGCTGGTCAAAGCCTATCCCGGCCTGCTCGACGAACGGACCTCCGTGGCCTTGCGCTTGTTCGACTCGGCCGACATGGCCGAGCAGTCCACGCGCGCCGCGTTGCGACGCCTGTTCTGCCAGGCCTGTTCGCGCGACCTGCGCACGCAAGTCAACTGGCTGCCCGGCTTACCGCAAATGCTGGTCTATGCCGCGGCGGTTTCGGGGCTCGATCTGAAGCAGGAGCTCATGGAACTGCTGGCCGACCGGGCCATGCTGGCCGACTTGCCGCCGGTGCGAACGCGCGCGCAATACGACGAACGGCTGGCCTTGGGACGCACGCGGATCGGCCTGGGGACCCAGGATCTGGCGGGACTCATGGGGCCGCTGTGGGAGGGCTTTCACCGTGCACGGTTGGCCTGGGAGCAGGCCTCGCTTCCCAGGTGGCAACACGCCGCCGACGACATCCACGCTCAGTTAGCCAGGCTCGTGTATCCGAGCTTCCTTACCGCCACGCCCTGGGACTGGCTGCGGCACTACCCGCGTTATCTGCAGGCCGTGGCCGGTCGTGTCGAACGCCTGTCCGGCAACCTGCCGCGCGATCGCGAGGCGACCGAGGAACTGGCTGCCATGTGGGAATCCTATCAGCAACGGGCCGACGACCACCGGCAGCGGGGAATCGTGGACGGGGAGTTGGTCTGCTACCGCTGGATGCTCGAAGAGTACCGCGTGTCGCTCTTTGCCCAGAAGTTGGGGACGGCCATCCCTGTCTCGCGGGTCCGGTTGGAGCGGCAGTGGGCCAAGATCGGCCTCTGAAGGAGCAACGGAACGACTTTTCTGCTCTCGCCGCGATCCAGTGGCATGACGTTCAGCGGTGCGTTATCCTGGGAGTCTTGGGATGCGGCCCCATCCGTGCGTCCGCAACCATCCCCCGTGATCCCGCCGTTTGAAGGAGCCTCTATGAACGTCGCGTTTGCCACATCGTTTCGGACCTCGATCGCCGCCGTCGGCTGCGCTGTTCTTTTGACGTGGGCCGCCACGGCCGACCTGGCTCAGGCGGCCGACGCCAAGTGTTTTGTGGCCGACTGGGCCCTGACGCTGCCCAACGGCGCGGCAGGTTGGTTGGGTATCGAGCAGAAGGACGGCAAGTTGGAGGGCAGTCTGCTGTGGGGCGGCGGCAGTGTGCTGCCAGTGGCCAGTGTCGCGATCGAAGGCGACCAACTCATCGTCAAGCGAATTCGCGAAGGCAAGCGCAAGGAACGCGACGGCACGCTGGTGACGTTTCAGATCGTGCAAGTACTCACCGGCAAAGTGGATGGCGACACGTTGAATCTGACCACGGTCGAGGTGAACGACAAGGGCAAGCAGTCCGGCCAGGGCGAGTTGAGCGGCAAGCGGATTCCCCCGTTGCCGCCGGCGCCGGACCTCTCGAAGGTCGAGTTTGGCCCGCCACTCTCGCTGTTCAACGGGCGCGACCTGACCGGATGGAAGCTGGTCAAGGACGACCTGCCCAGTGGCTGGACCGTGGAGAACGGCATCCTCGTGAATCGGGCACCGCAGGAAGAAGGTAAACCGCACAAGCGCTATGCCAATCTCCGCACGGAGCTGGAATTCGAAGACTTCAATCTCACGCTGGAAACGCGCGTGCCTCCTGCGGGCAACAGCGGCATCTATCTGCGCGGGATCTACGAGATCCAGGTGTCGGACAGCTTCGGCAAGCCGTTGGATGCTCACAACATGGGCGGCATCTACAGCCGGACCTGCCCCACGGTGGCCGCGGAGAAGCCGGCCGGCGAGTGGCAGGCATACGACATCACGCTGGTCAACCGCCATATCACGGTGATTCTCAATGGCCAGAAGATCATCGACAATCAACCTGTGCGCGGCTGCACCGGCGGGGCGCTGTGGTCGGACGAGTTTCGCCCGGGACCGATCTTCCTCCAGGGCGACCACACCTCGGTCGACTACCGCAACATCGTGCTGCGCGCGGTGGTGAAGTAGCGTGCATCACGGAAAACCGCGTTGAAGTCTGCCGTTCCGAGCGTGGCGAAGACTCCGTCCGGTGCGAGATCCTTCGCTGCGTTCAGCATGACTTGGCGTGGACTTTTGACAGTAGAAGCTGTCGGCGTCTCGCCAAAGGAGGGGGTGGTTGCTGAGGAACTGGTATGACCACTACCGGTCGGATATACTAGGCCGGTCCCGGGTGCTTGCAGTGTCGGTTGGCAGCAACGATCCTGGGAGGATCTGGAGTGTGCTGGTCCATGGCGGGTGCCATGGGCCTGAATCCACGCGATGGCCGTCTTTCGCGTTCGACTTTTGTAGTCCTGAGGTCTGAAAACCCTACCGCATCCTCTTCCCGCCGTATTCTTCTCAGTCGAGGAGTCGCTATGAAGTCTCACTTGCGCGTCGGAATTCTGGTGGCTGGTCTGTCCATCACCTTGGTGGGCCTGTGCGCGGCCTGGACCTCGACTGGCAAGGAGACGAAATCGCTGGGACCGGAAGTGCTGCTGGCCTCGCCCGATGGCGCCCGGCTCTACGTGCTCGAGGCCGACGCAAAGCGGATCGACGCCGTGGATCTGGCCAGCGGCAAGATCGCGCAGAGCGTGGCGGTGCCCGACACGCCGACGGGTCTGGTCCTGAACCGCGAGGGCACGAAGCTCTATGTGACCTGTGCCGCCGTGCAGAGCAAGGTCTGCCTGATCGACACCAAGGCAATGAAGATCACCCAGACGCTGGCGGCGGGGCACACGGCGATCGGGCCGGCCCTGAGCCCCGACGGAAGACGGCTGTACGTGTGCAATCGCTTCAACAACAGCGTTTCCGTGATCGACCTGGAGCAGGGCAAGGAACTGGCCTGCGTGCCGGTGGTGCGCGAACCCCATGCGGCCGCGATCACGCCGGACGGCAAGCAGGTCTACGTGGCCAACCATTTGCCCAACGACCCGGCCGACTCGTATGACGTCGCCGCGGTCGTCTCGGTCATCGACACGGCCACGCTCAAGGTCCATCCGATCCGGTTGCTTAACGGGAGTTCCGGTTTGCGAGCGATCTGTGTTTCGCCCGATGGAAAGTACGTTTACGTGCCGCACATCCTGGCGCGTTACCAGATGCCCACGACCCAACTGGAGCGGGGCTGGATGAACACCAACGCATTGTCGATCATTGACGCCGGCCAACAGAAATTGTTGAACACGGTGTTGCTGGACGACGTCGATTTGGGCGCGGCCGTGCCTTGGGGCGTGGCCTGCACGGCTGACGGTCAAACGGTTTGCGTGGCACACGCCGGGACCAGCGAGTTGAGCGTGATCCAGATCGCCGGCGTGCTGGAGAAGATTGACAAGATCCCGGCTGAGCTCAAGCCGGGCCAGCCCAAGCCCGAGGTGCAAGGCGTCTACGCCTCGATGGTCAAGGCCGACATCCCCAACGACCTGGCGTTCCTGGTGGACCTGCGGCGCCGCATCCGCCTGGAGGGCAAAGGCACTCGGGCCGTGGCGGTCGTGGGCGACAAGGCCTATGTGCCCGCCTACTTTTCCGATCTGATCAACGCGGTCGAACTGGCCGCCAAGCCTGGCAAGCTGGTCAACACGTTGGCCTTGGGGCCGACCCCGGTGTGGAGCGTGCAGCGGCGGGGCGAGGTCTTGTTCAACGACGCCACGATTTGCTTCCAGCACTGGCAGAGCTGCGCCAGTTGCCATCCCGACGCGCGGGTCGATGCCTTGAACTGGGACCTGATGAATGACGGACTGGGCAATCCCAAGAACAACAAGTCGATGCTGTTGACGCACAAGACTCCCCCCTCGATGTGGACCGCCGTGCGGCCCGACGGCGAAATGGGCGTGCGTTCCGGCCTGACCCACATTCTGTTTGCCGTGCGGCCGGAGGAAGAGGCGGTGGCCATGGACGAGTATCTCAAGGCCTTGCAGCCGGTGCCCAGCCCGCACCTGGTCAACGGCCAGCTCAGTCCGGCGGCCGAGCGGGGCAAGAAGATCTTCCACGATCCCGAGGTCGGCTGTGCGCGCTGTCATCCGGAACCGTTGTACACGGACATGTTGATGCATGACGTAGGCTCCGAAGGGCCCTATGATCGGCGTTCCACCTTCGACACGCCGAGTCTGGTCGAGTGTTGGCGCACCGCCCCCTATCTGCACGATGGCAAGTGGACCAGCATCAAGGACCTGATCGTCAAGGGCAAGCACGGCGAGCGCGGCGGCAAGATCGACCACCTGAGCGAACAGCAGATCGATGATCTGGTGGAGTATGTGCTATCGCTCTAGCGCAGATGGGGTAGCTAGGGACGGGGCTCACCATTTCCTGGTGTGTCTCCCCCCCGGTCTTGAATCCCCCCAGCCAACCTGCTATCGTAGGCACGGATGCAACCCATCAATTCGGAGGACGACGAATGAAACGGGAAGAGATCCTAGCTAAGGTGGCTGCGGGCGAGCTGAGCATTGAAGACGCGAATCGCATGTTGGAAGACAGCGATCAACCGCGGCGCGGCCAACTCTACTGCAAGGTCAGCGCCAAGGGGGCGGTGAGCGTCTACGGCCTCCAGCGGATGCCCGTCACCTTGTATCTGGAACAATGGAACCGGTTGCTGGACTTCGGCGACGAACTCCGCAAGTTCATGGCCGAGCACGATGGCGAGTTGAAGCGCAAGCCTCGGCCCGGCGAGTAGTTGCGGCGAGCCATCCCGTGCCCGATCGCGAGAGCCAACGCCAACGCTGCCGCTGAGCGGATCAAGGCTTGGCGGGGAACTGCTCGTCGACCAGGCGGGCCGTCTCCGCCAGCCATTCCTGCCGCTGCTGTGCGGTGCTCATCACAATCGACTCGAAGTTCCGCCGTTTGAACTGCTTCACCCCGCAGAAGCCAAACACGCAGTTGGCCCACAGGTTTTCCAGCGGATCGCCGTAGAGGCGAATCTCGTCCTCGCGTGGGGTGTTGGAGGTGGTGATGACCAAGGCCCTGCGTCCGGTCAACAGGGGCACCACCCCGCCCGGGCCGAATTCGTAGGTCACCCCCTGGCGAATCACGCGATCCAGCCAGCCCTTGAGGATGGCCGGCGGCTGCGCCCACCAGTTGGGATGGATCACGATGTAGCCCTCGGCCGCCCGGACCTGATCGCAGTGCTTCTGGATCTGCGGGTCCAGCCGCGCGCCTTTGGGGATTTCGGCGTGCGGCAGCAGCGGATCGAAGCCCTCGGCATAGAGGTCGTGGAAGAGGACCTCGTGGCCGGCCTGCTGGAGTTGCGCGACCGCCGTTTGTGCCAGGGCATGGCAGAAACTGCCTTCGTGCGGGTGTCCCAAGATGACCAAGACTTTCATGTTGCACCTCACGGCGATAGTCGATGGTGGCCAGTCTCCAGGCGACCGGCATCCCCAGGCCGAACGGCCTTCATCGTTTGCTCGGTTGCCTTCCGCGTTCCAGTTTCTGTCCGGCCGCGGGATAGGCCTGGATGATCTCTTGCGGGATACGGACCGGGTGGCCCGTCGCGTAATCGATAAAGGCCCAGTTCGTCTCGGCCTCGGCCAGCAGGGCCAGGTCTGCGGCGCGCAGGATACGGTACCGGCGCACGGAAGTGACCTTCTTCATGCCCGCCACCCAGGTGCGGATCAGAATCTGCTCGCCGCGCTGGGCTGGACAGTGGTACTCGATCCAATGCGAGCGCACGACCCAGCCGCAGCCGATCTGCCGATAGCGTTGGCCGGTCCACCCCAGGGTGGCCGAGTGCGCGATCGCTGCAGCCTGCATCCACTGTACATAGACGACGTTGTTGGCGTGGCCCTGTTCGTCGATTTCCTCGTCGGCCACCGTGTGCGGCAGATCAAAGAACTCAGGCATGCTCGCTCGCGCTTTCGAGATCAATACAGCCAGTGAACCGGGGGGACCAACAGGCAATGGGTGCTCGCGCCTGTCCGCTCCGCAGGGCGGAATCCTTGGCGATCCAGCGATCCGTCACCGCCGGGCCTAGCGGCCCGTCATGTCGCAGCTCAAGCCGCCGGCCGCCGGCAGATACGTGGTGCGCACGTAGTCGGCCACCATGCGGTGCGCGCTGAATCGCCAGGCCAGCGAACTGATCGAGTTCATCATCCGCTTGATCCACTGCCGCGGCAACCCGTCGATGTCGCGATCGTAGTACAGCGGGATCACTTCTTCTTCCAGCACGCGGAACAGCGACGCCCCGTCGCGCGTGTCGGTGATGCGGTCATCGACGTGGCTGGTGCCGCTGCCGATGGCGAATCCATTGGTGCCGTCGTAGGCTTCCGCCCACCACCCGTCGAGAATCGACAAGTTCAGTGCCCCGTTGAGCACGGCCTTCTGGCCGCTGGTGCCCGAAGCCTCCAGGGGCCGGCGGGGGTTGTTCAACCACACGTCGACGCCTTGGATCATGTGCCGGCAGACATTGATGTCGTAGTCTTCGACGAACACGATGCGGTTGGCGAACCGCGGGTCGTGCCGCAAGGTGGCAATCCGCTTGATCAGTTGCTTGCCGGGTTCGTCGGCCGGATGGGCCTTGCCGGCGAAGATCATCTGGAAGGGACACTCGGCTGAATTCATCAAGGCCGCCAGCCGATCCAAGTCCGCCAGCAGCAGGTCGGCCCGCTTGTAGGTGGCGAAACGCCGCGCGAAGCCGATGGTCAGGATGTTGGGATCGAGGATGCTCCGCGCGGCCTCGACGGCGTCGTCGCTCTCGCCGCGCCGCCGGCACTGCCGACTGACGCGCCGCCGCACGAAGGCCAACAGCAGGTTCTTCAAGCCGTGGTGCGTCTCCCACAGTTCGCCCGGATCCACATTGTAGATCCGCTGCCACACGGCCGGCTCGCCCATGCGGCTCGACCAGTCGAAGGGCAGGTAGCGATCGTAGAGCTGCTTCATCTGCCAGGCGAGCCAACTGTCGACGTGGACGCCATTGGTGATGTGGCCGATCGGAATCTCCTCTTCCACGCGCCACGGCCAGAGATGGGCCCACATCCGCCGGCTGACGTGCCCGTGCAGACTGCTCACGGCGTTCGCGCGCCGCGACAGCTTCAGCCCCAAGACCGTCATGCAGAAGGTCTCGTGCTCATTGTGCGGTTCCACGCGCCCCAGACCCATCAACTGGTCGAACGAGATCCCCAACTCGTCGCGCAGCGGCCCCAAGTGCTCTTCGATCAGGTTGCGGTCGAAGCGGTCGTGTCCAGCCGGCACCGGCGTGTGCGTGGTGAACACCGTGTGCTGGGCCACGTCGCGCAGCGACTCGTCGAAGCTCCAGCCATTGTCCTTCATCCGCTCGCGCGTGGCTTCCAGTGTCGCAAAGGAACTGTGCCCTTCGTTCAGGTGGTAAACGCCGGGGATGATCCCCAAGGCACGCAGGGCGCGCACCCCGCCCACTCCGGCCACCAACTCCTGGCGGATCCGCGTACGATTGTCGCCGCCATACAACCGCGCGGTCAACTCGCGGTCCTCGGGGCTGTTGCCCTCCACGTCGCAGTCCAGCAAGTACAGGCTCACGCGGCCCACGCGCATCAGCCACACCTTGGCCAACAACCGCCCGGTCCGCGTCTGGATCGATACGGTGATCGGTTTGCCGTCGGCGCCGCGTGCGGGCTCCATGGGCAGGTTTTCCACCTTGGTGTCCAGGTACTCCTCGTGCTGCCAGCCGTTGATGTCCAGGTGCTGTTTGAAATAGCCCTGGTCGTAAAACAGCCCGATGGCCACCAGCGGCACCCCCAGCCCACTGGCGCTCTTGATATGATCGCCCGAAAGCACGCCCAGGCCGCCGGAATAGATGGGCACCGACTCGTGCACGCCGAACTCCAGCGAGAAGTAGGCCACCGGTTTGGAGCCCAAAACGCCGGCGTGGGTCTGCCCCCAAACCGGCTTCTCGACCATGTATTCTTTCAGCCGGCGAAAGGCGTGGTTGATCCGGCTGTACAACACCAGTTCCGCTGCGCGCATCTCCAGTCGCTCAGGCGTGAATTCCGCGAGCAGAGCGATCGGATTGTGATCCAATTGCCGCCAGCGAATCGGATCGAGGTCGCGGAAGAGATTGATGACTTCCGGCTGCCAGCTCCACCACAGATTTCGAGCCATGGTGCAACACTTGTCGTAAAGTGTTTGCGCAGCAAGTGCTTCGGACGTAGGTGTCCCGCGCATCTCCTTCGGCGCCGCTTCGGTCTGACTCATATCAAGCTCGATTGAATTCCAAAGAGGGGGGGAAAGGCTGAATTATACCGGTGGTGCCCGGAAGAATCGATGCCAAACTGGAGCAGCGTTCCCATCCTCAATGGTGGTGCTGCATTCCCACCTCGACTGTCCGCCACCATTGCAGCCGGTCGGCTGGATGAGTATTATGCACCACTTGTTTTTGTTGCCTGTTCAGACGGGTAAGGCGCCGGGATGCGGTCTCTCCTGTCAGGCACTTTCCCCCGTGCGGCATCCCGGTCGCACCTCCTGTCCGTGGGCCCATCCTTCCCAGATCGGCCGGGCCGAGTCTCTTTTGCCCGATCGTGTCTCATTTTTCAGGAGTCTCAAGCCATCATGTCCGACGAACAGCAGGTGCAGGTCCACTGGCACGAGCATGCGGTCTCTCGCGAGGAACGCGAACAGCTCAATCGCCACAAAGGCTGTGTGGTGTGGTTCACGGGGCTCAGCGCCTGCGGCAAGAGCACGGTCGCGAACCTCCTCGACCACCGCCTGCATTCGCTGGGGTTGCGGAGCTTCGTCCTCGACGGGGACAACATTCGGCATGGGCTGAACGCGGGCCCGGGGATGCTCAAACCGATTCATGGCGACGAATTTGCCAAGCGTTTTGGCCTCGGTTTCTCGGCCCAGGATCGCGAAGAGAACATTCGCCGCATCGGCGCCGTGGCCAAGCTTTTTGCCGAGTCGGGCATGATTGCCATCACGGCCTTCATCAGCCCTTACCGGGCGGACCGCGACCGGGTTCGAGCGAGCCTGGCCGAGGGGGATTTCGTCGAGATCCTTGTCGACGCCCCATTGGAAGTGTGCGAGGCACGGGACCCGAAAGGCCTGTACCAGAAAGCTCGGGCCGGGCAGCTCAAGGGCTTTACCGGCATCGACGACCCCTATGAAGCACCGTTGAAGCCCGAACTGGTGCTCGACGCGGCGCACAAGTCGCCCGAGCAACTTGCCGACGAAGTCCTTGCCTATCTACGTCGCGCGCATAAGATTTCGTGACGGTACGGGAGGAGGTCTTTTTTTGTGGGTACCGTCCGTGGACGGCCGGGGGGCGTTGCGCGCCGGGAGTCAGAAAGTGGATCCGGAAACCTTTCTTTTCCGCTCCAATTGGGGGTTGACCGAGGGTCGATTTTATCGTTAAAAAGTAACGTGATGGGATAATAGTGCGATTTCCATCGACGTGGAGTGCTCTTTTCTCTCGTTGGCGCGCCAATTCCACCCGGTTCCGCGCTGCATGTCCCTGGAAAACGCACTGTCCCTCAGGCCGCCGGCGGCGGTCAGATTCATGGCCCGTGGCGGCCGGGCTGTCCGGGTCTCGTTCGTGGTTGCTTTTCTGGTCTCAGTGGGTTCTCCCAGGAAGACGCGTTAGCTAAGGACTTGTCCCAGAGTCGCGACAGTTGGCGCTGTGCGGCCTGGAGAGGGTGAGTCGGCCAACCTAGGCCGACTCGGAGCACGTATCCCAGAACCGCCATCGCCAGGCTGGGCGGCTTAGCGGCACTGAACTGAGGGCAGGTTCTGGGAACGGCTCTAAGAGTTGTTCTGGCGGAGTCGTTTTCCTGAGACGCAAGAGCTGGGCAGGAACAAGGAGGTTCCTCAGCAACGGAATGGCTGCTGGGTACCCCCGGATAAAGTTCGCTGGCAGCAGGCAAGGAGGAACCGATGAGAGATCGGTCATCATGGCAGGTCAGGACGGCCGCGCAGGCACTGGAGTCGGTGCTGCCGGAAACCCTCGAACAGGCCGAGCTTCTGGCGGCCTCGATCGAACGGGAAGTGCAAAAGCAAACCTGTGGTGGAATTCGTGAACTGGCCGTGGAGGTCGGACGCGAAGGGGTGCTGCTGCGTGGGCGTTGCAGCACTTACTACTGCAAGCAGCTCGCGCAGCATGCCGCGATGGGTGTCCAGGGCAACTGCCCCTTGACCAACGAAATCGAGGTATGCTGACGCTCACCTCCACGGGGCTGCGGGGCCTGTGCCGTCGCCATCAGGCCGCCCCGGACACTTCTCTTCCCTCCGCCGCAGCTAGCATTGCTGGCGCAGGCAGCCCGTTCTCCTGCCGGCTCATTCGCTTCTGGCAAGCGGCAACACTTGCCTGGATGGCTGCTGCATCACGGCTTTGTGGCAGGCTTGCTCTCCGACGCCGGCTTGCCTTCCGCCTTTGACTTTCCGTCGGTGGCCGCCGCCAGATTCGCCAGCGTCTCGGGCAACTCCACGCCACCGATATCGCGCATGACCTGCATCATCGGCGGCAGCGTGCGCGCCATGTTGTGCAGCCAATTGGCCGTGGCGCTGGAGCCGTTCTGTGCGCCTTCCCAGACCACGACCTTATCGAACTTGATGTTCGAGATGGCCTTGGCCGAGGCCTCCACCAGATTGTCGAAGTGTTCGAGCATCAACAGGCGGAAGGCCTCTTCGGCCCCGCCGCAGGCATCGATGATCTGCTTCAGCCCTTCGCCCTTGCGTGCCAGGATTTCGAACTGGCCGCGCGCCTCGGCTTCGAGCTTGGCAAAGATGGCCGAGGCCTCGCCTTGGGCCTGGATCCGGCGGCGTTCGGCATCGGCTTCGGCGTCGACGATCATCTTCGCCTTCTCGGCCTTGGCCGGGGCCTCCAGGGCGGCCCGCTTTTCGGCCTCGATCCGCTCGGCCTCGGCCTGGGCTGCCTTGGCCAAAGCCAGGTGTTGGGCCTGGAGCACGGCCGCCTCGGCCTCCCGCTTGCGTTTCTCGCCCAATTCGTAGGCATCGGCCCGTTTGACCTGCAGATCGGCCTGCGAGGCCGCGATGTCGGCCTGAGCCACGTTCTCGCCGCGCACGGCCTGGGCTTCCGCATCAGCCATCTGCACGCGCATCTCGCGCTCGGCAGCCTTGGTCTCGGCGTCGCGCTGGAAGGCGGCCGTCCTCTCGGCCACCTGCTGCAACTTGCTCAATTCGGCCACGCGGATGGCCATTTCACGCTCGGCGTCCTTGATTTGCGCTTCGCGTTGGAACTCGGCCGTCTTTTCGCCGACCTTCTGCTCCTTGTCCAACTCGGCCAGACGCACGGCCTGTTCGCGATGCGCCTCGCGTGTGCCGATTTCGCGGAACTTGACGGCCGTGGCCACCTGGATGTCTTTTTCCCGTTGGGCGTCGGCCACGCGGATCTCGCCCATCTTCTCGTTGTCGGCCACGTCGCCGCGCGCTTTCTGAATGGCCTGCGAGGCGGCCTTCTGGCCGATGGCCTCGATATAGCCCGACTCGTCGGTGATGTCGGTAATGTTTACGTTGATCAGCACCAGGCCGATCTTCCGCAACTCGGGATCCAGCGAGGCCTGGACCTTCTCCAGGAACTTGTCCCGGTCGCGATTGATGTCCTCGATCATCATCGAGGCGATCACCTGCCGCAACTGGCCGAAGATGATGTCCTCGGCCTGCTTCTTGATCTGCATCGGCGCCAATCCCAACAGGCGGATGGCCGCATTCTGCATCAGTTCGGGCGTGGTGCCGATCGCCACGGTGAACACGCTGGGGACGTTGACACGGATGTTCTCCATCGACAACGCGCCGCGCAGCGGAATCTCGATCTGCATGGGCTCCAGGTTCAGCCAGCCGAAGTCCTGGATCAAGGGGTACACGAACCGCGCGCCGCCGTGGATGCACGTCGCCGCCTCGTGGCCGCGCCAGGACTTCCCGTAAACCACCAACACCCTGTTGCTGGGGCAGCGTTGGTATCGCTTCGCCAGCCACATCACAAAGCCCAACAAAATCACTGCCGCAACCATGCAGATCAGCACGATCCAGAACTGCACGCTGAAGACCTGCAACGCACCAAGCAGAGCGCTAGACATGATGGCTCCTTTCTGCCTCAGCCGGCGAGGGCTCAAGGGCAGGAATCTGGACCAGTAGCGTGTTCTCGTCAAGCAGGTTCACTATCTCAACTGTAGCCCCTGTGGGGATGTCTTCACCCTCGGTGGCAGCCAAGTATTCCATGGTCCGATTCTGCAGGTTGATCTGGATCTTCCCGCAACCGGAGCGATGTCCGGGAATCCGCAGATAGACGCTGCCCTTCTGTCCCACGGCGCGCTCGATGTGGGCGGTCCCGTCGGAACGCAACGCGCCGATCAGACGCATCAATCGATACACTCCGTACATGGCGCCCCACCCCGCCCCCGCAGCGATCGCCAGCACCAGCGGCGGGGGCGTGCCAGCCGACTGCGCCGCCAGGCCCGCCAGCCCGAAGAAGGTCAGGGCCGCCACGATGCTGCGGAAGGAGAGCATGGCGAAGAACCAGGTGGACCCGTGCGGGTCGTGGCCCTCCGCGGCATGCAGATCCGCGCCGTCGTGGGCGCCGGACAGATCATGGACACCGAACACGTCGTGGCCATCGCCGCTGAAATCGCCCCCTCCGCCATCGTGATCCACGCCTCCTCCCAACCCCAGGAGCATCATTACGGCCTGGCAGATCAGGATCGTGCCTCCCAGAGTGGCGCAAATCAGCAGCAGTGTTTCCATGGCAGTGCTTCCGGGCTCTCTGTCGTCTAACCTCCAACCGTCTATTCGCCGACCGGCCGCATTTCTTGCCGGCGACAAGCGTCGCCTAACGCTCGCGGCTGATTGGCACCTACCGTAAAGTATGCCCCAGCATACCACTAAATCACGAGAAAACGACTCGGATTCTTGGCTCAGAGTAGGACCACGGTTGGTGTATGTGTCCCTCGAAAGCACGGGATTTTCAGCTCCCGGTCTGCTCTACCTCTGGCGAGGAGAAGCGATGGTAACCATAAGAGGTGGGTTCGTGGAAAACTGTGTTTCCAGGAGGAAATTTCTTACGCCCAGGTTGCGTCCACCGGAAACCACGTAATCTGCGGGCCGACAGGAGGTTTGGACTCGCGATCGGATCGCAACCTGACACGCAAGCAGCTCTAGCGGTGCTTGCGTCCTCTGGCCGAGGGATTGAGCCCTGCGACGCGTTCCGCTATACGATAGGTCATGGACCATTTCGGTCCGGGTCGTGTGGGGCAGTGGACGGCAATCTTGAGCGGGCGGGGCAGCAACGCTAGACCGCGTCTGCGCCTCGGTGCAGGGGCCTCCGACCGGCGTTCTCTTCACGGACTATGCGGAGCAGTCCCATGGACATTCGATGCGGAGATCGTGTGCTGGTGAATCTGGCCCCCTTCATCGGGGCAACCGATCCTAGTCACGAATCGGTGCCCTGTGAGATCCTGGTGGTCGAGGGGGCGCGTGTCCAGGTCCGGCCAGTCTTTCCTTATCGCGAAATGGCCCTCTGGATTGACCGCACCTGGGTTGAGGGCGAACTGACCGAGCAGGAGGAACTGATCGCCCTGCACGATTGACGGTCCGGTGTTCGTACCGGCCTGTCGTGCCATGCGGCGGAGGGCGATTTCGTCGCCTTCCCTCTTAGAGCCGGCCGAAAACCTGTCGGCAGTTCGGTCTTGCAGGGCCGCCCGAGGTGGCTGGGGCGGTTCCAGGATAGGTTCTTATTGGAACGTCTGTTCGGGACCGGGAAATGTTCCTTCGCGCACTTCGTCCCGATACTTGGCCAAGGCCTCGGAGATCGTGGTCCCCACGTCGGCATAGCGTTTCACGTGGCGGGGCGTGCGCTCGCCCGGCAGGCCCAGCAGGTCGTGGAACACCAGCACTTGCCCATCGCAGTCGGGACCTGCGCCGATGCCGATGGTGGGGATCTTCAGAGCGGCGGTGACCTCCCTGGCCGTGGCGGCCGGCACGCATTCCAGCACCAAGGCGAACGCGCCTGCCTGCTGGGCAGCCTGGGCGTCCGCCATCACCTCCGCCCGGTCGCGCTGTACCGCGAACTGGCCGATCTGGTGAACGCTCTGAGGACGCAATCCACAGTGGGCCATCACGGGAATCCCGGCTCGAACCAGGGCTTCGATCACTTCAGCCTGGTCGGCGCCCCCTTCCAGCTTCACGGCATGGCAGGCCGTTTGCTTGAGGATCTTGGCGGCACATTCCACGGCATGCGACTTGCCCAAGTGGAAGGTGGGGAACGGCAGATCGACAATCACCAGGGCATGCTGCACAGCGCGACCGACCATCTCGGCGTGGTAGAGCATCTGCTCCAGGGTGACCGGCAAGGTGTTGGAATGCCCTTGCACGACCATGCCCAGGCTGTCGCCGACCAGAAGGCTCTCGATGCCCGTGGCATCGGCCAGACGCGCCGTGGGGTAATCGTAGGCGGTGACCATGCTGATCTTCCGCCCGGCGGCCTTCATGGCCATGAACTTCGGAACCGTGATCCGTTGCTCCCGCGGTGCCATGGAATCGTGATCCTCGGAATGTCGAAGGCCGCGCGCCCCCACCAGTCGTCGCGCGGTGGGCCGCTGGCCACTCTAACGGCCAGCAGGGCTTCATCCTCGATTGTAAGTTCGCGGGGCTCCCCGGGAAAGGGGGGCTGCCGATCCTCACGCCGCTGAAGCCCGCCTTTAGGGTCGGATTCCAGCCGGTAGGGGCCGGAGTCTTGGACCTGCGGCGGCAAGATTGCGTTCCCTCGGGCCGACAAAAAGCTGTTCAAGCCGGCCTGGAAGAGTTATTCTCTAAGAACGTATCCCAGAACCACCCCAGGCACGTCGGGCGGCCCGGCAAGACGGAGCTGCCAGGAGGTACTGGGGCCGGCTCTAAGAATCCGCCCGGAAATCGTCGCCGTCGCTCCCAGCGGCATGAAACGCCCGCGTCGGCGCAAGAAGATTCACCCCTCCAATCTTGGCCGAGACCGATGGAGGTTCAGATTCGCCAGGCAACTGGGGCGCGTACCGACCGTAGGTTGGTCGTGGGAATCAGGATTTGCGCACTCAACGCGCCGTATGTTGTCTTGTGGGTCTGAACGCCAATCAGGTTTGGCCCTTGCCTCCTTTCCACGAGGACTTGCATGTTGTCTCTCCGCATGATTGCACGAAGCATCGTCGGGCTCGTGTTGCTGGTCAGCACGGCCCTGTGTCTGTTCCCCGATTCGGCCTGCGCTCAGCGGAACAAGCCGGGCAGGGGCCAGGGCGCGCAGTCCAAGGCCCCGCAGGATCCCATCCAGGGCAGTGGATTCATTCACGGCTGGGCCATGGATAAGAGCGGCACAGTGACGGTGAAGGTCAAGCTGGGCGAACTGGATTGGACCCTGAAGACGGCCAAGAACTCCAAACTCCGCGTTGTGGGTACGGCCGACTTCGAGTTCATCCGGCCCGGCATGTACATTCAGGCCCTGGCGCTGCTGGACCCCAAGGGTACGGTCGTGAAGGAAGTGCCCAAGGTCACGATCATCACGCCGGTGGCCGCCGAGAAGCCCAAGGAACCGCCCCGAGGCGCTGCTGCCGCCGCGGCCTCGGTGGCCGCCGCCGCCAAGGTGCCCAATGAGTTTGAACTCGGCTGCTTCCCCGACAACTCGGGCGTGAACCAGTTTGTTCCGCAAGAGAACGCCGGCTCGCAATTCTTCAACATTCGCGGTCAGGTCAAGTCGGTCGGCAACAACCGCGCCCTGCTGGTCGAGGCCCCCGTGGGGGGCCGAATGGCCCGCTTCAACATCAAGGTCGGGGCCGAGGCCGAAATCGATTTCAATATCGCCGATCTGTCGGTCGTGAAGAAGGACGACGAGTTCCAGTTGGTCCGCGGCAACCGCGATGTGCCGGGCCAGAACGTGGGGACCCTCTTCGAAGCCACGATCAAGCACATGGAGCCCGTGTCGGGCGCGACGTCGAAGAAGAAGCCGGGGGCCGAGAAGGCCAAACCGGGGGAAAAGGACGGCGAAAACAAGTGACCGGGCAGGCCGTTGCCGACCATGCCTCCGCGCATGCGAATCGGGGCGGTCGGTAAGCCAGTGCCAGGTGGAAGCCCAAGAAAGCTCACGACCAGGCGTGATCCGTGTCGATCACGCCTGGTCGCGGTGTTCTCGGGCTGATCTGCAGACTCGCAGGATCTACCGAGCCGTGCAGAGTTTCGTAGCGGTCCGCCTCTGCGGCGGAAAGGGCTACTTGCCTTTGCAGCCGCAGCACTTCTTCGCGGGCTTCTTGGCAGCCTTCTTCGCGGGCTTCTTGGCAACCTTCTTCGCGGCCTTCTTCGCTACCTTCTTCGCCATCGTCGTGACCTCCTTTTCAAAGGGTATTAGGGTATCTCGATGCCACGAAATATATCAAAGCTTTCCTTGCAGTCAATAGCAGCTATGCAGTCACCGCTCAGGCGAGGCGGTTGATGCTGGCGTGACACGCGATCGACGCAGCGCGCTTTTCACGAGTCGATCCACGCGCCGCACAGCACCCGGTCGCCATCAAAGCATACGACCGCCTGGCCAGGCGCTACGCCGTGGCAAGGTTCGACGAAACGCACCCGGAATCGCCCCTCATCCAGCGATTCCACGCGCGCCGGCAGCAGGCGACTGCGATAGCGGACCATCACCTGGCAGCTCCGCGGTTCGTGCGGTTCGTCGATCAACCAGTTGGCGCCACTGGCGGTCAATTCCCGACGCGCCAAGTCTTGATAGTGGCCGAGTACGACCCGGCGGGTTTGAGGCTCCAGCCGCACCACGTATCGCGGTTCACCCAGGGCGATCTTCAATCCCTTGCGCTGGCCCACGGTGAAGTGCTCCAGGCCGGGGTGGCGTCCGATCACCTGTCCCTCGGTCGTAACAATCTCGCCCGAGGTGTCGGCGCCGCCCCGCTGGCGAATGAACGCGGCGTGGTCGCGCTCGGGTACAAAGCAGATTTCCTGGCTGTCGGGTTTGTCGGCCACGCGCAGGCCCAAGTCGGCGGCCAGACGCCGAATACCGTCCTTCGAGTACTCGCCGACCGGAAACAACAACCGCGACAACCGGTCCCGCCGGATGCCGAACAGGCTGTAAGACTGGTCTTTTTGCCGGTCCACCCCCTGGCACAACGCGTATTCGCCGGCGCGCTGCACAATCCGCGCGTAATGGCCTGTCGCCACGTATCGCGCCTGCACGCTGTCGGCGTACTCGAATAGTCGGCCAAACTTCAGCCACGTGTTGCAGACCACACACGGGTTGGGCGTGCGCCCCGCCAGGTATTCGGCCATGAAATAGGCGATGACCCGGTCGAATTCGGCCTGGAAGTTGAGGGCGTAGAAGGCGATTCCCAGGCGGTCGGCCACACGACGCGC
>CALARR010000044.1 GCA_937889015.1 uncultured Planctomycetales bacterium | reverse complement strand
AGCAGCGGGTCGTTCAGGTCGAACGAGAGCAGCGAGCCACTGGCCAGGGACAAATCGTCGGCCACGCTCAATATGCCGAAGTCATTGTAGCCAGGCGTCAGGCGGCCGCCCTGTTCAACACTCACGGTCTTGCCGAGCCACCCCACGGTGCCGTCGCCTCCCAAGGTGCCGCCGTTCTGCACCGTGACCGCGCCGTAGCCCGTGGCCGAGCCCGAAGTGTTGGTCGCCAGCAGAGTCCCGTTCTTGACGGTCGTACCACCGCTGTAGGTGTTGGCTCCGGCCAGGATCTGGGTGTTGCTGCCGTCCTTAACCAGCGAGCCGGCGGTCGTGTTGTCGGTGATCGTGCCGGAGAACGTGCGTCCGGTGAGCGCCAGGCTGTTGGAGCCGAGGGTCAGTGCCGTGCCGGCCGTCGGATCGCTGATGCGGATGGTGCCTGCCGTTCCTTCCAGGATGCCCGCGTTCACGCTGCCGCCATCGACGATCAACGTGGTGTTGGCTCGTAAGAGCTTCAATAGCCCGGTGACATTGATCTGGCCGCCGTCGGTCACGCTGACGTTGGCCGCCCCGCCGGCAACGATCGTGGCTCCGCCGAGATAGAGATTGCCGGTGGCGCTCCAGGCCGAGCCGGTTCCCGTGATGGTCACGTTGCCCGCCCCGCTGCCATAGCGGCCCACGTAACCTTGGGTGCTGGAGACCTGGCCGCCGTTGCTGACGATCAAGGTGCCCGAGCCCGAGGAGCCTACGTTGAGTTCCCCCGAATTGGTCCAGGTGGAATTCGCGCCGCTCACGGTGACATTGCCGGTCGAGCCGCTGGCATAAGCCACTTGCCCCGAGGTGTTGGTGACATTTCCGCCGCCACTGATACTCAGCGTGCCGTCGCCGGATTGGCCCACGTACAAGGCGCCGCTGTTGGTCCACTTGGCGTTGGCGCCCTGCACGGTGACGTTGCCCGTGGAATTGGCGTTGAGGCCCACGGAGGTCGTCGTGCCGTCAACGCGCACCAACCCGCCGTTGGAGATCAACAGCGTAGCCGATCCGTCGTAGCCGACATAGAGTCTGGCGGAATTGGTCCACTGGGAGCCGCTGCCCGTAACCGTGACGCTGCCCGTCGAACCCTCATAGACGCCGATCTGGCCGTCGCTTGTGTTCGAGACCTGCGCGCCGCTGGCAATGCCCAGCGTACCGGTGCCGTACTCGCCCACAGACAAAGGACCCGTGTTGGTCCATGCCGAACTCGATCCGGTCACGTTGATCACGCCTGTGGCGGCGCTCTCCGCGCCCACGGATCCGCTGGTGCTGAACAACTGGCCGCCGGTGATGTCCAACCAACCGGCTCCCGACTGGCCCGCGTAGATGCCGGCCGCGGTCAGGTTGCCCGCCTGGATGGTCAGATTGCCGCTGCCTGTCAAATCGCCCAAATACAGCGTCTGGCACTCCTGGCCCAGCGTGGTCACCACGGCCCGATTGCCGTTGTTGAGCACTGCGTCCACAAAGGAGGTGGGAACGCCGAAGTCCCAGTTCCCCGCAGTCGACCAGTCGCCGCCGTCTGCGCCCTGCCAGGTGGTTTGGGCCGAGGCGGGCGTTCCGATCAGCAACAGACAACAGATCACGACCGAACCTATCGTACAGACAGGACCGGCCAAGCACTTGACGGCGCGCACGGGAATGGAACTCCTGGGACCAACTCACCTGGAGAGGGACTCGTACTCCATCATAGTTGCCCGTGCGGGCCCGTCAACAAATCCATACCGTTCCACCGTTTTCCGCAACCCTTGGCTGTGAGAAAGTCTTTGCGCCTTGCACCGCACGATCGGCATGCCCGGACTTGGCTTTGGTTTTGCAGGGTATTTCCTGACTCCCGCGGTATAGGGGGGCTTCCTCTCGCGGCCATCGCCAAGGCATTGCATCCCTCAGGACCCTGCTCTAACCTGGAGGGACCCACCGCCAACGGTACTCGGACTCCCGCAGCCGGGACCGGCTACCCCGCACCCAAGCCCCACCACAACCCTCTCCAGGAATCCACGACCATGCGTATCGTGCTTGTTCTGACCTCGTGCGTCCTCGTCCTCTCGGCGGGCATCGCTCCGGCCCAAACGCCGGTCAACCAGCAGGCCATCCAGCAAGTCCAGTCGGGCCAGTGCAAAGAGGCGCGCGCCTCGTGGTGGGGCTTTGATCGCCAAGAGGCCACTTCGGCCCTGCAGGCGGCCATCAACTCCGGCGTCCCCAAGGTCATCGTCGACAAAATGGACAGTCCCTGGATCGTCGACAAGCTCGATCTGGCGGCGAATCAAGAACTGTTCTTCGAGTCCGGCACGGTGGTCCAGGCCAAGAAAGGCGCCTTCCACGGCAAACAGGATTCCCTCTTCAGCGCGTGGGGCAAGTCCAACATCAAGCTCATCGGCCCCGGGGCTACGCTCCGCATGCACCGCGACGACTACGCCAGCCCCGACTACACCAAGGCCGAATGGCGGCACGTGCTCAACTTCCACGGTTGCAGCAACGTCACCATCATCGGCCTGACCCTCTCCGAAAGCGGCGGCGACGGCATCTATCTGGGCGCCGGCCGCGACGGCGCGACGAACAAGAACTTCGTCATCCGCGACGTGACCTGCGACCGCAACTACCGCCAAGGCATCAGCGTCATCACGGCCGAGAACTTGCTGATCGAGAACTGCGTGTTGAAGGACACGGCCGGCACCGCGCCGGCGGCGGGCATCGACTTCGAGCCCAATCACCCGCGCGAGCGCCTGGTCAATTGCGTGATGCGCAACTGCGTGATGGAGAACAACCGCGGCTATGGCCTGCACATTTACGCCCGGCCGTTGGACGGCACGACGGTTCCCATGTCGTTGCGCATCGAGAATTGCGTGACGCGCGGCACTAACGCCCGGTCGGTGAGCGTGGTCACTTCGTGCGGCCCGAAGGGACCGGTGCAGGGGCTGGTGGAAGTGCTCGGCTGCCGCTTTGAGGACGTGGGCAAGGCCGGCGTCAACATCGGTTCCAAGCCGCCGGCTGGCGCCAAGGTGCGGTTCGTCGACTGCGTGCTGGCCGATCCGGCCGATGAGCCGGCCATGCCGCCCATCGTCTTCAGCACGCGCGCCGGCGATCTGGACAACGTGGGCGGGGTGGAATTCGTGAACCTGGTGCTCAAGGAGAAGGTCGATCGCCCCCTGATGCGCTTCCATGACGCGATCGGCGCGCAACTGCTGGACATCCGCGGCAACCTGGTGATCGAGCGCAACGGCCAGCGCACGGCGCACACCATCGACCAGGCCCTGATCAACCAGTGGATCCCCTTCGACCCCGTGGCCGGCATCGCCAAGCAGCCTTTGGACCTGGCCAAGCTCCAGGCCCCGGCGGCTGCGCCCTCGGCCAAGACCTTGAAGATCCCGCCGCACCGGCTCCGCGACGAGTCGCTCTACCTGGTCGCCGCGCAGCAGGGGCAAAGCGTCGCGCTGCGGTTGAAGTCCCAGGCCGTGGGCCGCCGCGAGGTGAAAGCGGTCAGCGTGCAGGTCCGCGATCCGTCGGGCAAGCCCTCGGCCAAGTTCACGCTCGAAGGCGGCAGCGAAGGCGACTTCTCCTTCCGGGCATCGCAGACCGGCGTCTACAGCGTCCTCTGCCAACCGCAGAAGCACACCGTGCGCATGGTCTCCTGCAGCCACCCAGTGAGCATCGGCGGCATCGGCGGCCGCATCCACTTCCTCTCGACCACCGGCGAGTTCGTGTTCCGCGTCCCGGCCGGCACGCCGCAGTTCGGCGTGCGGATCATGGGCGAAGGGGAAGGGGAGTGCGTCAAGGCGACGCTCTTCGATCCCTCGGGCAGACAGGTCTGGCAGCAGGACAAGATCTCCAGCACCCAAAGCTACCGGTCGCCCGAGGGCCAGCCCGCCCTGGCCGGCGTGTGGAAGCTGCGTCTGGACCGGCCGGGCTCGGGCGCGATGGAAGACCACTACGTCGAGCTGCGCGGCGTTGCGCCGGTGCTCGGCTTTCACGCCGAGACGCTGCCCGAAACCGCTCCCTAGAGTTGGGTGCCGTGGCCACGCTTGCGTGTCCGTCCCGCAGCCTCAGTCCAGCCCTGCGATGTGCCGGATCATGCTGACGATGTCTGATCGCTGTTGGTAGAGGATCGTCAGGCTGGCCGCGGTGTTGTTGATCAGTTGCTGGTAGTGGAGCTGCAGTGTCTGCTCTTCCAGAGGGTCGGCCGCGTTGATGTCGTCGATCGTGGTTTGCAGGTCTTCCTGCAAGGCGGTGAGCATGGTCGAGGCCGAGGTGATCGACGCGGTGGCGAAACCGTCCACGTTGCCTTCGACCTTGGTGAGCTGGCCCAGGGCCTCGTTCACGATCCGGATGGCGCGCGACGTATTCGCGCCCAGGCCCGAGTAGGCGCCGCCTGTGGCGATCTGGTCCAATCGGCCGCTGTTACCGCCCAGTTCGCTGGCGCGCAAGGCGGGAATGGCCAGCGTGCTGAGCTGCGATATGTCCGTCGAGAGGGCGAAGCTCAACGCGCTGCCCGACACGCTCATCGTGTCGAACGCGCCGCTGAATCCGGCTTCGAAGTCGATTTCGAAGCGGAATCCATTGCGGTTGACGCTGTAGCGGTTGCCGTCGCTGGCCGAGGCCGTGTAGCTTACGCCGTTGATCGTGGCCGTGCCGCTGGTCCCCGGATCGTTGTCGGCCACCGTGAACGAGCCGGAGGTCACGGCGATGCCGATGCTCTGCGCGCTGCCGGTGTTGACGCTGGTGAAGGTCAGGTTGTTTCCGGCGGCCGAGGCCGTCACGCCAGTCAGATGGCTCACGGCGTTCACCGCCGTGGCAATGTCGTCGAAGGTCTCGTCTTCGGCCACCGTGATCGTGGCGCTGCCCAGGCTGCCGGTGAGCGTGAACTGGGAGGCCGAATGCGCGTAGCCTCCCGCTTCCGTGTGCAGGGCCGTGGCCTGGGTGCCGGCCTGCGTCACGCTGCCGGAGATGGTTCGGCCCGCGCCGCCGGTGGCGTACGCCAACACCTGCGACACCTGGCTGGTGTTGCGGCCGGAAACAAGGAAGTCCGCCGACCCGTCCAGCGTCCGCCGCCCATCGATGTCGGTCTTGGTCAGCGTGTTGATCTCTTCGATCGCCGCGTCGATCTTGGACTGCGACTCGGAGTCGGGAGCCTCCAGTTCGGCCAGGATAATCTCCAATTGGCCACGAATCTCTCCGATCGCTGACTGGGTCTGGGTGACGATGCTGTTGGCGGCGGTCGCATTGTCCAGCACGCTGGAAACCTGGCTGAACTGCCGCTGGAAGCTGCTGAGCGTGACAAACGCCGAGGGGGCGTCGCTGGGATAGTTGATCTTCTGCAGCGTCGACATCCGCAGCGCGCTTTGAACTTGGGCGGCCTGGGTTTCCGCCAGCCGATTGAGAAGCGTCCGCTCAATGCCCGACAAACTGCTGCTGATCCGGCCCATACGCGCTTGTTGCCGGAGGTCCGGCTTAACGATTGATCCAGGGAGTCAACATGCGCCCCACGCGCCGCAGCACGCCCTTGGACGGCGGCTCGGTGCTGGCGTCGGTGGCCATCAGGTACGAGCGGAAGCTCACCAGGACCTGGCGTGCGCGGTTCGTCACGTCGTCGCGGCGCCGGTCCCGATTGCGGCGCGGACTGATCGCCACGTGAATCTTCGTCCGCAGCGCGAAGTCCTTGCTCTCCTGCTCGGCCGGCTGATTGACGCGCTCTTCCTCCAGTTTCAGTTCCATGCAGAACGACACCGGCCGATCCGACAGACGCCGCATCCAGGAATCCCGGCTCTCGGTGATCTCCAACCGCACGCTGTTGCCTTCCACGGCCACGATCTGGGCCTCGTGGTCGGCCACGAATCCGCGCAGCTTCTCCACGGCCATCTTGATCGGCACGGGCGTGATCAGGTCCTGTTCCAGGAGCCGCTCCTTGCCGGCCGGCGACGCCTGGCGGTTCCAGAACGTGCCCTTGGACTCGTTGCTGACGCTGCCCGCCCCCAATTGCACCACCATGTTTCGTCCGCGCGATTTGGCCATCAGCAGGGCCCGGTCCGCGCGCCGCAGCATGGTCTCCGGCGTGTCGCCGGGCTGCACTTCGGTGGCCCCGAAGCTGGCCGTGGCGCAGCGCCCGTTCATCAGCGCGTGCGGCAACTGGCTCAAGGCGTGGCGAATCTGTTCGGCACGCCGCGCGGCCGTGGCGTTGTCGCAGTCGGCGCAAAGCATCACGAACTCTTCGCCGCCGTAACGCGCCACCAGGTCGCCCGGCCGGCACGAGTTCTTCAACAACGTGGCCAAACCCTTGATCACCTCGTCGCCCGCCTGGTGTCCGTAGGTGTCGTTCACCTGCTTGAAGCGGTCCAGGTCGCAGATGATCATCCCGCAGGGGACCTGCTGCTGCTGGTGGGCGGCCACGAAGATCTTCAGCACGCGATCGAATTCGGCCCGGTTGGCCACCTGGGTCAAGGGGTCCTTGGTGGCCTTGTCGTACAGCGTCTGGCAGCGTTGCTCCAGCGACGTCTCCGACGAGGCGTCGTGCAGCAGGAGGATTGCCCCCAGCATGCGCCCGTCTTGCGCCGCCACGGGAATCGTGTGCACGTCCACGGCGATCGGCCGGCCGCTGCGCCCCCAAACCGTCATCCGCCGCAGCGACTGCACGCCTGAGCGCAACGCGCCCTGCACGGGACAGTCGCTCTCTTTCACCGGCTGCCCTTTTTCGTCGCACATCCGCAGAATGTCGGTCTGCCACGCGCGCTGCACGATGCTGTTGCTGCTGATGCCCGTCAATCGCTCGGCCCCGTGGTTCCAGTCCACCACGCGCAGGCCGGCGTCGATGAACACCACCGCGTCGTACATGTTCTCCAGCAACTTGGTCTGGAATGCGTTCTGGATCGCCTGTTGCGGGCCGGCCGAGGGAACGCAGTTCAGTTGCCAGTACGAGTTGACCAGCTTGGGGTCCAGCGATTGCAGCCAGCGGCTGGCGACGTCGCGGTGCAACTCCGTCTGGTCCTGCAACTGGTATTCGGTGAACTGCCGCACGAGATCCGGATCGAACTGCGTGCCGGCGTACTGGAACAGTTCGGCCATCGCCGTTTCCTGCGACATGGCCGGCCGGTACACGTGATCGGTGGTCATCGCGTCGTAGGCCTCCGCGATGGCCAGCATCCGCGACCCGCGCGGAATCGACGGCGAGGTCTTGCCCGGCTGCATTCCGGCGCCGTTGATCCAGGCGGGCATGTGTTCCACAATGTCCAGAATTTCTTGCGCCGCGCAGCTCCGCCGCAGGATCTCCAGGCCGATCTGCCGGGCCCCGCTCATGATCGTGGTTTCGTCGGCGTCCAGGGCCCCCGGCTTCAGCACCACCTGGTCCGGCACGCCCAACACCCCGATGTCGTGCAACAGGCCCGCGATCTCGATGTGGTCCCGTTCCTCGGCCGGTAAGCCCATCTTCCGCGCCCAGGCCGAAACCGTCAACGCCACGCGCAAGGCGTGTCCCGCCGTCTGTGGATGGCGAAATTGCAGCGCCGCGAAGAGACTCGCCGCCACTCCCAGCCGCACCTGGACCAGTTGGCTGTCGATTTCCTCGCTCAGCACGGGCGCCGGCGCTGACTGCGCCGCGTCCTGCAACTGGTGCAAGAGCGTGTTCAGTTCCGACATCCAACGCTCGTGCAACGCCGCAGGCTGCGGCTCCGGCGAACTCGTCAGCGAGGTGGGGGTGGGACCCGGGATACTTGCCATCGAAGCCATTTCCAGGTTGCTCGTTCCTTCTGAACTACCGATCACGCTCAGCGACGCGCACTCGCGGCTGGCGCGCAAGTCGGGCATTCGCGTGCCCGGCGTCACGCCACGCCGGCGCCTTGCGGCACGCAGCGGACACCGCTCTCCCAACATCAACACAGGAGCCATTTCCGCTACTGAACCGTAGGTTATGCCGATACTTGGGGCAAACCGTTCCGACGCCCAACAAGTCACAATCCACCCCGCTGGAGAATAGGTCCTCCGGCCAACGCGCACGGCCGCCACAACTGGCCGCCTGGGCCGCGCCGCACGCCGCTCTCACCGTCGCAACCGGCACAAACGGACCGGAGACGACTGCCTTATCGGGCCCGCGCAGGGCTGGGCGATTCTTAGGACCGGCCGAAGAATAGCCTTCGTACTCATCTCGCTCCGCGAGATGTTCTTCCTCTCGCGGAGCAAGATGACCACAAGAGAAAACGGAAAGCGTGTCGCTTCCCCCAGGCTGCCGCCCGGGGCTGATGAATCGCGGCCCTTGGGGCCGCCACAAGCGTGCACGATGGCCTCGCGCGTGGGAAGACCGTCACTCGCGTGCGAAAACGGCCTCGCGCGTGCGAAGACGATCGCGCGCACGCGTGATGGTCCACGGCCCGAAGGGCCGGCCTCGATCAGCCCAGGCTGCAGGCCTGGGGGAGGGGTCCTTGTTCCGCGCTTGGCGTCCAGGTAAGGTAATGCACAGTCCTCCCTCGCCCTTTCTTTCAAGAGGTTGCCGCCTTGAAGCTCATTTCTTACCAAAGCGAATCCGGGCCGCGCGTGGCGGGCATGCGCGATGGCATGGCCATCGATCTGAACCGCGCCGATCCGCGCGTGCCGGCTTGCATGAAACAACTCTTGGCACTGGGGCCGGAAGGCCTGGAGCGGGCCGCGCAGGCCCTGGCCGCAGGCCAACCACAGCCGCTGGCAGGTCTCGCGCTCTTGCCGCCCGTGCCGCGCCCGGAGAAGGTGATCTGCGTGGGGCTGAACTATGCCGATCACGCGCGCGAAAGCGGCATGCAACCGCCGCCCGAACCGGTCCTGTTCAGCAAGTTCCCGTCGGCCGTGCTCGCCCCGGGCGCCCCGATCGTGTTGCCCAAGCTCAGTGCCGAGGTGGACTACGAAGCGGAACTGGTCGTGGTCATCGGCCGGGGCGGACGGCAAATTCCCGTCGAGCAGGCCCACGCGCACATCGCCGCCTATTGCTGCGGCAACGATGTCTCGGCACGCGACTGGCAACTCCGCAAGCCGGGTGGGCAATGGCTGCTGGGCAAGTCCTTCGACACCTTTGCCCCCTTCGGACCCTGGCTGGTCACGGCCGACGAGGTGCCGGACCCAGGCCGGCTGAGCATCCAGCTTCGGCTCAACGGCCGCGTGATGCAGGACTCCAGCACCGCGCAGTTGATCTTCTCGGTGCCGCGCCTGGTGGCCTATGTCTCTGGCGTCTGCACGTTGGTGCCGGGCGATGTGATCTTCACCGGCACGCCGCCTGGAGTCGGCTTCGCGCGCAAACCGCCCGTCTGGCTTCAACCGGGCGACACGGTCGAGGTCGAAATCGAAGGCCTGGGCGTGCTCCGAAATCCCATCGTGGCCGAATCGTAATCCGTCGCCGCCGCGAACAACTCGTGCAGCACGCGGTCCGACATGCTTGGTGCGCAGGGAATCCCGAGCATCGCCAGCACCGTCGGCGCGACGTCGATCCGCGCGGCCTGGCAGTGTTGGCCGGTGGCGATCCCCGCCTGGCAGATTGCCAACAGCCCCTGATCGCTGTGCGTTCCGGAAAGGCGCGGATCGGGTCGCAGCACTTGATGCCGCTGGTCCAGGGCCGCTCGCACCATGAACCCGGGCGCGGGCAGGGCCACCACTTCCGGCCAGCCGCGTGCGCGCGGATCGCCGCCCCAACGCTGCGCCGTGCAAAACACCTCGCGGAACAGTGGCTGGCCGCTCAGAGGATGAAACGCCTCTTGCAGAGCGGCGACGATCTCGCTCTGGGTCTGCTCACGCTCGCGCGGCGTGCTTGCCGACCGGCCGCCAAAACGCTCGGCCGTGTTGAGATAGACGAACCCTTCGGTTTCGCCGTGCAAGGTCAGGGCCGGGCTGCGGCGCCAGTCGATGGGGTGCAGACCGCCAATCGCCTGGCTCCATTGCCTCGCGCCCGGAAGACGCAGGGCACGCTGCAGCGATCGCCCGACGCGCCTCGCGGCGCGCCGGGCGATGAATCCCGCCTGTCCTGGCAGCGACAAGGCCTGCACCAGCCCTCGGCGGCTGAGTAGTTCCAGGATATCGATGCGGCCCTGCAGCGACTGGAACCCGTAGGGACTGACCAGCACGACGGTCGCCCCGCGGTGCTCGGCCAATCGGCAGAACGATGTCAGGCAACGATCCACGCTGCGGTAGATCGCCAGGATCGACTCCTCCCAGCCGCGCGGCGCACGGCACTCCGAGTCGATCCCCAGCAGATGCCACAACCGATGCTGCAGAACGTCCAAGGCGTCGATCCGCGCCATCAGCAGACGCCAGGCCGGGTCGGCCTCCCAGGCCTGGCGCGCCAAGCTCTGCAGCACCATCTCCATGCGCGCGCCGCCGTGGCCAATCTCCTCCAGCGTCTGCGGCCGGCGCTTCCACACGCCGAACTTGTTCAGGCGACTTGCCACGCACCGCACGGCCGCAGGGCCCCATTCCTGGGCGACCGTCGACTGCAAGGTGGGGGCCGGCAAATGATCCAGGTCCGCCGCCAGCAGCAGGTCGCGTCGCTGCGAGAGATAGACGTCGTCCAGTTGACCGTGGATTTCTGGGCCGGCGCCCGCGAACACGTCGCCCCAGGCCGTCGTCTCGGACAGCAGTCCGGCCGGCTCCAAACGCACCAGGGCCGAACGCTCCAACAGTTCCGCCAAGAACGGCATGCGGTGCGCCGTGCCCAGCGGGCGCAGCAGGTCGTAGCTCGCACCGTCCAGGCACAACAGGATCACGCGGTCCGTGGTCGGCATGGTCAGGGGCATGTCTTCCTCTGGATGGCGTCCTGCCGCGTCACTGCATCAGGTCCAAGCGACTGCCGCTCTTGAGCGTACCGTGCGGCTTGGGCACCACGGCCTGCCGCGCCAGGCGCGGCGGCAGATCGACCACGAAGGTCGGCGTCCCGTCCTCGGCCGTCTGCAGGCCCATCAGATCGCGCAGTCCGCGCAGCACGTGGTGCACCGCACGCCGCAGTCGCCCCGAACGATGGGAACCCAAGGGCTCTCGAACCAACTCGACGAACCAGGACCAGGGATCTTGCCGGGTACGCTGTGCCTGGCGTGTCGCCGGTGAAAACGCCGACAGAAACTGCGATAGACCCGCGGCCACCACCGGCGCGATCGGCGCCTTGAAACCGATCGCGTACAACGTCTGGGGCCCCGCGCTCCCCTCCTGCCAACCGATCACGGTTCCTTCCAGGCCCGTCAGGCATCGGCTCACGCGGTCGGGCTGCAAGCGGTGGCGAATCCACGTGCCGCCCAAGGTTGCGCTTTCGATCGCCGACCCCAAAAGAATCGCCCCGCCCGGCGCCAGGATACGGAGCATCTCCCGCACCAGGGGACCGGGATCGGCCACTTGTTCCAACACGCCGAAACAGATGATGGTCCGCGCAATACCGCTGGGCAAGGGAACCGACACCTGATCCGGTTCGCCGCTGCCCAGGTCGATGTACGGCACTCCGGCGAAGTACGCCGGCAACTCGTCGGCCTCGGGCGGACAAAGCCCAAAGCGGTACAGCGGCCCCTGCAAGTCAAAGGCCTCCACCGCTCGCTGAATAAACATCGAAAGCTGCGCGTGCATGGATCGGTTCGAGGTCCTTTAGCGCGTTGGGGCTGGCTGTTGTTGCTGCTGCGCCATCCGGTTGCGTGCGTCTGTTTCGGCCAGGCCCGGCGGGCGCACGCCGCTGGCCTCGGCCTCGCGCTCCAAGCGCGCCTGGAACTCGGCAAACTTCTCCGCACGCCAGCGATAGACTTCCACGTCCCGGCAGCGGTCGCGCTGCTTGGGGCCGGCAAACACCTGCCACTTCTCGCCGCCCGCGTCCAGCAACATCCGCAGCGTTTGCCCCCGATCGCTGTCCGCCTGGGGCTCCCAGGCCTCGACCACGAAGTAGCGCAACTGCGGATCGTACAACCGCGCCGGAGTGTCGCTGTAGATCGCTGTGGGATGGCCGGAGAAGAACTGGCTCAGCCCGCGCGTATCGATCACCAGGCCCGGCGGTTGCGCGGCCAGCCACTGCCCGGCCGTTCGCTGCGCCGCCTCGGCGGCGTCCACCGGCTTCCAGAAATACGCCAGGCATCCGATCACGGCCAAGGCTCCGATCGCGGTAGCGATTCGGGACGCACCCGGGACTGCATTGCCGCTGGCTGTACGCCTCGCTTTGAACGCGGCTATTGGGTCCTGCATAGCGAATGAACCAAGGGCGACCATCGGGAGCCCGGTCTTCCCGGCCTTCCGTTGGTCGGCCGGGGCCATTGGCAATGCAGAGATCAATAGATCTTGGGCCAGGACCAGAACTCCATGTCCGGCGCAGCCGACGGTTAGCGCCACCAAGGGCGCAAGGTGCCTCGCCTGAAGATAGCCCTCGCGCGCCACGAAAGATAGTGTTATCACAGTGAAGACGAGGGCGAACACGCGCACCAGCCAATCCGCCGGCCGGCCCTGCAGCCGGCGCGTGGCCCACAAGCCATACAAGATCAACGCCGCGCCCCAGTACCAGAACGCACGCCCCAACTCGCCCACGAACAACCGCAGGCCTCTCCACGTACCCGTCCGACGACTGCTGCCCGATTCCTTGATCGCAAACGACGGCTGACGCCCATCGTCCAAGTGCAGAAAGGCGACCCGAATGTCGGGCGGCGGTTCGATGTCCGCCGTATTCGGCCGACCCAGCATGCGTCGCAAGGCTTCTTCCGCGCCTTGTGCCTGAAACACGGCCAGATAGGGCAAGCCCACGGCCAGCAGGCCCAGCAGATAACAGCCGCCCCCGGCCATCACCCGACGCCAGGGCTGACGCCAACGCGGCATCCACTGCAAAAGCAGCCCCGTGAGAAACCACGTGGCCGCCAGGACCGTCGCCTCGGCGCGCACCAGCAACGCCGCCGCCGTGGCCAAACCGGGCACCAACATCCACAGCG
This sequence comes from uncultured Planctomycetales bacterium, assembly GCA_937889015.1. GTDB lineage: Bacteria > Planctomycetota > Planctomycetia > Pirellulales > Thermoguttaceae > CALARR01. Next base: position 25,755 of record CALARR010000044.1, on the reverse strand, counting down.
GATGCACCGCTGTCGTCGTCGGTCGGTCTCCGCTCGCATGCCACACAGCGATCGCGCCTCGGCCATCCGGACGCAGCGCGACCACCATGCCCCACGCCGCCCAACTGAAGAACAACAGATGCAGGCCATCGCCGATGCCTTGCGGCCCCAATCGGGCCAGAGGCGGCAAGGCGCAGAACAGGGCGCCGCCGATAGCGGCCGCGCGCCCCCCGTACAACTGCCGCGAGAATAAATACACCGGCAGGACCGTCAGCACCAACGCCGCGCTCGACACGCCCTGGGCACTCAGTCGCCACAGCGACGGCCCGTCACCCCACAGCCCAGCCAGGACCGCATGCAACGCCCACACGGCCAGCGGGAATAGCGGCTGCTCGTGCCGCCCTTGTAGGGCCTCTAGCGGCCCTTCCTGTTGGATCGCCTGGGCCAAGGCCACAAACCGCACACAATCGGGGGCCGGCACCGTGGCACGCCACAACAGCCCCGCCTGGATCATGGCTGCCAAGAACATCAGGCCCAGCGCGGCCCACCATGCCGGCCAGGTCGTATCGCGCGGTTGAGCTTGTTCCGTCAAGACGCGACCCTCCTTCCGTGGTGGGGTGGTGCTGCAAGAACGGCCGATCCAACGAGCCGAAAGCCTATCCCCTCCCCAGAAAAGGGTCAATGGAGGAAGTTTGGGCCACGCGGTCCGGCGCGGGGCACGGTACTACGCCTCTGCCGTCTCCATGGCTCTTCCTTTGTCCCTCTGTCCCTTTGCCCCTTTGTCCCTTAATCTGTAACGATTGGGTATGCATGGTAATGTGGTGGATATGGTGCGACATGGCAATGTTGGCGACAAGAACCATCCAGGCTGAATCCACTGCTGTGAACAGCCGAATCGGCCAATAGGGAGATCGTCGGCCACGGCTGACGTTGCGGCTCCCTCGTTCCGTGGGACTGGCCGGCCGAGCGAACCAAATCCGGCCTTACGCGAATTCTCCGTCTTGGATAAGATCCCCCGTCCTCAAGGACGACCGTGCAATCTTCCTCGCAGTTCCGCTGTGGCGGCCAACGTGATGATCGTCGCCGTCGTCTGTTGACCGACGTCCTGGGCTTTGGCCTGTTGGGCGCCGGCCCGACGGTGGCTCGCAGATACGTGCGTGGCGTGGGCGGCTCGACCGTTCCCCTGCGATCCGAGACCTACGGAGATGGCCTGTTCATGGACGAACAAGCGCGACTGACAGACCTGGTGCCGCGGCGGCTGAGCGTCTTTGCGCTGCTGCTGGTGCTGGGCTTGGGAATCATTGCCGGCCTGGAGGCGCTCTACGCCTGGATGCCGCAGTGGGCCAGCCACACCACCGACGGGCGCGTGGCGGCCTTCGATCTCGACGGCGAAGGCAGCCTGGCCGTCTGGTTCTCCTCGACGACCCTGAGCCTTTCCGGCTTGCTGGCCATCATCGTCTTCACGGTCCGCCGCTGGCGCCTGGATGACTACCAGGGCCGCTACCGCATTTGGCTCTGGGCCGCCATGTGCTGGCTCCTCATGAGCATCGACGAAACCGCCAGTCTCCACGAAGGCTTCAAGGAACTGATGACCCTGCTCACCGGCACGCGGCTGATGGGCGACGGGTCGTTGTGGTGGGCCGCGCCCTATTTCTTCCTCCTTACGGCGGTCGGCTCGCGGTTGCTGATCGACATGTTCGAGTGCAAGCTCTCCAGCTTCGCCTTCGTGATCGCCGGCGGTTGCTACGCCGCCGCCGTTGCGGCTCAAATGAACCTGGTCTTGCCCGACGCCGGCGCACGCGAAGTCATGTTCGAAGAAGGCGCCGAGCTGGTAGGCGACCTGTTCATTCTCTTGGCGATGGGGTTGCACGCGCGCTTCGTGATCCTCGATGCTGAAGGGCTGATCCACCGCCGGCGGCGCAAAATCGTGGTCCGGCCCATGGTCAGCAGCCAGCCTGTTCTGCTGGTTCAGCAGGGCGCGCAGTCCATGATGGCCCAGGAACAGCCGATGTTCGTCGAGGTCGACTCGCCGCACTCGGTTCCGTCGCCGATGGCCGTCTCGATGGACCCCACCACCGGCCTGACCACGTCCATCCCGGCCACGACTATCAATACGGCCACCGGCTCCGTGCAGCGCAAACTGACCAAGGGCGAACGCAAGGCTCTCCGCAACCGCCTGGAGATGATGCGCCGCCAGCGCGAAGGCCGCTCACGCTAGGATCGTGCCTCGCGCAGATGGGGCATTATGGGTGCCAAAGCCACGCTTGCGTGGCCTTGCAGTTTCAGGCTTCGGCATGCCCACGGAAGCGGGCCCATACCCAGCGTGGGCGTGGTGCGGCCCCCCGGCTGTCTCTCACGGCTCCTCCGACACGCAGAACAGATCCTTCTCGCCGCGCAGCAGCAGCCGATTGGCGATCGGCACCGGCGAGGCGACCAGCCGCTGCCCCATGTCGTTCTCGGCCAGGAGCGAGAAGCCCCCAGCCACGCGGACCACGAATACGATTCCATCCTCGCGCGCTGCGTAGAGCTTGCCATCGGCCACGGCGGGCGAGGCATAGTACTTCGAGCTCTTGCGCGGCAGCTCTTCGCTCCAGCGACTCTTGCCCGTGGCCGGATCGACGCACTCGATTTCGCCCCGATCGCGGAGCAGGTACACCGATCCCCGGTAGAAGGCCGGCGTGGGCACAAACGAGCCGATGTCCTCGCGCAGCCAGAGCCGGTGCGTGGCCGTCACGTCGCCACGGCCTCCCAGCTTGATCCCGTGCAGCCGATCGCCCCGGCCATATGGCACCACGGCCAGGTCGCCGACCAGCAGCGGTGAGGCCACCGGCACCCAATTCTTCTTGGCCTCCGGATTGAAGTCTCCACACGACCAGAGCGTCCGGCCGTCGGCCGCGGCGTGGGCCGTGAGGCGTTCGCCGCCCAGGACCAGCAGGGCCTCCTGCCCCTGGTGCCGGATCACCAGCGGCGTGGTGTAGCTGTGATCGCCCTCCAGCGGCGTCTCGTAGTTCCGGTCCACCTTCCAGTGCAGGCGGCCCTGCGCCTGGTCGTAGGCCGCCAGATAGGAATTGCCCTCGTGCATCACGGCCACGACCACGTCCTTTTCGGTCAAGGCCGGCGAACTGCCGATGTCCCAGAACAGCGTGTCCTTGCCGTATTGCTCCTGGAGGTTGATCTTCCAACGCAGCTTGCCGTCCAGGTCCAGGGCCGCCAGCGTGCCGCTCTTGAAGTAAGCAAAGAGCCCTCGGCCGTCGGTGGCCAGCGAAGGATTGCAGCCCGAGCCGTTGCGATGCCGACCGGGACGCTGCGGCCCCAGCGTGGTCTGCCAAAGCGGCTTGCCCGACCAGTCAAAGGCCAACACCGCGTCCTGGTCATCGACGGGCGCGGTCAGGAAGATCTGCCGATTCCAGACGATGGGCGTCGAACAGCCTTTTCCCGGCAAGGCGGCTTTCCACAGCACATGCGTCGTCGCGTCGAACTTGACCGGATAACGGCCTTGGGCCGTGCTGCCGCTGTCGGCCGGACCGCGCCACCGCGGCCAATGCTCGTTTTCGGCGGCGCCACTCACCACCCCGATCGTGCCCAACAGGATCGCCAGCCAGTATCCGGTCGTTCTCATCGTGGGCTCCGTATTCGATCAACCGACTTCACCGCCAGGGCGACCATCTCCGGATCACCGCACCCGGAACTTGCGCACCAGCGTCTTTCGCTCCGCGTCCTTTTCGGCCTCCAGGGAGATGGTTCCCTCCTTGGACACCGGTACCTGGGCCATCACCAGGCCGTCGTCCGCCACGGGCGTCTTCCGACCGTTGATCTTGACCGTCGTGCCCGGCTCGACCCAGGCCACGATGTCGATCCCATAGTCGCCGGCCACTTCCGAATACTCCCGCGGAATGGTCTGCAAGAGGGCCTTCGGCGACTCCTCCAGGGCCAGCGTTTCCTCGATCGCCTGCCGCCGGGCCGCGTACAGCACCTCGGGGTCGCGCTGGAAATTGCTATAGCTGGCCACGACCTGCGACGCAATCTCCACTGGCCGGCGGTCGGGAACGATCAACTCGGCCACGCGCCCAGCGAGCTGACATCGCAGCTGGGCGATCTTGTTCTCCAGCAGCCACAGGCATTCGTAATCCTGGATGCCGTTGCGCATCTGCTCCCAACGCAGCGAGTTGAGCAGGCCTTCCTTCTTGGGGTACACGTGCCAGCCGTCACCGCGATGCTTGCCCGGATCGTTCCAGGGATCGTCGGTCCAGGCATTCAGTCCCCAGTGCAGATAGCCCTTCAGGCCGTAGCGATAGTTGAGCCAGTGCATGACGCGCGACTCGATCAGCGCCACATCCACGGTCTTGTTAGGCACCGAGCCCTGCTGATAGATGCCCACGGTGTAGAACCACAGCTCGTTGCCCCGCCGCTGCGCCTCTTCATACGCCTCTTGCCACGCGGCCAGGTGGTCGAGTTTGGGCACCCACACCTCCAGCCGGTCCAGGCAATGGGGCGTTTCGATCGCATCCATCCGCCGCAACTGCGGCGCGTGCCGATGTACGAAGTCCGAGGCTTCGCGCCAGGACATGATGTTGTTGCTGGAGGGCTCGTCGGCGATGTGGAACACGGTCTTCTCCAGCCACCCCTTTTCGCGCAGATGTGCGACAAAAGCCGGCAGGAACTGCGGCAAGTACTCCTCGCCCGACAGACGCTTCTGCTTCCCGCTCGACTCGTCGGTAACACTCGCGCCCGACAGCAGGACCTCGCGGCTGGACCAGCCCCCCTCGCCAAAATGGGCCACGAAGCCGGTCTCCATCAGGTCCATGCACCCCGTGTCCCAGAAGAGCTGCGCCCAGCGATCGAAGGCCGAGAAGTCGAACCGCAATCCGCCGTCCGCCCCCTGCGTGGCCTTGACCAGGCCGGTGCTCACCCGAAACATGTTCTGCCGGTGTTCGGCCATATTCTGCGCGTACACGCGCAACAGGGCTTCGAATCGCGCCGTATCGCTGGGGTCCACGTCGTGATGTTTCTGGAACGGCTTGGTCGAGAACCACTCTGTCACCATCAGGTGCCGCTCGGCCGGCAGCGTGAGGGGATAGACCTTCAGCAGCACCGGCAGCGATTGGCTCGCCTGGCCGGCGCTGACTGTCACCGCGCCGCGATACTCGCCCGGCTCGGCCTCGGCCGGAATGCCGATCGTCAGGTAGACGGCCTTCAGCGCGCCTTTGCCGATCGCGCAATGCGGCTCCTCGCTCAGGCAATCGGGAAATCGGGCGGGCGCCGGCCGCGTGATGTCCGTCTTCCGCACCTTGCGTGTGTTCTCCTGAATGAAGATGCTGCTCACAAAGTTCCACTGCACCTTCTCCGTCGGAATCAGTCCCGAACCGCTGTCCTGCTTCAACGCGCCCACCGATACGGACACCTCGGCCAGGTCCTCCGCGGCGCGCACCACGCATTGGCACGAAATCGTCTCGCCGCGCAGGCCGAACACGCGAATCTCCTTGCCCGGCTGCTCGGGGCAGCCATAGCCGTCTTCAAACACGCGCACCGCGTCGCTGACCGCGAACACCTCCAGCGGCCCCGCCCCACGCGTGACAGAACCGCCGGCCAGCAACACGGTCGCACCGGATAGGGCAAGCAGCCAACCAGACACTCGTGAAAAGCGGCACACGGCGAGTTCCTCCAGGTGTGAGTTGCAGGTGGGCGGGCTGAATGTCCCCGATTATCTTCGCTCGCCAAGGGTGGTACAAGCCTTGGGACCGGCGGCGGCTCCCCGCCTGACGCCGGCGCTGGCAGCGGACTATAATGAAAACCCCCGCACAAAGGCCGGACTTCATTGGGAGTGCCACATTGACATACCGCGGCGTGCTTTTCGACCTGGACGGAACGCTCTTGGATACCCTCGAAGACTTGGCCTGCGCGACCAACGCCGCCTTGACCCGGCTGGGCTTTCCTGGCCATCCGGTGGAACAATACAAGCTGTGGATCGGCGACGGCATCGACAACCTGATTCGCTCGGTGCTCCCGCCCACACACTGCGATCCGGCCACCCTCTCGGCGTGCGGGGCGCTGATCCGCGAGGAATACGGTCGCGGCTGGTTCCTGCGCACGCGCCCCTACCCGGGCGTGGAGCCATTGCTCAATGCGCTGGCCGCGAGGCACTTTCCGGCGGCCATCCTCTCCAACAAGCCCCACGACCTGGCCGGGAAATGCGTGGCGCGGCTCTTGCCCAAGGGCCTGTTCGCCGCCGTCCTCGGCCAGCGGCCTGAAGTCCCGCGCAAGCCGCACCCCGCCGGGGCCCTGGAAATCGCTCGGCAACTCGGGCTGCGCCCCGACGAGATGGCCTATCTGGGCGACACGGGCACCGACATGCAGACCGCCACCGCGGCCGGAATGTACGCGGTAGGGGCCCTGTGGGGATTCCGCACCGCCCAGGAACTGCAGGCGGCCGGGGCCCAGAAACTGATCGCGCATCCCGAAGAACTGCTCGCAATCCTTGGCGCGCAGGCTACGGCGTGAGTTGTGCCGCGCTGGCCGGGCCGCAACGCCGCACCTCGGCCCCCAACTGACAGAGTTTCTCGTCCAGCCGTTCGTAGCCCCGGTCGAGGTGCTCCGCTTCTTCGATCCAGGTCGTGCCCTCGGCGGTCAGGCCGGCCAGCACCAGGGCCGCGCTGGCGCGCAAATCCGACGCGCGCACGCGCGCCCCGGCCAGACACGGCACGCCGCGGATCATCACCGCCTCGCCGCAGCACTGCAGGTCCGCTCCCAGGCGGCGCAACTCGCCCACGTGTTGCCAGCGGCCGGGAAAAACCCGGTCGCGCACCACGCTTGACCCATGCGCTACCGACAGCAGGGCCATCCAGTGGGCCTGCAGGTCGGTCGGGATGCCGGGGTAGGGCAGGGCGGTGATCTCCGCGCCGCGCGGCCTGGCGCCGGCCCCGACCGTGACATGGTCGCCGCCGACCTCCACCTCCGCCCCCACTTGCCGCAAGGCGCAGAGGATCGCCGCCAGGTGTTCCGGCATTGCGCCGCAGACCGTGGCCTCGCCCTGGCTCATCGCGGCCGCCAGCAGCAAGGTGCCGATCTCAATCCGATCGGGGATGATCGCATAGCGCACGCCCTGCAACCGTTCCACTCCCTGGACCCGCAGGGTCGAAGTGCCCAGGCCCGAGATCTTCGCGCCCATGGCGTTCAGCATCTGCCCCAAGTCGGCGATCTCCGGCTCGCAAGCCGCATTCAGCAGGATCGACGTCCCCTGCGCCAACACCGCGGCGCTCAGCACGTTGGCGGTCCCGGTCACCGTGGGGCCGTGCGGGCCCGCCAGATCCACCGTCGCTCCGCGCAGACGGTCGGCCCGGGCGTGTACGTATCCTTGCCGCAACTGCAGCCGCGCCCCCAGGGCCGCCAGCCCGCGCAGGTGCAGATCCACCGGCCGCGGGCCGATGTTGCACCCGCCGGGCAAGGAGACCACGGCCCGGCCGCGCCGCGCCAGCAGCGGTCCCAGCACGCAGAAACTCGCACGCATGCGGCTGACCAGCGCGTATTCGGCCCGGATGGGCGATGGATCGACCGTCTCCAGGCACAGCCCGTGTGCGGAACTCTCCACACGCAGGCCCAACTGCCGCAACACCTCGGCCTGCGTCTCCACGTCGCGCAGACGCGGCACTCCGCACAAGCAGACCGGGCCATCGGCCAACAGCGCCGCGGCCATCATGGGCAAGGCCGCGTTCTTCGAGCCGCTGGCGACCACCGTCCCGCGCAACCGAGTTGGACCTTGAATCTGCAGCATGCCGTTCACCGCGGCCGAGGAGTTCTCAAGACCCGCCGCGCCGCCGAGCCTGGATCACGCGCGGATGCCGGGCCAGGTCCTTGATCGTCGTGACCTGTTCCAGACGCGCTTCGTTCTCCATGATCCCCAAGACTGCCGCATGGATCATGGGACTGATTTCCAGCAGCAGCCAGCCGCCCGGCCGCAGCCGTTGGCAGGCCTGCGGCACCAGGCGCTGAATCACCTCGCTGCCCGTCGGACCGGCCAGCAAGGCCATCTGCGGCTCGTAATTTCGCACTTCCGGGGCCAACGCGGCATATTCCGCGGCGGACACGTAGGGCGGATTGCTGAGCACGAAGTCGAATTGCCGATCGCCAGACAATCCGGCCAGCAGATCGCCGGTTACGAACGTGATCCGCTCGCCGACGCCGTGCTCGGCCGCATTAGCCTGGGCCACCGCCAAGGCCTGCGGACTCAGATCCACCGCCGTGATCCGCGCCTCGGGCAGGTGTTTCGCCGCGCACACGGCCAGAATCCCGCTGCCGGTGCCCACGTCGCAGACTTCCGCCGGCCGCGCGTCGTCGCGTTGCCGGGCCAGGTCCAGCAGACCCACCACCAGCAACTCCGTCTCCGGCCGCGGGATGAGCACGTCGGGCGTGACGCGAAAGGAGAGCGAGTAGAACTCGCGCCGGCCCACCAGATAGGCCACCGGCTCCCCTTCGGCCCGGCGGCGCACCAATTCCCGGAACTTGCTCCGCGCCGCCTCGCTCGGTTCCTGGTCAAAGGTCGTATAGAGCTGGATCCGCGCACAGCCCAGCGAATAGGCCAGGAGCACTTCGGCGTCCAGCCGCGGGACCTCGGCTCCGTGGCGCTTCAGATAGTCGGTCGTCCACTGCAAGAGGCGGCCGACGGTCCATGTTTCGGCCTGAGCCATGGGAGTCCCGAATGCGGATGTCGGATGTCAGAAACGCTCGTCCCTCGCCCCTCGCCTCTCGCCTCTAACCTCTAGTCCCCCGCCTCGGACTTCAATCCATCTTCCCAAAGGCGTCACGCTGTTCCTGCCGCTCGGCCTCGATCAGGGCATCCACCACCGGCTCCAGGTTTCCGGCCAGGATCATCTCCAGCTTGTAGAGCGTGAGATTGATGCGATGGTCGGTGAGGCGATTCTCGGGAAAATTGTAGGTGCGGATCTTCTGGCTGCGATCGCCGCTGCCGATCTTGCTCTTGCGCTCGCCGGCCCGCTTTTCATGTTCCTCCCGCTGGCGGTGCTCGAACAGCCGTGTCTTGAGCACGCGCAGGGCCTTGGCCAGATTCTTGTGCTGGCTCTTCTCGTCCTGGCAAGAGACCACGATGCCGCTCTCGTAGTGCGTCAGACGGATGGCCGAGGCGGTCTTGTTCACGTGCTGTCCGCCCGGACCGCTGGCGTGGAAGATGTCCTTGCGGTAATCGTCGGGCCGGATGGTGATTTCCACGTCTTCCGGCTCGGCCAGCACGGCCACCGTGGCGGCCGACGTGTGCACGCGCCCCTTGGCTTCGGTCTCCGGCACACGCTGCACGCGGTGTACGCCGCTCTCATACTGCAGCTTGCGATAGGCCTCTTCCCCTTCCAGCCCGAGGATGATCTCCTTGAATCCGCCCAACTCGGTGGGATTCATCGACAGGATCTCGACCTTCCACCGCTGGTCCTCGGCGTAGTGCCGATACATCTCGTACAGATCGCGCGCAAACAGGGCCGCCTCTTCGCCGCCGGTCCCGGCCCGGATCTCCAGAACGCAACGTGTGCGCGTCGCGTCGTCGCCGCCGATGGTCAGATCCAACAGCTCGTCCCAGAGCTTTTCCCGTTCCTGTTTCAGCTCGGGCAGCTCCGCTTCGGCCAGTTCGCGCAGCTCCGCGTCCGGACCTTCCAGCATCTCGTTCGCGCTGACGATCTGCCGATTGAGATCTTTGAACCGCCGATACTTGGTCGCCAAGCGCACCAGCGAGCCGTGCTCTCGAGCCACGGCCGACAACCGCGAAGATTCGGCCAAGACGGCCGGATCGACGAGTTGCTTTTCCAACTCCTCGAAGCGGCCAAGTTTCTCGTCAAGCATCGCGCGCATGAAGTTCTGGCCGGTTGGCGGCGGGCTGTAATCCGTAGACGCCTACAACAGAATCAACCTTCCGGGGCGGCCTTCCCGCGATTGAGGCTCGCGTAGCCCGTGGCCGCAAACTTCTTCTGGAACTTCTCGATCCGGCCGGCGGTGTCCACGAACTTCAACTTGCCGCTGTAGAAGGGGTGGCAAGCGCTGCAAATATCCACCTTCATGTCGGGCTTGGTGCTCCGCGTCACGAAGGTGTTGCCGCAGCCGCACACGACCTTGGTTACCACATAGTTGGGATGAATGCCTTCCTTCATGGTTCGCCTTTCTCGCGTCCGCTGGTCTGGATCCGTTGAGATCCTGCTTGGGGGCAATCGGATAAACCCACGATTCTACCGCCTGCGCGGACGCTGTTCAAGCGAGTGCACGGCCGCAAGCCTTACGCCGATAGTCGGGGGGCACGCGGACCCGGCATGCCCAATGGCCCATTCCACGCCGCTTCGACCTGGCCTGGACCTGTCACCGAAGGCCTTGGAGGAGTCTATCTCGCCCCTGCCACGCGCTCCAGAACCTACGGCGCGTCCGTGTACTCAATTGCGTCACGACGCCGCAGGAGTCTCGGCCGCGCGACGCGAACTCGTTGCTGCGCCTCACCTTCCCGAAACCAGTGACCGCCGATCAAGCGGTAAAAGAACAGCAGCACGAATGCCCCGCCCGTGGCCACGGCCAGCCCCAAAGGACTGATCGGCGTCAGCCGCTGACCCTGATAGAAGTAGCTCACGACGCCCAGGCCGATCACCGTCCCGCCGATTCCCATCGCCAGGGTGGTGACGGCACCGCCAGGGTCCCGGCCGGGCATGATCGCCTTGGCCAGCAGACCCACCAGCGTCCCGAAGCCCACCCATTCCAGGAGCAGGTGTGCCCATTGTTCTGTCTGAACGAACAGGTCGGGGGTATCCATATTTCCTCGCTCCCGCATTTTGTTCGCGCGCAGCGGCGGCGTTGCTACAAAGGCCGTGTCCTTTCTTATCGGCCTGAGCGGTCAGAAGACTTTTCCCCAATCGTGGGGAGCCAGATCGCGGCGAACGTCACGCGCTACGGCGTGGGGTGGCTGGGCTTCGACGCCGGTTCGCGCTGATCCGATTTGGGGGTGGGGGGAGCGTCTGCCTGCGGCGTGGCGCGCTTTGCCGGTTTGTCTGCCGTCGGCTTGTCCTCCGCCTTCGCGTTGGTTGGCTCGGCCGCCGGCCGGGGTTTCTTGCCGCCGGGCTTGGTCTGCGCGGCGGTTGGCGAGGGTTCGTCCGGCAAGTCCGCGGCGGCAGCCAGCCAACGCGCGCGCAGCGCAGCGCCCCGGTCCGCCAGCGTCTTGGCCAGTCCCTGGTACTCGGCGACGGCCTTGGCATACTCGCCCGAGGCCTCGTAGGCCCGGCCCAAGTTGTAGTGCGCACCGGATTGCCAGGGGCTCTCGACCACAGCCCCCAGAGTTCGTTTGGCCAGGTAGTCGATGGACGTGTCCCAACTCCCGCGATCGTAGGCGATCAGGCCCAGCCAGTAGCTCGCGTTGTGTTTGGCTCGAAAACGGATCATCCGGTCGAGTTCGGCCTGTTCCAGGGCGAATTTCTTGACGTCCTGGAAGGGGCGATCGGGGGCCGCCTCGCGGTTCATCCGCAGGTACTCCTGCGCCACCATCTGGTTGGTGCGGCTCAGATCGAAGTTCGACGGGCGCACCGCCTGATAGCAGGCCGTCGCCCCTTCTTCGCCCACCAGTCGGCCCTTCAGGTGCAGCAGACGCCCTTTCCACAGCCCTTCCGCCGCTCCCGCCTGGAAGGGCAGGAACTCCAGCGTCCTCTCCTGCGACTCCTTGGGCGTGATGGCTTCCATGCGCGAGAGGACCTCGAAGGGATAGGTCCAGAGTTGCACCTCGGCCACCTGCGGCAGCTTCCTCCACACCGCGGCCGATGCCGTGGGATTGGTCGTCAGCAAGATCTTGTCCTGGCCCACCATCTGCAATTCCACCAGCCGCATGCGACGCGAAAGCTGCTGCGGCGACGCCACCAGCAAAACCCTCACTCGCGCGGCCTGAGACGACTGTACCGGGTAGGGCTGCTGCGGATCGAGGTTCAGCCGCGCAAGCACTTGGGGGTCTGAGGCGGCTTGGGCCAGGCTGGCCGGTCGAATCTCCAGGCCGCGCGGTCCAAGTTCGATCCCCTTGGGGGCAGGAATCGGCAACCCCAGCCCCGCGTCGAAAAGATAAGCCTCCTGGCCGATGCACACCGCGACGGCCCAGATCGGCGACGGTGCTTCGGCCGCCTCTTTCTCGGTGACCGGCTGGAGCATCGCCGCCTCCAACCCTTGCTGCCGGCACAACAGGGCGAAGACCCACGCCCGCTCCATCGCCGAACCGCGGCCCAGCAGCATCGCCTCCCAGGGCTGTTGCGGCAGACGGCCTTCCTTGTCGGGCTGGAGTTGGATATTGCGGATGGTCCAGTCAAACAATCGTTGGGCGCGCGTCAGGTCGTCGAGCTTGTCGCCACGCGCCCAGCGCGCGGTGGATTGAGCCCAGGCCGCCTCCTGCAAGGACGCGCCGTCCATCATCACGAATTCCAGACGGTTCAAATCCTTCAGCGGCCCCACGTTGGCCAGTCTTGTCAGAAGTTCGGCCACCATCGGGTCCGGATCCCAATCGCCGCTCGGCGTTTGGTCCGACATCCACTGGTTCAATCGCTCCACGATCTGCTGGATCATCGCGTTCGGGGCGAAGTCCTCCAAGTGCTGCAGGTTGCCCACGGCGTAGGTGAACAGCTCGCTTCTCCACTGCGGACCGAGATTATCCGCCTCCGCACTCAATTGGGCCGGAGGGGGGCCGGAGTTGGGGCAGCCGGTCAGCAACGCCGCGCCCAAAACCACCAACCAGGCCAGCACGCCCCAGCGCCCGCCACGTCTTGCCGTAGGTGAAACGCGATGTGTCATAGGCCTTGTACCACCTGCCGGATGGCAAGCAGACGCCGCAGAAGACCCGCGAACTGATCCAAGGGGACCATGTTCGGGCCATCGCTCAGCGCTGCGTCGGGATTGGGGTGCGTTTCGAAAAACAGGCCGTCGGCCCCGATGGCCGTCGCCGCACGCGCCAGCGGCTCGACCATCTCGCGATGGCCGCCGGTGGTCGCGCCCCGACCGGACGGCTCCTGCACGCTGTGCGTGGCGTCGAAAATGACTGGCACGCCCAACGCCTGCATCAAGGGAATCGACTGCATGTCGTTCACCAGCCGACCGTAACCGAAGAAGGTTCCCCGCTCACACAAGAGGATGTTGCGGCAGCCGCCCCCCAAGAGCTTGCTTACCACGTGCCGCATGTCGCGCGGCGCCTGAAACTGCCCCTTCTTCACGTGGACCGGCCGGCCCGTGGCGGCCGCCGCCAACAGCAAGTCGGTTTGACGCGCCAGAAAAGCGGGGATCTGCAGCATATCGCACACCTGTCCCGCCGCCGCCGCCTGCCCGGCTTCATGGATGTCGGTGGTCACCGGCAGTCCCGTTTCGCGCGCCACGCGGGCCAGGATCTCCAGCCCTCGGGCCAGGCCCGGACCGCGATACGACTCCAGGCTGGTGCGGTTCGCCTTGTCGAACGAGGCCTTGAAGATCAGGTTCAATTGGAGTTGCTGCGCAATCTGCTTCAGGCCATCGGCAATCGCTACGGTTCCGGCCTCCTCCTCGATGACGCAAGGACCGGCGATCACCAACAAGGGCTCGCCCCGTCCGCAACGATACGGTCCGATGGGGACGGGATTGGCCGGCGCGAGGGTGCTCATGGGCGTTCACGGGGATGGACTGTCAGGGACCAGGATCGTCAGTCGGTCGGGCACGATTTCGATCTCCAGCGGCAACTGCCCGCCGGGGTCTCCGTCGAGCTGGTACGGGACCGGCTCCTCAGAGACGAGCTTCAGCCGGCGAAACCGCGCCACACAACAATCGGCCAGCCGCTGGTGACGGCCCAGGCTGACTGCCGCGGCATAACGCAGGCCGTTCCACAGATGCCCGCCCTGGAACAAGCACATGTCCAGCAGACCATCGGTGCCGTCCGCCTGCGGAGCCAGGGGCAGACCGCGCGCGTAGCAGGGCAAGTTGAACACGAAGGCCCAACGGCACACCGTCTCTTGGCTCGAGCACGTACCCGTGGCCCGGTCGACCTGCTCCCAATATACCCGGATAGGCGGAAATGGATAGCGGCACGCCGCCGCCACGATGGGTTTAACCCAATTCAAACGTGGGAAGTGACCGCGGCGCACGGCATGCACGCGCCGCACGACCTCGGCATCGAAGCCGCACGAAGCCATCAACAGAAACAACCGCCTTGACGCGCTTCCCACGTCCAGCGCCGCCCGTCGGCCGCCGAGGATCGTGCGCTGCACGCCTTCCGGCGATCCGTCGATCTTCAAGTGGCGTGCCAGCAGATTCTCCGTTCCGCTGGGCAGCAGGGCCAGCGGCATGCCGGCCGGCGTTCGGTTCACCAGTTCGGCTGCGGTGCCATCGCCTCCGGCGGCGACCAAGGCCTGCAATCGGCCGGCATCGTGCCACCGTCGGGCCTGATCGACGGCCGCCCCCAGGTTGTCGTGGACTTCCACCTGCAGCCCGCTGGCCTCCAACAGTCGCCGCAGGGACTCCACGCGAAGATGGGCAGACCGCGCCCCGGCGCCGGGGTTTTCGGCAATCACTACGGCATCGCCTTTGAGGGGGGGTGATTGCGGCATTCGTGCCTCGCGTTACTCAGTGTATTGCTACGCTGTTCTGAGTGTTGCGGAATGCAACACCCGGCGAATTGTCCCGTCTGCCATCGCCGCGTCACGGCCCAAAGTGATCTTGATTGTATAAATGGTTGATTTATATGGACTTACGGCACAATTGATGTCGCCGGTCGGCAAATCCATACGCACGGCATGTGATGTGCATTTCTAAGAGGCATTGCCGGTCATACGACCGGCCCGACCGAACTGGCCCGTGGGGCCTCTGACGAAATTCACTCGTGCGGTCACCTTGCCCTTGCCGCCCGAGCGACCACTGTGGAAGTGGTACGACAGAGGCCCCCTTTTTTGTTTCTTGGAGCAAAGGGGTAGTGCTACGCAGATCCCTTCTGAAGGAGGGTCGCGAGTTTCCGCATTGGGGCCGTATCGTGACCTAGAATCAAAATGAAAGCCTAGGTGGCCACACCCTGTCAAGTGTCTGCCGAGGGCGGGGCAAATCGGCGAGACTGTTCGCCATCGAGGTTGATCTATGGTCCACTCAGTTGCCGAAAAGGCCGCTTCCCATCCTGCACGTGAACCTCAGGCCGACGGCGCGCCTGAATCGCTAGAATCTGCCCCCGGTGCAACGCTCAAAATGGGTGGTGCGGCGGGACGGCGTTGGTTCGCGATCCTGCTCGGGGCGTGGCTGGTGGTCAATGGAATCGGTTTGACCATCTACCACTATCGCACTCAACCCGTGGAGGCAGCTCTCAGCAACGAAGTCGATCTGGGACGCTTTCAGTACCTCCCCAGCCGCGAGGAGCGGCCGCGACTGTTGAAGGCCAGTTTTCATCTCCATGTGGCGCTCGCCCCGTCCACACAACAGGCTTCCCGCGAACGACTTGCAGCACGAAAGTACCGGGTGCAACAAGACTTGGAGGAACTGCTGCGACGCGCGCATCCGGGCGATTTCGAAGATCCCCGCCTGCGCGATCTGAAACGCCAATTGTTGGAGCAAATCAACGAGACTCTCGGCATGCCCGCCCTGGCCGAGGTGATCATCACCGAATTGGAACTGGTCGGAAACGATGGCGGGCCCGCCGAAACCCCGCGCGCCCGGGACACGCAACCTGGAAGTTCCCCTCCCACTAGTGCCGCCACGCACCATTGACGCCACGCGCAGTGTGCCGTACCATAGCTGGTTTCGGCGACTACCGGTGTTCAGGAAAGCTGTGGCGTGGTTCGCGGGCTACCCCCTGCGAATCCGGCCTCTGCAGCCGTGGGCTGCGTGTGGGGCTGCTTTCCCGACCCCCATGGGCCAGCGTAGCTTCAATCGGCAGAGCACCGCATTCGTAATGCGGGGGTTAAGGGTTCGACTCCCTTCGCTGGCTCCTTTTTCTCCGGTGAATCGGTTTCCCGCACGGCCCCGCAGGGTTCCTGTTGTGTTGCCGCGGGGGTGAGGTCTGGCAGGGAGTCTAGGGCATGTCGCAGGGCGTGGACGTCGATCTGAAACATATCGTCCTTTTCGATGGCAGCTTTGGACCGCGTGAGGTCCGGCAGTTGATGGCGGCGATCGCCGCCGACTTCTCGCACTATCGCTCGCTGCGCGATGCGGTCGCCGAACTGGACGCCAAGGAGCATCAAACTCCTGCCAGCCGCGTGCGCCTGGGCGCGTGTCTGTTCCTCCTGGGGCGCTACGATCGGGCGATCGACGTGCTGAAGAACGCCGACGGCGGCGCGTTGGCCCTGTTCTACCTGGGCAAGGCCCTTTTCGCCCGGGAACGCTATCGCGAGGCCTGCGAGAGCTACGACGCCGCGGAGCGCGCCGGCTACGATCGCGACGAGTGCACCCTGGCCAAGGTCGATGCCATGCGCTACGACCAGAAGCCGCAAGAGGCCCTGGCCCTCCTGGACCAGCTCTCCGGCGCCGTGGAGCAGACGGCCGAGTATCTCTATCAACGTGGCGCCACGGTGGCCAATCTCGGCGGAAATCCGCAGGAAGTCGTGGCCCTCTACGAGCGCGCCGTGGAGTCCGATCGCAACCACGCCGGAGCCTTGTTCGGCCTGGCCATGGAGAATGATCGGCGCGGAAATGACGAGTTGGCCTTGGACCTCTACCGTCGCTCGGCCACCCAGTTCCCCTCGCACGTCGGTTCGCTGGTCAACTTGGGGCTGCTGTACGAGGATCGCGAACAGTACGACAAGGCCCTGCACTGCTATCGCCGCGTGCTGGACGTGTTCCCCAACCATCCGCGCGCCCGGTTGTATCTCAAGGACGCCGAGGCCTCCAGCAATCAGTACTACGACGAAGACGCGCAGAAGAAGCGCGATCGCATGAGCCAGGTGCTGGGCATCCCCGTCACCGATTTCGAGCTCTCCGTCCGCAGCCGCAACTGCCTGCAGAAGATGGGCGTCATGACCCTCGGCGACCTCTGCCGCTGCACCGAGCAGGAACTGCTCAGCAGCAAGAACTTCGGCGAGACCAGCCTCATCGAAATCAAGGAGATGCTCTCCTCCAAAGGCCTGCGCCTGGGACAGTTGGCTCCCGAGCGGCAGTTGGTCGAGACCTTCGAGCCCGAATCGCTCTCCGCCGACGAGCAGGCCCTGCTCATGCGCCCCATCGCCGAGCTGAACCTCTCGGTCCGCGCGCGAAAGTGCATGATCCGCCTGGGCATCACCACCCTCGCCGAGTTGATCCGCCGCACGGGCGACGACCTGCTGGAGTGCAAGAACTTCGGCGTCACCAGCCTCAACGAAGTTCGCGAAAAGCTCACCGGTCTGGGGCTGAAGCTCCGCGGCGACTGAGAACATCGCGTCGCGCTTGCCGTCCGCTGTCGGCTTCCCGCTGCTGTCGGTGACGAGGGCGGGAAGCGGGGGAGTCTCCGGCCGCATGCCTCCGATCCGCTTCCAACTCCGCTCTGCCGATCCCGGTTGTGCGGCACGCCGCGCTACGCTCTTCACCCCGCACGGGGCCGTCGAACTGCCCGCTTTCATGCCCGTGGCCACCCTGGGCAGCGTCAAAGGCCTGGAGATCGAAAGCGTCAAACGCTCCACAGCCCAAATGCTCCTGGCCAATACCTACCACCTCACCCTGCGCCCGGGCGAGGAGACGGTCGCCGCTTTGGGCGGATTGCATCGCTTCATGGGGTGGGACGGGCCGATCCTCACCGATAGCGGCGGATTTCAGCTCTTCAGCCTGGCGCAGATGACCCGCGTCACTGAGGAAAAGGCCGTCTTCCGCTCGCACATCGACGGCCGGTTGCTGGAACTCTCTCCGGAACGCGCCGTGGCGATCCAGGAGACCTTGGGCAGCGACGTGGCTATGGTCCTGGACCATGTGGTCCAGTTGCCCAACGAACCCCAAGTCGTGCGCGACGCCACCCAGCGCACCGTGCGTTGGGCCGAACGCTCGCGCGCCGCGGCCCAACGCCCCGAGCAAGCCTTGTTCGCCATCGTTCAGGGCGGTCTGGACGAAGAGCTGCGCCTCTGGTGTGCCCGGGAACTGGCGGCCATGGATTTCCCCGGCTACGCCATCGGCGGCCTGAGCGTCGGCGAATCTCCCGAGCAGATGTATCGGGTCCTCGACTTCACCGCTCCGGCCTTGCCGGCCGACCGTCCGCGCTACCTGATGGGCGTCGGCCGTCCGCAAGACCTCCTGGAGGCGATCCGTCGCGGCGTGGATATGTTCGACTGCGTCATGCCCACGCGCAATGGCCGCAACGCCATGGCCTTCACCGACCAGGGAACGCGACGCCTCCGCAACGCCAAGTATGAACGCGACAAGGCTCCTCTCGAAGAGGGGTGCCCCTGTCCTGCGTGTCGCCGCAGCCGCGGTTACCTCCGCCATCTCTTCATGGCCCGCGAAATGCTCGGCCCAATCCTCCTCTCCATCCACAACATCACCTACTACCAGCGGCTCATGGCCGGCGCGCGCGCGGCCATCGAGGCCGGATCGTTCGAGGACTATCGCCAGGAGAAGTTGCGCGGCTGGACGCAGATGGCCGACGCCTCCGACTGACGGTTGCCGGCCCTGCCGTGAACACGCTTTCGCCCGGCGGAAATGCGGCCTCCGGCCCGTCTTTCGCCCCGCGGCGCCTCGGGCCTGCGTGTCCGGGCCGTCCGGCCAAACGCGGCTCACCCCCGCAGTTGGGCCCCACTGCCCTTGTTGCTTGAGGCGCAGCAGTTTAAGATAACGGGCTATTGCTGCTAGGCAGGGGCCCGGCACAAGGCGGCGTCGGGCCGCTTCTGTTGAGCCTGGCCGATGGCGAATGGTCCGCACCGCGCGTGCACACCCACGAGGTTGTCGATGAACTCCTTTCTTGCGACGTGGTTGATGTTGGCCCAAGAGGCCCCGCCACCTAGGGGTGATGCTAGCGGCGGGTGGGGCATGATGCTGCTCACCTTTGGCCCGATCCTCTTGGTCTTCTACTTCCTCATGATCCGGCCGCAACGCCAGGAGCAGGCTCGTCGGCAGTCGATGCTGGAGGCCCTGAAGAAGAACGACCGGGTCATTACGGCCGGCGGAATCTACGGCGTGGTGACCAACGTGCACCGCGAAGCGGATGAAGTCACCCTCAAGGTGGACGAGTCCACCAACACCAAGCTTCGCGTTACTCTCAGCTCCATCGCCCGCGTCTTGGGCGACGAAGCCTCCAACCCCGAAACCCCTAAGTCATAACGCAGGAATCGTCGCGTATGGGCTGGTATCTGGTTCTCCTGGTCGTGTTGGCGGTCTTCATCGTTCCCTTCATGCTGGGCTCCTGGCTGGCGCGCCGTTTCCGCCTGCCGGACCACGGCTGGAAGATCGGCCTGGTCTTGTTCATCATGGTCTCCGGCGTGCTGATCAACTACGCCGGCTGGCCACCCAAGTTGGGCGTGGACCTCAGCGGCGGCGTGATCCTGGTCTACGAGGTCGACCAGGAAAAGAAAGATCCCACCAAGCCCGTGGACATGCCGCGCTTGATCGAGGCCGTCAGCCGCCGCGTCAATCCCGGCGGTCAGAAGGAAATGGTCGTCCGGCAGTACGGCCAGGAACAGATCGAGATCATCCTGCCCAAGGCCAGCGACGAAGAAGTCCGTGACATCGAGCGCACGATTTCCCGCGCCGGCACCCTGGCGTTCCGCATCCTGGCCAACCAGAAAGAGAACGCGCGCGTCGTGGATCTGGCCATGGAAACGCCCGGCACCGTGGTCCGCGACCGCGAGGCCAAGCCCGAGGATCCGCCCTTGGGCTGGTGGGTGCCCGTCGAAGCCGAACGCGCCAAGGAGTTCTCTCAAGGCCGCGCCATCACGCGCGAGGTCAAACGCCGCAACGAACAGCAGTTGCAGGTCCTCGTGGTCTACGATCCCTATAACGTGACCGGCGACTACCTGCGCAACGCGCAGCCCGGCGTCGACCAGAAGGGCAACCCCTGTGTCGAGTTCACCTTCACCGAGACGGGCGGGCAACTCTTCAGCCAGTTGACCGGCGAAAACGTCGATCGGCCGTTGGGCATCATCCTCGACAACTACCTGTACTCGGCCCCCAACATCATCACCACCATTTCCGACCGCGGCCAAATCACCGGCAGCTTCACCCAGGAAGAGGTCAAGTCCCAGGTCTCGGTGCTCTTGGCCGGCGGTCTGCCCGCCGCCCTCACCGAGGAGCCCTTGAGTCGTATGTATTCGGGCGCTACGCTGGGCGCCGATACGATCACCAAGAGCAGCTACTCGATGATCATCTCCTCGATCCTCGTGCTGCTGTTCATGCTCTGGTATTACCGCTTCTCGGGCATCGTGGCCGACCTGGCCCTGACCATGAACATCGTGGGCCTGGTGGCCGTGATGATCCTCATCAAGGCCCCCTTCACCCTGCCCGGGCTCGCCGGTCTGGCCCTCACGGTGGGCATGGCCGTGGACAACAACGTGCTGGTGTACGAGCGATTGCGTGAAGAGCTGGAACGCGGGGCCGCCCTGCGCATGGCCATCCGCAACGCCTTCCAACGCGCCAGCGCCACGATCATCGACTCCAACCTCACGACCATCATCGCGGCCACCGTGATGTACGTCATCGGCACCGACCAGGTCAAAGGCTTTGCGGTCACCTTGTGGCTCGGCGTGGCCATCAGCATGTTCACCGCCGTGTTCATGGCCCGGGTGATATTCGACATCGCCGAAAAGCAGCAATGGATCACGCGTCTGAAGATGATGAAGATGATCGGCGTCACCCATATCGACTTCACGCGACTGTTTCCCGTCGCCGCCGTCTTGTCCTTGGTGGTTACCATCGGGTCGCTGATGATCGCCGGGGCGCGCGGCAAGAGCCTGTTCGACATCGACTTCACGGGCGGTGTCTCGGTGCAGATCCTCTTCAAGGAGCCGCAGGCGATCAAGATGGTCCGCGGCAAGGTGGAGGACGCGCGCGAGCGGTTCCTGCCCGACGTGGCCGTCAGCGAAGTGACGGTGGGCGGCGAACAGCCGGGATTGCGCTTCGTGATCAATACCTCCAATCGCGACCTGGACAAGGTGGAAGAGGGATTGGCCGATCTGTTCCCCGGCCAGTTGCAGACCAACGATGTCACTGTGGGACCGCTGACGCGGATCGAAGCCGAGACGCCCCAGGCGTCCGAGGCCGCGGCCACCAAGCCGGAAGCGACCCCCTCCAGCCAACCCTTGGTGATCGAACCGGCCCCCGGCGCCAAACCGCCGGCCAAGCCGGAGGCCAAGGAGTCCGAATCGCAGCCGCCGGCCGCCAGGCCGGCGGAGAAGGCCGCGGAAAAGTCGGCCGAACAGCCGGCCACCAACCCGGCCGAAAAGAAGGATGATAAGCAGTCGCGCCGCGATCTGCCGGCCGACAGCCTGCTGGCCCTGGCCGACGGCTCTTCCCTGTTGCTGGCCCAGGCCAAGCCGGAAGAAAAGGCCGCCGACAAGGCGCCGCCGCCGGCTGCGGACCAGATGGATCCGAAGCCCGCCGAAACCAAGCCCGCTGCCGAATCGAAACCGGCCGAGGCTGCCAAACCGGCCGAAACGGCCAAGCCGCAGCCCGCTCCTGCCGCGCCGGCGTCGCCGGTCGCTCCCACCACGCCGGAGCCGGTCTCCTCGGCCAATACCCTGGTCGGCGGTACGCAGGCGCATCTCACCTTCGCACTGCCAGTCTCGGCCAAGACGGTCGAAGAGCGGCTGAACGAGGTGATGAAGCAGATGGGGCTCGCGCCCGATCATATCGCCCTGGAGATCTCCAATCCCGACGCGCTTCCCGGTCAGTCCAAGGCCTACGACACCTGGGATGTCAAGGTGCAGTTGCCGCAGGACAAGGCTCAGGCCTTGTTTGCCGCCCTCGACAAGCAGCTCGAAGCCGAGCCGGCCTTCCCGGCCTCCGATAAAATCGGCAGCCAGGTGGCCGCCAATACCCAGTGGAAGGCCTTCTACGCCCTGGTCTTGAGTTGGTTCTTCATGATCCTCTATCTCTGGGTGCGATTCCAGCGCGTGGCCTTTGGCGTGGCGGCGGTGGTCGCCTTGATCCACGACGTGCTGGTGATGCTCGGCGCGATCGCCATCAGCTACTACGTGGCCCCCTTCCTGGGGTTCCTGATGATCGATCCCTTCAAGATCAACCTCACCGTCGTGGCCGCGTTCCTCACGATCATCGGTTTTTCGGTCAACGATACCATCGTGATCTTCGACCGCATCCGCGAGATCCGCGGCAAAGATCCGCACTTCACGCGCAAAATGGTCAACGACGCCACGAACCAGACCATGAGCCGTACCTTGCTCACCAGCTTCACCGTGCTCCTGGTCGTGGTCATCCTCTACATCTTCGGCGGTGAGGCGATCCACGGGTTTGCCTTCGCCCTGCTGGTGGGCTTGCTCACCGGTGTCTACAGCACGGTGTACGTGGCCTCGCCAATCCTGTTGTGGATGATCGGCACGGAAAAGGTCCGCGAGTAATCGCCGGGATCGACACTGGCTGACGTTTCGCCCGTGGGCCGGGATCGCAGGATCCCGGCCCACGGTTTTTTTGCGCCGCTCCGCACTCGACTCGCAGCTCTGTTGGTGGTGGTCGTCCGCGCCGGCTGTAACGGTTCTGGGAGCCACAACCCAGCCCGGCCGCCGCAGGCTCGTCGCAACTGGCCCGGCTGGCATCTCCCCAACAGACCAAAAACGCCGCGGTTTCGCTGGGGCTGGAAAGGCAACCGTGATTGGCATTCCCGGCAGTGGCCGCAGGAGCCGACCCCACTCGGCCCAATCATGGTCGCCACGCGCCGGTTGCCCTGGACTGCGGCCCCGCCCCTCCCCGATAGATCTCTTGCAAGAGGGCAACAGGCGCGACACATGGACCGCAGCGTTAAGCTCACACTTGCCGCATCCGTGGTCCTGGGGGGAGCGATGGTCTCGCTCCTGTTCCGGCGCGAACCGCCGCGCGCTGTTGTTCATCCGTCCGAAGGGGGGGGGCTGGTCTTGCGTGAGCGAATCGCGCCGCAGTCCTCCATCGTGGCTCCACTGATCCAACCCAACCGTCCACTGCAGGGCCAGATTGCACCGCCGCACGGCAACGATCCCACGAAACGCGTCGGCGCCGGCCCGCTGTCCTCGATCCACCATCCAGTGCAGGCCGATCGACCGGCAACGGTTCTCACGCCTGCCGAACCCTTGGAAGTGCCCAGGCTGCCGAAGTCTTTCCCTACCTCGTCACCTCGCCTGGCGACACGGTGGGGCACGTCGCTCTTGCTGGGGGTCCCCGACGATTCCCCCAAAACGATCCGTCATCGGATCACAGATGGCGACACCCTACCGAGCTTGGCGGAACGCTACTTGGGAAGTGCCGATCGGCACCGGGAAATCTACGAGGCGAATCGGGACCTCTTGAAGAGCCCGGACCTGTTGCCGATCGGCATTGAGGTCAAGATCCCCATTCAGCCGCCGCCTCCGGCTTCGCCCTCCAGCGGCGTCGCAACCCTCGTGACCCAGCCGATCGCCGTGCCGACCAACGCGGCCGGTAATGTCCCCACTGCCGCGTCCAGCGCGCCCGAACGCTAGGGATCGCCTCGGGCAGGTGCTCCACCGGCCCGCAGGGCCGGGATATATCAGCCCAGGCCACCGGCCTGGGAAGAGGGAGCCAAACGCGCGTCTCGCTCGCCCTGCAAGGGCGAGATTAGAGCGATCGCACGGCGGCCGCCGCACGCGATTGTGACGTTCGAGGTGTCGCCAGCGCGCCCTTTCAGGGCTGGGCGTTTTCGCGCGTGCGGTTTCCCCCGGGCTGGCACCCGGGGCTGATGGATCGCGTCCCTTTGGGCCGCCCAAGATTGCGCGTCTGCCAGGACGTCATCGCACGCCGGGCCTGGCCATCGCGCGTGCGCCGGGTACCTCTCAACGAGTGAAATACGTCGGACCCCTATAGGGCAGATCGGGCACGAGGCTTACAATCTACCCAGGGCTCCTGCGGTCAATCCGGCAACATCAGGAGGAGTTCTGTCGGCGAGTCCTTGTGGGACCCTCGCCGGACGGCAGACACTCGTAACTTCCTTTTCCTTCTCTAGTTATTGCTCGCTCATGGTTCGCACTCGCTTCGCTCCCAGTCCTACGGGCTATCTGCATATCGGCGGGGTTCGCACGGCCCTGTTCTGTTGGCTCTTTGCCCGACGGAATGGGGGCCAATTCCTGCTGCGGATCGACGACACCGATGCGCAGCGGAACGTCGAGGAAGCGCTCAAGCCGATCCTGGACGGCCTGCGCTGGCTGGGCATCGATTGGGACGAGGGGCCCGACGTGGGTGGGCCGTACGGACCCTATTATCAGTCCCAGCGTCTGGAACACTATCAACAGGCCGTGCGCGTGCTCTTGGATCGCGGGCTGGCCTATCACGACTACGCCACGACCGAGGAGATTCAGGCCGAACGTGACGCGGCCCAGAACGAGAAGCGGCCCTTCCGCTACAGCCGCCACTGGATGGCCGAAACGGCCGACGATCGGCGCCGCTTCGAGGCCCAGGGGCGCCAATCCGTGGTCCGCCTGAAGATGCCGCAAGAGGGCACGCTGGTCCTGGAAGATCTGGTCCGCGGCCGCGTGGAATTCGAGTGGGCGCGCGAGCAGGATCACGTCATCCAACGCACCGACGGCTCCTGCCTGTATCACCTGGCCAACGTCGTGGACGACGAGGCCTTCCGTATCTCGCACGTCATCCGCGCCGAGGAGCATCTGTCCAACACCCCGCGCCAGGTCTTCATCGCGCAGGGATTGGGATACACGCTGCCCCAGTACGCACACCTGCCGTTCGTGGCCGAGCCGGGCAGCCGCACCAAGCTCAGCAAGCGCAAGTTGGACAAGTACCTGAAAAATCGCGATTTCGCCGACCTGATGCAGCGCGGCCAGCAGATTGCCGAAGCCCTAGGACTGCAGGCCAGCCCCGAGACCTTCAACCCGGTGATCACCGATTTCTACGAGCAGATCGGTTTCCTGCCCGAGGCTCTCACCAACTACCTGGCCCTGCTGGGCTGGTCGCTCGACGACCGCAGCGAGCACTTCACGCGCCAAGAACTGATCGAGGACTTCTCCTTGGAACGCGTGAACAAGGCCCCCGCCAGCTTCGATCCCAAGAAGCTGTTCGCCTTCCAGGACCGGCACATGCAGCTTCTGCCGATCGAGGAAAAGGTGAACCTCGTGCTGCCCTATCTGCAGCGCGCCGGGCTGGTCGGCCAACCGGCCAGCGACCGTCAACGCACCCAGGTGCGGCAAGTCGTCGAGGCGGCTGGCGATCGCATCAAGATCGCCGGCGACATCCTCAGCCACCGCGAGTTCTTCCTCGGCGACGCCGACTTCCCCTACGAACCGGCCGCCCTGGAAAAGGCCCTGGGCAAACCGGCAGCGCGCGAAGTGCTCGGCCGCTTCCGCGACTGCCTGGCGGCTTGTGACAATTTTGCGCCGGCGCCGCTGGAGCAACTCCTGCACGATTTCGTGCAGCAGCAAGGAATTAAGATCGGCGAGATCATCCACCCCGTGCGTGTGGCCCTCACCGGCAAGAGCGTCGGGTTCGGTTTGTTTGACAGCCTGGCCATCCTGGGCAAACAGCGCTGCCTGGCCCGCATCGATCGGACCTTGAATCAGGCATAGGCCAACCGCCGCCGGCGGCGTAGAATACGCACCATCGGCAAGACGGCGGGAAGGCGTTGCCAGAACAAGTGGGACGCATACGGAGGACGACGGATGAGCGAAGCAGATTCTTCCCCACGCGACTTCATTCGCGAGATCATCGATGCGGACAACC
>CALARR010000043.1 GCA_937889015.1 uncultured Planctomycetales bacterium | reverse complement strand
GGTTCGGGAACCGGCCCCAAAGTGCTCGCCCCCAACCCCGCCCCGGCAGTGGCCGGCCATTCCTGGTAGCTGCCTGTTGGGCAGCCCCAGCTCCTCAGGGTAGAATGCATCAGCCGGATGGACGCCTGCGCGTCCAT
Source organism: uncultured Planctomycetales bacterium (assembly GCA_937889015.1). Classification (GTDB taxonomy): domain Bacteria; phylum Planctomycetota; class Planctomycetia; order Pirellulales; family Thermoguttaceae; genus CALARR01. The sequence continues at coordinate 7,449 of CALARR010000043.1, read as the reverse complement.
CCGGTACGGCCCTGGTGGTCCGATGCAGCTGTTGGCCCTCAGATAGATAATGCAACGAGGGCGACCAGCGGGAGCCCGGTTTCGCGGTGCAAACCCCACCCTCGTGTTGCATTCCTTTTCTGAAGATCAATGGCTACTTGCCGTTCTCGGTGGATGCACAACGCACTCATTTCACAGGAAGGAGCGTCCTATGTTCGGCCGCCGGATCTCGCAGGGAACTGCCGCCATGTTGCTGATCCTGGTTTGCATCGTGCTGAGCCCTCCGTCGGCGGCTGCCGAGTTGGTCGCCCCAGGCGCCAAGATCGAACGGCTTGCCAGCGGCTTCACGTTTACCGAAGGCCCCGCCTGCGACGCCGAAGGGAACATCTTCTTCACCGACATTCCCAACGAACGCATCCTCAAGTGGTCGCTCGCAGGCAAGCTGAGCACCTTTCGCGAAAACAGCGGCAAGGCCAACGGGCTGTATTTCGACCGGCAGGGGAATCTCGTGGCCTGCGAAGGTGGCAGCCGACGCGTCACGTCGATTTCGCCGGACGGCCAGGTGAAGGTACTGGCCGACAGCTATCAAGGCAAGAAGCTCAACAGCCCGAACGACCTGTGGGTCGATCCGCAAGGAGGCGTCTATTTCACCGACCCTCGCTATGGGGCGCAAGACGGCCTGGAACAGGACGGATTCCATGTCTACTACCTGTCGCCGGATCGCCAGCAACTGACCCGCGTGCTGAACGACCTGGTCAAGCCCAACGGCGTGGTGGGCACCGCAGACGGCAAGCTGCTGTACGTGGCCGACCCGGGCGATAACAAGACCTATGTCTATCGCATCCAGCCCGGCGGTTCGTTGAGCGACCGCAAACTGGCCGCGCCGGTCGGCGCAGACGGGATGACGCTCGACGAGAAGGGAAACCTGTACCTGGCGCGCAAGGTGGTCCACGTCTACAGCCCGGACGCCGAGAGCATCGCCAGCATCGAGGTCCCCGAAAGCCCCTCCAACGTCTGCTTCGGTGGCCAAGATCGGCGCACGCTGTTCATCACCGCGCGCAGCGGTCTGTACTCGATTCGCATGAGCGTTCGCGGCCAGTAGGGACCTGGATACAGACCAGGCATGGCCATGTCGAGCAACGCAAACGCCGCCGAAAGTCCACACGCAACTCCAGCGCCCGTCGTTCGGAAAACCGTCTGCAAAACGATCCTCAATCGCAGCGCGCTGGGCGACTAAGCCTACACCGATCCAGCGCCCTGGGATCGGCCACGCTCGGTTCAGTGAGACCGCGCGCCCCAATTCCGATCAAGCATCGCACAACTGGGCATCCAATACCGGCCAACCGTTCCGCGCGGCCTCATGCAGCCAGCGATGTCGTTCGCGCAGGTCGGCGGTGGCCAGCCCCAGGTCGTACATGGCGGGCACATACCCTTCGCCTGCCGCCACGCGCAGCCACCGAATCCGATCCTCGGGATTGTCGCACTCGGAGGCCAGCGTGTGTATCGCCTCCAGGTGTCCCTCCTCGGCGGCCTTGCGCAGCCAATAACGTCGCCGGCTGGGCTTATTGCATTCCAGGGCAAAGGCATACATGGCGGGCACATATTCTTCGTGAGCCGCTTCGCGAAGCCAACGCCGGCGCTCTTGCCGATCGTCGCATCGCAAACCGTAGTGAAACATCGCGGGAACATGGCCGTCCTCGGCAGCTTGGCGAAGCGAGTGCGTGCGATCGGCCGCATCCTCACAAAGGAAGACGTGAATGTGCCCCTCATTCGATTCTGTTCCGATCGACCTGTACATGTGAATCCTCCGTGAAAAGGTGTTGGCTCGAAGGCCGGCTGGAATCCGTCACATGGGCCGCATCGCACTCACGCACTCAACGCGATGCTAGCACGCATAGGACTAGAAAGGATGAAGAGTTGGTTAGAAAGCGATTCGAAACGCGCCGCAGAGAACGAAGGACATTACGGGCCAGGGCCGCCCAAGGTTCGAATGCCCTAGGTTCTTTGCGCATGGCCCAAGCCAACGGGCGAGCGCAACGTCAGTAATGCCACGTCTCTGCGCGCACTCTTCGGTCACGTGCCGGGCCTCGATTCACGACCTGTGCGCACCCAATGAGGTGGCTCGATTCCGCCATCGCCAGACCTGGTGAGTCGCAATTCATCGCCCAATTGCGACCACGCACTCCGCCGGGATCGGCAGGATGGGCAAGATTGGCCCCTTGCTCAATCGGCCAAGGCTAGCGACTCAAGGGAACGCTCCAAGAGTGGACTTGCCGCTGCCGACTTGGCCTCGGACTTGATGACCTCCGAACGCCAGATGGGCACCTCCCGCGGGGCCTCGATGCCAAGGCGGATCTGGTTGCCTCGAATCTCCACGACGGTAATCCTCACGCGACCGTCGATCAGGATGCTCTCGTCTACTTTGCGACTGAGAACCAACATGGTCATCCTCCGTGACAAATATGGGTACTATTGATGTCTATTGCGTCTCAGGTAAGTAATGCCGTGAGGCCGACCATCGGAAGGCCGGTTTTCCGGGACAACGGCCGGCACAGCGACGGCATTCCTTTTCTGACACCCAATAACCGGCCGATGGAACGTTGAACTGGTTGGAAAGCAGGGATACCTGCCGCGCAACGGCTGGAACCCGCGGTGAACTGACGTCATTCGCGACAGCGGTATCAATAGGCGGCAACCGGCGTTTGCACGACAACAATCTGGGCGCTGGGAAAACGAATCTGATACTGGGCAAGAAGCTCGGCCAGGATCTCTCCGATGGGCTGTGGCCCCTGCTCGCGATTCTCCAAACGCTCGCAATCGTCGTAGAACGCAGAAATCCGGTTCTCCATGACCCACCTCCCTTGTAACGCAGTCGATTATACGTACTACTGTACGCATGTCAACCTTTTAGTGTTCGGTTGTTCAAGTGTTAGGCTGGGCTAGATAGAGGCGGGAGGAGCACCGGCGGCTATTGGGTTTCGGCCAAGAAATGTCGCAGCCGTTACCGCCACCGCCTGGTAATGCAGCCTCTTTTGGGTGGGCCGCACGGCATTACCTACGCGCGGCGCAACACACCGCCCCGGTCCCCGGAGTTGGCACGGTCACCGCAACGTGCCGCAACGCACTGCGACAAGATGACTTACGCCGTGATTCGCCGAAATCGGCGGGGCACGAAACCCGTCGGGTTGAGCTGGCGGTTCGACGACCTGGACCGCTGCCCCAAAAAAGGAAGACCCTTCGACCGGTTGGTACCTCGCCGCTACTGGTCGCGATACCCTTTACGCTTGCGGTCCTGCACAAAATCGCGGGTCTTCTCGAACAACGTCATGTCGCCGGTGATGCGGGGATCCTTGGTCTGGCGCTGATAGGCTTCGAGTTGTGCCTTGAGCCGCGCCTTCGCCGCCGCGTGCTCGGGCGAGTCGGCGAGGTTGTTCAACTCGAAGGGATCGGCTTCGCAGTCGTAGAGTTCCTCTCGCGGGGGCGGATCCACGTGCAGCGCCACAAACGGTTTGACCGCCGGATGATCGGCGTGTTTCGCCAGGAGGCTGGTCAACTCGCTCCGTTGGGCGTTGCTGGCGTATTCGTCATCCGGGCGGCGCGCGTCGGCCGCCAGGACCATCCGGGGCGCGGGGCTGTAGTTGACGATGTATTGGTAGCGCTCGTCGCGGATCATGCGGCACGCCTTGTTGATGGGAGGCAGTTCCCCGTGCCATTCCAGGCCGCCGGTGGTCCACGAACGCGACGGGTCCACCCGACCCGACCGGCCCGAAAGAAGCACGTTCAGCACGCTGCGACCGCTCATCTCCTTTGGCACGGGCAGACCCGCGGCTTCGAGAATCGTCGGCGCCAGGTCGGCAAAGTTCACAAAATCATCCACGCGCCGGTCCCCCTTGACGCGCGCCGGCCACATCATGGCCATCGGCTCGTGCAGTCCCCAATCGTAGGGACTGGCCTTCGATCTCGGCACGGCGGTGCCATTGTCGGAAGTCACGATCAACAACGTGTTGGCCAGTTCGCCTCGCTCCTCAAGAACTTTCAGCACACCGCCCAGCGTTGCGTCCACATGGCACACCTCGTAGAGGAACCTCGCCCGGCCGTGGCGGACCCCGGCCGTATCGGGCAGGAAGCCCGGTACCTTCACCGCCTCCAGTGCGACGCCATAGCGCTCGAGGAGCTTCTTGTCGTTGTCCTTGCCGTAGGGGCCGTGGGGTTCGGTGGGGCCGCACCAGAACCAGAAGGGCTTTTCCGCGGGCTTTTCCGCCAGGAACTTCGCGAAGTTCGCCACGTAATCAATGGGGTTGATGCCTTCCTCGGGCTTTTTTCGCTTGATGCTGTTGAAGGCGCTGCCCGCCGGATTGCGCGTGCGTCCGGTCATCAAGGCCGGCCCATAACCTTTGCCCGTATAGCCGGCGAAATAGCCGCCGGCCTCCATCAAGTCTGGGAGCACAGCGAACTTCGGCGGCAGATGCGCCTGGATGAACGCACCCTCTTCCAGCTCCCAGAAGTTCCGCCCAGTGAGCAACGACGCCCGGGACGGCGCACACGACGGCGCGGAGGTGTAGCCGCGAGTGAACAGCACGCCCTCCTTTGCCACGCGGTCGAAGTGCGGCGTGGGGAGCTTCGACCAGCCATAGGCGCTGCGCTCCAGCCAGCTTTCGTCGTCCGTCAAGAAGATGACGACGTTGGGCCGGGCGGGTTTGCTTTCAGCGGCGGCAAACACGGCCAGCGGAGTCAGCACCTGAGTCGCGAAAAGCGCAAGGCAAACGCGCTTCATCAAGTTGCCCCGTTCCACAGAAGGGACGTCACGCCGATAGCCGGTCGTGCACGCGGCTGGCGACAATGGTTCCGCGCTGTATCCAAGAGGGGTGACTGTGATCATCCTTTGTCTTCCTTCTGTCTTCCGGGGCTGGGCAAGATCGAAAACCGGGGTGATTTGCAGTGCAGACATCAATAGGGCCGGATTCGTCCGTCCTGGCGAGCCTTGTCGAGGGCCGCGGCGAGGCGATTCACCACATCTGGCTGATTCGCGGCCATGTCCTCTGTCTCGCCAGGATCGGTCGCAAGATCGTAGAGTTGGTGGATCTTGTGATTCTGGCTGTCTCGGGCTTCGATGAGCTTCCAATGGCCCGCGCGAACGGCCATGGCGTTGTCACGCGTGTCGCCCTGGATAAAAGTAAACTCACGAACCGGAGCGGAGGCCTTTCCTGTGAGCACCGGCAGCATGTCGAAGGAGTCTTCGGCAGCATCAATGGGCAGCCGAACGCCGAGCATGGCGGCGAACGTGGCGAAGAGGTCGGTCAAGCAGAGGGTCTGGTCGGAGGTGCTGTCCGCGGCTACCTTGCCGGGCCAGCGGACGATGAAGGGCACGCGGTGACCGCCCTCGAACGGCGTGCCTTTGCCGTCGCGCCAGGGGCCGTTGGTGATGTGGCCCATCGCGCGGGCATCGCGTTTCGCCGTCTTGAAGTTCTCGCGGACACCGCGCGCCTCGCTGGCGAGATTGAGCACCGTGCCCTGGGTGCCTTTGAAATCGTTGGGCGTGCTGCCATTGTCGCTGGTGAAGACGATCAACGTCCTCTCGGTCAACTTGAGGTCATCCAGCACGCTGAGGATCTCGCCCACATGGGCATCCAGCTCCTGGATGTAGTCTCCCAACAGGCCAGCCTGGCTTGTGCCACGGAATGGTGCGGCCGGCGTGACGTGGGTGTGAGGGGCACAAGGCGTGAAGTAGAGGAAGAACGGACCGTGGGCGCTGTCGCGGATGAAGCCTACGGCCTTGGCGGTCAGTGTCGTGTCCACCTGATCCTCGACGCGCGGCGATGCGAGGCCCGCCGGGAAGGGCTGGCCCTTCTCGATGCGTAATGTCTGGCCCGGCTTCAGCCCCACGAAGTCATGGTTCTCCACGAACGCCCGATAGTGGTCGTTGTGGTTGGTGGGCACGCCGAAGTGGTAATCAAAACCTGCTTCAAGTGGGCCGGGGCTCAGGGGGCTTTCCCATTCAGGACCGTAGCCGAGATGCCATTTGCCGATGGCCGCTGAACGGTACCCCTGGGCTTTGACGAGCGAGGCCAGGGTCATTCGGCCGGCTTCGAGGCTGTAGCTGTTGCCCTTGCGGTGGAGACGCCAGGGGGAACGTCCCGTCATCACACCGTAGCGCGAAGGGGAACAGACCGAGGCCGCCGTGTGGGCATCGGTGAACTTCATGCCTTCGCGGGCCAGCCGGTCGATGTTGGGCGTCCTGATTCGTGTCGCACCGTAGCAACTGACATCCCCGTAACCGAGGTCATCGGCGAGAATGAGAACGACATTCGGCTTCCGGGCAGGCGTGTCGGAGGCGTGGACCGCGGCCAGCGGGGCAACCAGCAGGGTGGCAAACAGTGTGAGAGTGGGATTCATTGCGCGACTTCCTTCGGGGGATTCTTGCTCATTCCCATTCCAATCAACCCTTTCTCAATACGTTGACACCGCGTAGCCCGGCTGCTGCTGCACCATCTCGATGGCCGCCAGCATGTTTTCCCATGCTAGCGGAACGGCTCGCGGTCTTCCAGTCGGCACGCCGAATCACCGCCAGGATCGAGGGGCAGATGGCCCAAGCCGCTCGATGACCCGCACACGCCGCTTGCCCGGCAGGCCGTGGAAGATGGCGTGGTTTCCCCGGAAGACGATCTGCTGCTGCCCCGTTTCTACATTCGGCCCGGCCTGGAGGACTATATCAAGCACGTTCAAGGAGCGACGTGATGGGAGTCCTGGAAGCCATTTGGACCCGGCACAGTATCCGTCAATTCCAGGCCAAGCCGGTGGCTGAGGACCTGGTTGAGAACTTGCTGCGAGCGGGGATAATCGCGGTCCTGACGATAACGTCACCCAAACAGACCGACCCAGCAATCGCTGGGGCTCAACCCTTCAATGCCCTCCGAATGCGCTGTACCAACTTGTTGTCCTGATCCGCCGGGCTGGGGAACCGCAGGAGGCTGGCCGCCAGATACGGGTTGCGCCATTGGGGCGAGACTGCGAAGTAATCCTCCAGCACGGCCACGCTCAGCTTGTAGTCGTGAGGCTCGTCGCCCTTTAGTAAGATCAGGCGGCGCGCGGTGTCCATCAGTCCTTGAGCCGATCCCGTCGCTTGAAGATGGGCCAAGGCCTTTCCCACGGCCGCCATCGGGCTGCCGTGCAGTTCGGCAAAGATCTCCTCGACCGCCTTCGGACTGCTGTTGGCCGTTGCCTGCAATTGGAGACGGTCGATGGCGAGATCCGCCAGCTTGCCTCGCCCCTCCATGGCCTCGCGAAACATGGGCAGGAAGGCGGCATTCTGCAACATCAGTAGGCGGCGGCTGGCGTCATCGCTGCTGGTCTGATAGGCGAAGTGCAAGGCGTTGGTCGTGGTCACCGCGTGCAAGGCGACGATCCCCGGCTGGCGAAGGAGCAACTCCGCAGCACCGCAGAACAGCGCGTCCCAGATCGACTGCGGGGCGA
>CALARR010000042.1 GCA_937889015.1 uncultured Planctomycetales bacterium | reverse complement strand
GATGGCTGGTTTTCAAGCGCCCATTGATGGCTGGTTTTCAGCGCCCGCTGACAGAAACGAGGCGGAGGAGTTCGCGGTCCATCCGCTGGTGGGACGCGATCTGCTCAAGAACATTCCACGCCTGGAAGGCGTTGCTGAAATCATTGGCTACCAGGAGAAGCGGTTTAACGGCGATGGGCCCCCGCCCGATGCTCGGTATGGAAAAGCGATTCCCTTGGGAAGTCGAATCCTCAAGGTGGCGCTCGATTTTGAAACACTCGTTGCCACCGGGAGTACGCCCTCCATGGCGGTAGCGGAACTGAACCATCGCGAGGGTTGGTACGACCCCGACGTGGTCGCGACCTTGCGCGACACCCTAAAAGTGACGCAGGTCCGTGTCATCCGCGAAGTGAAAGTCCATCAACTGGTGGACGGCATGGCCCTGGCCGCCGATGTGTGTACCTTGCGGGGAACGCTGCTTTGTGCGAAAGGCCTGGAGGTCAATGCTGCAACGTGTGCGCGGTTGAAGAACTACATGTGCAATGTGGGCATTCGGGGACCAATCAAGGTATTCATGCCCCTCGACGATGCCGGCGATGGCCAAGCAATGCCGGACGTCCCGGCACGCGAAGCGTCCCGGTCATCAAGGACGGGAGCCAGGAATTGACCGTGGCACTACCCTTCGCCAAGAACGCGCCTTGTCGACATGACCGGCGCCTGAACTTGTTGACTGGGCTGTTGGCCACAACAGGCGGTCCGGCAGACATGTGGAGGATGAAGTGAAAACTATCGCCCTTTTGACGGGCATTCTTCGCCGACCAGGACAAAGCTGTGCGGCCCTCTCCGGCGCGTTGGCCCTCATTGTACTCTTGAGTTGGTCGTTCGGCAGTTGGAAAGTCACGACGCTGGGCCACGATCGTGTTCCCATGGCACCCAGCACTGCGTTGTCGCTGCTCCTATTGAGTTGCGGCGTGGTTGTTCACAGCCGATGGCCCTCCCGGGGGTTCACTCGCGTCTTCACCCATCTCGTCGCACTCGGCGTAGTGGCCTTGGGCCTGCTGGTGTTATCGAACACGGCCTTCAGTTGGGGGGCGCGGCTGGAAGCGTGGCTTGCGAGCACGGCGGATCAGGTGGGAAACGTTCCCGTTGGCCGGATGTCCCCGTTAACCGCGACGGCCCTCTTGCTGTCCGCCCTGGCCCTGTGGCTCGAAGGTCCCCACTTGGGACGCCGCTGGCCCTATCGCCAGGCTGCATCACTACTGGCACTGGCCGCGTCGTCCATCGGGATAGTCGTGCTTCTGAGCTACATGGCGGACGCACCCTTGCTTTACGACACAGACACGGTTCCCATGGCCTTCTCGACGGCACTCGCGCTTGTATTACTGGGAGTGGGGCTGCTGACCGGCGGGGGTGCTGATACGTTTCCGCTCTCCTTGCTCGAAACCGTATCCAATGCCGCCTCCGCGGCGCCGCGGCGTTGGGTTACAGGCTATTTGATCACCTTCTGTTTCTTGTCGGCCGGCATTGGAACTGTGGGATACTGCTATTTCAAACATCAGATCGCGACGTCGCGCAAGGCCGCGGCAAATGAGCTATCGGCCGTGGTCGACCTGAAGGTACAGCAAATCCTCGAATGGCGCAAGGAACGCCTCGGCAACGCAGAGCACATTATGCTCGATCCATTTGTTGGCCAACACGTCGAGGAGTTCCTGGCCGGTCCGGCGCAGGGCCGGCAACGATCTTCGCTGTTGGCATGGCTCAGGCTGATTCAAGAACGTAACCAGGGCTTGCGAACCGTACTCCTCGACCCGCAAATGAATGTCCGCTTGGCGTTTCCCGAGGATAAGGTGTACTTCGGTCCCATTGCCCAGGCATTCGCATCGACAGCCATACGCTCTGCACAAGTGGTGTTCTCCGATCTGCATCACAGCCGGTTTTCTGGTGACGTCCATCTCGACGTGGCAATTCCCATAATCGCCGGCCGTGCATCGCCAGAAGCCGGTGGGCCTCTGTCTGAGTCCGCACGTTCCCCGGCGATTGCCGTGATTGTCGTCGAGGTCGACCCGCACAAGTTCCTATATCCTCACATCCAAAGCTGGCCCACGCCCAGCCCCACGGCCGAGACTCTGCTGGTTCGGCGCGAAGGCAATGAGGTTGTCTTCTTGAACGAATTGCGTCACGCGCAGGGGAAAGCCATGTCTCGGCGATTGCCGATCGACAGAAAGGGGCTCCCTGCCGCCGAGGCGGCGCTCGGGCACGAAGGAACCGTCGAGGGCGTCGACTACCGCAACGTGCCGGTGCTGGCATGCACGCGCACGATTCCTGGTACGCCCTGGTTCATTGTAGCCAAGGTGGACCAGACGGAAATCTATGCCCCGCTGCGCGAGCGCGGATTAACCACGGCGGCGATTGCGATGGTCCTGGTTGTTCTGGCCGCCCTTTGCATAGGCCAACTGGTCCGTCGCCACGACAACCAATGGCTGCAAAGTCAACTCGCTATGGAGCGGGAGTCTCGGCTCATTCTCGACTCACTCGACGAGGGAGTCCTCGGGCTGGACTGGCAAGGCCGGCACGTGTTTGTCAACCCGGCCGCATGCCGACTTCTCGGTTACGAACCCGAGGAGCTCATTGGCAAGTGCAGCCACGCCATCTGGCACTCAAAGAAAGCGGACGGCTCGCGCCACCCTCCCGAAGAGTGTCGCATCCACGCCGCACTGAGAACCGGGAAATCATGCCGTTCTGACCAGGAGGTGTTTTGGAGAAAGGACGGCACAAGTTTTCCGGTGGAATATGTCGCCACGCCGAGCCTGGAGAAGGATCGACCCGTCGCCTTGGCGCTCTGCTTCCGCGACGTGAGCGAGCGGCGACACGCCGATGAGGAACGCATGAAGCTGCTTGTGCGACTGCAGGGCATCAATGAACTTCAACAGTGGCTTCTGACACCGGCCCCGCTGAACGACAAGCTCAGGAGGATCACGGAGGACATCGTCCGCCTCTTCAGCGCCGATTTCTGTCGCATCTGGCTGTTGCGTCCGGGAGATCTGTGCGAGGGCGACTGTATTCATGCCGAGGCAAATGAAGGGCCGCACGTCTGCCGATACCGCGACCGGTGCCTGCACTTGCTGGCTAGCTCTGGACGTTACACCCACATCGACGGCCAAGGCCACCGCCGCGTACCGTTCGGGTGTTACAAGATCGGGCTCGTGGCATCGGGCGAAGACCATAGGTTCCTCACCAACGACGCGCAGAATGATCCGCGCGTTCACGATCACCAGTGGGCGCGAGAACTGGGGCTCGAGTCCTTTGCAGGCTACCAACTCCAAGTTCCGGGCGGAGAGACCTTGGGGGTGCTGGCCCTCTTCGCCAAAGCCCCGATCGCCGCCGATGAAGACGCCATGATAGACGGTCTGAGCAGCACGATCGCTCTTGTTGTCCAGCAGGCCGCTGCCGAGAAGGAGTCGCGGAGGAGCGAGCAGCGCCATCGCGTCCTATTCGAAGGGTCGCGCGACGCGCTCATGACGCTATCCCCTACGACGGGGAGGTTTGCGTCCGGCAACCCAGCGGCGGTGCAGATGTTCAGAGCGAAGGACGAAGCCGAATTCATCTCTCTCGGTCCGTGGAACGTGTCTCCCGAAATGCAGCCGGACGGGCGCGGCTCCGCCGACAAAGCCCAGGAGATGATCGAGACCGCGATACGGGAAGGATCTCAGTTCTTCGAGTGGACACACCAGCGGCTTAGCGGCGAGCCATTTCCTGCAACGGTGCTGCTCACCCGAGTGGAGTTGGACGGGCAAGTGGTGTTGCAGGCGACGGTGCGCGATATCACAGCGGAGAAACAGGCCGAGGACGAGCGGGCACTGACCGTTCAACGTATGGAATCCTTGCTCGCTCTGAGCCAAATGAGCGATCCTTCGCCGGATGCATTCATCGCCAAGGTGATTGAGGATGCCATTCGATTGACGCGGAGCGAGATCGGCTATCTCGCCGTCCTCAACGAAGACGAATCGATCATGACCATGCAGTACTGGTCCAGGTCGGCCCACGCCTCCTGCAAGATGGTTGACAAACCCATTGTCTATCCGGTGGAGAAGACCGGTCTTTGGGGCGAGGCGGTCCGGCAGCGCAAGCCAGTTGTCACCAACGACTACTCCGCTCCGAACCCGCACAAGCGCGGTACGCCCGAAGGCCACGTGCCCGTCAAGCGGCACATGAACATCCCCGTGTTCCACGGCCAGCGAATCGTGGCCGTGGCCGGCGTGGGCAATAAGCGGACGGACTACGACGAAAGCGACGTACGGCAGTTGCAGCTCCTGATGGAGGGCTGGTGGCAGATCGTGATGCGCACGCGGGCCGAAGAAGGGCTCCGAACGTATGCGACGGCTCTGGAGGCCACCAACAGAGCGCTAGAGGAGTCTAACCGCCGCGCCGAAGCCGCCACTCAGGCGAAAACTCAGTTCCTGGCCAACATGAGTCACGAAATCCGTACGCCGATGACGGCCATTTTGGGGTTCACCGATATGCTTCTTGAGGATCTAAAAGAGCCGCGATCCGTCGAAACCGGCCAGATTATCAAGCGAAACGGCGAGCACCTCCTCCAGTTGATCAACGATATTCTGGACATCTCGAAGATCGAAGCCGGCAAGGTCGAAGTCGAGCAAATCCCCTGGTCTCCGCGCAACGTCGTGGCGGACGTGGTCTCCCTGATGCACGTCCGCGCTGCCGCCAAAGGATTGACGCTCAGCGAAGACTACTTGGGAGCAATACCGGAAACCATCACCACCGACCCGGCTCGCTTGCGGCAGATCCTGGTGAACCTTGTCGGAAATGCCATCAAGTTCACAGACGCGGGAGGCGTGCGCATAGTGACGCGGCTGGTCCGCGATGCCGGGGACAAGTCGCTGCTGCGATTCGATGTCATCGACACCGGAATCGGGATTCCTGAAGCTGCAATCGGCAGGCTTTTTCAGCCCTTCACGCAAGTCGACGCATCGACCAGCCGCAAGTACGAGGGTACCGGCTTGGGCCTGTCGATCAGCCGGCAATTGGCTCGAGCGCTGGGTGGCGACACGACCGCCAGCAGCGAACTCGGCAAGGGAAGCACCTTCTCCGTGACTGTTGCCACCGGCTCGCTGGAAGGAGTCCGACTCGTGGAGTATCTCAAGGAGGGTTGGTCGGACAACAGACAACTCGATCCGTCCACGGCGCCATCTAGCCAGGGGCTTGCCTGCCGGGTCCTCTTGGCGGACGACATTCCGGACAATCAGCGATTGATCGGGGCGCTCTTACTCGCGGCCGGCGCCGCGGTGACGATCGCCGGCGACGGCGAGGAAGCGGTGAAGATGGCCCTGGCCGCCCGTCCCGGGTCGGGCAAGGCCGGTGATGATCGGACGCAGCCGTTTGACGTTGTTCTGATGGACATCCAGATGCCTGTTCTCGATGGATATCAGGCCACTCGTCGGTTGCGGCAAGAAGGGTACACCGCACCGATCATCGCCCTGACCGCGCACACCATGCGCGGTGATCGCGAGAAGTCTCTCGCTGCCGGTTGCGACGACTACTTGCCGAAGCCGGTCGATCAGAAACAACTGGTGGAAACGGTGGCCAAATGGGCCGCTTCACGGCACGAGCAGACGCCGGCCGCCGTCGGAAACGAAATCCTCAGCGAGCCTGCCGGACAGGCAATATAGTAGTCCCCGTGTTTCGCAGTTAATCCAACAAAGTCGAAGCGTACCAACGAATCGATTGCGTGCGAGGATGCAAGAGATGACCAAAATCTTAGTTGTCGATGACACGCCCGATATGGCCACGCTGATAAGCCGAGCCGTAGAGGCTCAAGGCTACGAATCGCAAGTAGCATCCAATGGCAGGCTAGCACTCCAACTGGCGTCGACCGAACGGCCAGACGTCATTCTTCTGGATGTCATGATGCCCCAAATGAACGGCATTGAGGTCCTTCGCAAGCTGAAAGAAGACGCCCAGTTGCAGTTGATCCCTGTGATCATGGTCACTGCGCTGAGCGAAGACAGCAACGTTATCGAAGGCCTGGATGCCGGCGCCCACGACTACGTCACCAAGCCGTTCAAGAAAGAGATTCTGGCCGCCCGGCTACGTTCCGCCATTCGCAGCAAGCAAAATCACGATCGGCTGCTACGGGTCAACGCACGGCTTGAAACGGAAATCGCCGAACGAAAACGGATGGAAAAAGAGCTGGCCCGAGCCCAGAAGCTCGAGGCCATCGGCCATCTGGCGGCGGGAATTGCCCACGAGATCAATACGCCCGCCCAGTACGTCGGAGACAATACCCGGTTCCTCCGAGACATATTCGTGGATGTGGACGAGTTGCTGGGCATGTTAGAGAGACTGCTGCAGGCAACCAAGGACGGCAATGCCACCTCGGACCTGGTCGCAGCGGTGGACGCCGCGGTCCACCGTGCGGACGTGGAGTATCTCAAGACTGAAGTGCCCAAGGCCATCCAGCAGTCGTTAGAGGGGATTGAGCGGGTGGGAACCATCGTCCGCGCGATGAAGGAGTTCTCCCATCCAGGCAACGGACAGAAGCAGCCCGTCGATCTGAATCGATCCATCCAGAGCACACTGATCATCTCCAGCAATGAGTGGAAGTACGTCGCCAACCTCGTCACGGATTTTGCTCCCGACCTTCCGCCCGTTCCCTGCATTGCGGGCGATTTCAACCAGGTGATCCTGAACCTCGTGGTCAATGCCGCGCAGGCGATTGCAGCGGCCGCGGGAGATGGCTCACACGGTAAGGGAACCATCACGGTCCGCACCCGTCGCGACGTCGACTGGGTGGAAATCCATATCGAGGATACCGGTACGGGGATTCCCGAGAGCATCGGCGAAAAGGTGTTCGATCAGTTCTTTACGACGAAGGAAGTTGGTAAGGGAACGGGCATGGGACTTTCGATCGCCCATGCGATCGTGGTACAGAAACACGGCGGAACAATCCGCTTTGAAACGGAAGAGGGCCGTGGAACCACGTTTATTGTCCGACTGCCTATCACCGAACAGGTTGAAACCGAGCCGACAACCCAGTTCAAACAAGCGGAGGCTACGCCGTAGGGACGAGGTGGCCCTCGCGCCGGTTGCGCGTTTGACGCTATCGCGATTTCCTTCGCCTTGCCTTTCATCTTGCGTTCTTGTCCTGAATCGGAGACTCCCGCCGTGGAACATACGGTATTGCTGATCGACGATGATCAGAACATCCTTCGCGGGCTTGCCCGCGCCTTACGGCACCAGCCGTACTGGCTCCACACAGCCACGTCGGGCGAAGAAGCGATGCTGGTGCTCAAGAGCCGCTGCGTCGACCTTGTCGTAGTGGACGAGCACATGCCCGGAATGCGCGGCAGCGAATTGCTGGCCTGGGTAGCCGACCACCGCCCGGAAGTGATGCGCATTGTGTTGACGGGCCATCCCACCGCGGAAACGGCAATTCGGGCGATCAACGAGGGCCGAGTCTACCAGTTCTTCACGAAGCCCTGCAACCCGGCCCATCTGGCCGTAGCCATCCGCAAGGCGTTGGAACACAAGGACCTGCTCGAACAACACCGCCGTCTGTTGGATAGCCTGAAACTGTGCGAAAGTCCCGTCAATGAAAAGGAGCACGCATGAGCAGTAGCAGCGATCGTCATCTCGTGGCGCCATTGTCTACAGGAGGTGCGCCGGAAACGAAACCACCCACGGTCCTTTGTGTTGACGACGACCCGAACGTGTCCGAGGCAATCGCTCGGAAGCTCCTCCGACTCGGCATCCGGGTGCTACGCGCCTACGATGGCGTGCAAGGCTGCTGGCTGGCGGCCACCGAGAAGCCCGACGTGATCGTCCTCGACGTAGCCATGCCCAAAGGCAACGGCGACGAGATCCTCGAACTGCTCCAGCGAAACGAGCAGACGGCCAGCGTCCCAGTTCTGGTGCTTACGGGCAAGACCGATCCTGGCTTGTGCCACAAGATGAAGAAGCTGGGCGCGGCTCGCTTCTTGAGCAAACCGATTCCGTTTGACGAGTTACTGGAGGAGATAGCCCGCTACGTTTCGGTGCCGGTTTGACAATACGTTTCCCGTGGAAGTCATCGCTGAACCCTTTTGCCGTTAGACCGGCTTGGAACTGTCAACGCCCCCCAACCGCCGGCAGCATCGATGCCAGCCCGACTCGTTGCCACCCAGGCTTACGTTGGGCGGGGAGTCATGCGGTTGGGCCTTCCCAACCCGCGCATCCTCGGCAATCCACCACGCATTGGTCTGGACTACGGTATGTTCGCCGATGTGCTGCAAGCCGATGTGCCTGCCTCAACACCAGCTTCCGAGAAGGTTGCCGAGATCAGGAGGGCTAGTCATCCCATTTCTTTAGAATCACGCTCGACCGGAAGAACTTGGCCCGAACGTCCTGCGGAGCGCCAGATCTAACCAAGGTATTGCGGGACTGATTGACGACGACTGACAGCCCCGGGTCGGGAAACACGTTCAAGGCGTCTGCGCACTGCGCATACGCTGTGCCCACGTCCGGGCCACGTCCGGAACCCCGTCTCGGGCATCTGGTGTTGGCTCCGCAAACCCTTTACAATCAGCGGTTTCGGGCCCGTAGCTCAGCGGTGAGAGCAGGGGACTCATAATCCCTTGGTCGCAGGTT
>CALARR010000041.1 GCA_937889015.1 uncultured Planctomycetales bacterium | reverse complement strand
GGGGCGGGCGTCATCACGGTCCAATCGTATTCCGGCCGGAAGGCCTCGAATACGGCCGTGATGTCCCGCGGCTTGGAGAATCGCTGGCCTTCGTCCGGGCTTTGCGTGTACCAGCAGCGCGCATAGTCGCTCATGTACAGGAAGTGCAGACGCTGCTTCTTGTGATCCACGATCGGCACGGGGCAATCCACTGTGTGGCCGGCTTGCGAGGCCACCACACGGCGCGGTTCCCAACTGTGCCCACCGTCCGTGCTGCGGCGCATGAGGAGCACGGTCTCGGCCCAATCCGACACCTTGCGCCGCGCCCCGGTGAAGGCCAGCACGGTCCCGCGTGCCGTGACGGCAATGGCCGGAATGCGATACGAGAGATAATCCTCCTGGCCCACTTCGAACAGGTCGGTTTGCTCCAGACGCGGCGCGGTGTCTTGTTCAGCGGGCAATTCCACGTGGGGCGTGGCCACCAGCGCGCCGCGCTCGTCGGTGACGCTCAGATAGCAGACCACCGGCCGCCGGCCCGGCAGTACCGCCTTGACCTGGCCGCCCCGAACCTGGGCGTCGATCGATTCCCACTGCCGCTTGTTCCACGGACCCTGGTCGTGCGTGTAGTGCAACTGGCCGGCCACGACCGGCGACTTGGCCACGAACGCGGCCGATATACTGTCGCCGGCTACCTTCGCCGACTCGATCTGCGGCAGCGGCACGCCATCGCGGAGAACGCTCTCCGCAAACAGCGGAATCTCCGGATGCGACCAGCCGGGCTCGTGGCCGTGCGGCATGCGCACGCGGATCGTCAACTGCCGCGGGCCGACCACCGCCTGATAGGACTTCTGGTAACTATCCAGCGGATAGGCCCCGTCGTTGGTCCCATTGACGAACAGGATCGGGCACCGCACCTGCGGCAGGTAGCGCGAAGGATCGAACTGGGCCACCCAGCGCGCCGTCCACTCCGGCCCCAGGTTGGCAAACACCTTCACCCAGGCGCTGTCCTCGTGGATGAATCCGCAACCGTGGACCGGGACGGCCAGCTTCACCCGATCGTCGATGCCGGCCGCGATGCAGGTCAGAAAACCGCCCCAACTGATGCCCGTGACCCCGATCCGATCGCGGTCCACCTCGGGCAGGGCGGCCAGCAGCGAATGGGCGCGGACCACGGCCGCCACGGCATGGTACACCCAATTGCCCTGCGACTGGTCCTGCTTGATCTGCGTGAAGATCGTAGGATTGCCCCAGTCGGGGCCGCCGTCGGGCAGCTTCTTGCGCTGGCCGGGGCCGTCGCCGCTCTCGGGCCCACAGCCATAGAGGTCCATCGACAAGGCCACATAGCCTAGCTTGGCCCAGCGTTCGGCCCACTCGGCAAAGGCCTTGCCGTGCCCGCCATGGATCAAGACCATGGCCGGCCAAGGCCCTTGCCCCTGCGCCGGCCGGCCCACGTAGGCGAAGACCCGCGTCGGCTTGCCTTCCCACGGCTCGCCCTGGTAGTAGACCTCCTGGACCAGGCCTTCGCGATTGCCCCAAGTGGCCGCCGGGGCTTTCTTCAGTTCTGTCATGTTCCAGGGGCCCGTGTTGGGCTGGTCGCTGATCCAACCCAGGCCTTCCAGGAACCGATCGACCTGGCTGATGACGGCGGCGTAGAAGGTCTCTTGCTTGCGGTAGAAGCCATGGTCCTGGCCGTCATAGCCGAAAAGCTGGCAGGTGTTGCCGGCCTTCTGCATTTCGGCGGCAAACCGCTCCACGTTCTCGTAACGCACGGTCTTGTCGGCCTTGCCGTGAAAGATCACCGTCGGCGGCAGTCCGGGGCGTACGTGGTGCATGGGCGAAGCCTCGCGTGCGCGCGTCCCCAGCTTCTTCGCGCCGTAGCCGGTCTGGGTCGTGTCGATCACCGGGTTGAACAAGACCAGGGCGTTGGCCTGGCAAGGGGTGCGCGTGTCCTCGCACGCCTCATCCAGCCCGGTGATCAGTGTGGTGGATGCGGCCACGTGTCCGCCCGCCGAACCGCCGCTGGCGGCGATCCGATCCGGATCGATGCCCAACTCGGCCGCATGCGTGCGGACCCAGCGCAGGGCCGACTTGCCGTCGGCCACGCAGGCCAGGGGATCGGTGCCGTGCCGCGACTGGGTGCGGTACTCGGGCAGCACGGCCACCATGCCCCGCGCCGCGAAATGGGCCGCATGCCGGGCGAACTGTGCCGGCTCGCCGCGCACCCAGCCGCCGCCAAAGAAGATCACGATCGCCGGCCGGCGGTCCGCCGGCTTGTGGTCGGCCGGAGTGTAGACAAACAGGCGCAAGCTCACATCGCCGACCGTCTTGTAGACGTGCGCCGCAGCGCCCGGCAACTCGGCCGAGACCTCCGCCGCCCGGCATTCGGCCGCCACAAGGCCCAGGACCACGCTCAAGATCGCCTGCGTTCGTCTGCAACGGATCGTGCATGGCCGATGCGGCCGGGAAGGGAGGCCACCGTTCATGGGGATCTCTGCGGAGGAAGTTGAAGTGCCTGGCATGTTGACGAAAGCCCCTTTCTTCCCGATGTCGGGCTATGGCTTCGTGTCGCTCTTGGCTGGCGGGATCCAGGGCACGACGCTGTTGTCCTGCAAACGCACATCGGAACTGAGCCGGACTTCGATCGGCTCGGCCGCGGCGCAGGCGATCGTGTTGCCCCGAATCACGGCCCCCTTGGTCGACCGAATCATGATGCCCGAGCGCGGCGCGGCCTCGATGCGGTTGTCGGCGATCAGCAGGCCCTCGTGTACGTCGGCGTACATCTGCTTGCGCCCGGCGCTGGCGGAAATGGCCGGACTGATGTGGCGAAAGACGTTGTTGCGGATAGTCACATCGCGCGCGGCGATGCTCTCGTGGTCAACGTCGGCATCGCAGGTGATCCAGATGCCCGCGCCGTGAATGCGATCGAAGGTGCAGTTCTCGATCACCGCATCGCGCGTCTTCAACCGCACACCGCAGCCGCGCCCACCTCGGAACGTGCAGTTGCGAATCCGGCAGACCGGGATCTCAGCCACATCGGCCACGATGCTTCCGGCCTGCACCTCGGCCGGCAGGTCGCGGTCCAGGAGGACCCGTTTGAGCGACACGCCGCGCACTTCGACCGGCGTGCTCTCGACGATCGTGGCCGAGAAGACCGGCACGAGCGGATTGGCCCGCGTGCCGAACTCCAGCGTCTCGCCGGCGCGCAGCGAGTTCCGCGCCGGCGCGGAGAAATCGTCGGTCAGATTGGGCGTGTCGAAGATGCTCTTCCAGCCGCGCATGATGATGGTGCGGTCGTCGGGACGCTCGTGCACCATGGAATACATGCCGTGAACATTGATGGCGTCGTCGCCCATGCCCTCGAACAGGCAGTCGGTGTACTCTACGTACTGCCGGACCATGTTGCAGTGCGTGGCGTCCACCGTGCTCGACATCCAGCGCCCGGAACCAGGCTTGATGGCGACTCGGCAATTGTGCAGGTCGACGCGGTCGCACGTGTTGGCCGCAAAGCCCATGCCCAGCACGGCGAACACGCTCACGTTTTCGAACCGCACGCTGCCGCAGCCGAAGGGCCGGAACGCGCTGCCGCCACGCACGCGATACAGGGCGAGTACGAAACTGCCGACAGCGGGGATCCGTTGTTGCTTCCGCGAACGGAGCGTTTCGGGTCTGGAAGTGATATAGATGCGCAGCAGATTCGCCCCAACGACCTCCGCTTTCTTGGTGTAGGCCTTCTGGGTCAGTTGGTAGTAGTGCGGATGGCTCGCTGCCAATGGAATCCGCTGTTCGGGGTCGAAAGCGATGAGCGATTGCACCGGCTCGTCGCCGCGCAACGGGTGCGGCGGCACAATCTCAATGTCGATCGAGTCGTCGCGCGCCGCCACGACGCGCCCCGCGGTGAACGGCAGCGGATCCCAGTCCACTTCGAAACCGCTCACGGTGACTTCGCCGCAGTTTTCGAAGCGAAACAACGTCTTGTGGCTGTTGCCGATCAACGTGGCTTTCTCTCCGCGCACGGTGATTTCGCGAAGCCCGCTGAACTCGACCAAGGCATCCGACTTCGCGCTCTGGGCGCGGAAATGATAGGCGCCGGGCGGGAATATCAGACACGGCCGCCTTGCCTTGCGGCAGGCCGCCACGGCCGCGCGCACCGC
>CALARR010000040.1 GCA_937889015.1 uncultured Planctomycetales bacterium | reverse complement strand
ATCGTCGTGGAACAGGGCGGCACCCTCGCGCCGGGCAGTGCGGCCGGCGTCATCGGCAACCTCACCTCCGGCGGGGACGTGGACTTCAACCCCACGACCAACCCCGGTGGAACCTTCAAGGTCGATATCGCACTGGACATCGACGGCGTGACGGTACTGGCCGACAAGCTCATCGTCCAGGGAACGCATGTCGTCGACATCACCAACAGCATCCTGGATCTACCCACCCTTTGGGATGGCCCTGAAACCGCCAGCCCCAACCAGTACCTGACGATCATCGACAATGTCGACGACGCCAGCACGCTGGTCGGATACTTCGCCAACAGGCCGCCGACCGGAGGCGTCCATGACTTGGGTTGGCACTACGGCAGCAATTGGTATCTGTATTACAACGTCGACGCCGCGACCCAGAGCCTGGAGTTCAACAGTGGCAACGACCTGGTGATCACCAACGTGCCCGAACCGTCCACCCTCGCCTTGTTGGCCGGCGCTGCCCTGACGGCACTGGGTGGCGTGTTCTGGCGCCGCCGCAAGCAGGTCGCCGTCAAGCGCGAAGAAGACGACTCGGACGCCTGGTACGAGTTGGAAGTCTGATCCGTTGCTGGTTACGATCGAATCTCACGAGCCGCCGGGGTTTGCCCAGGCGGCTCGTTCTTTTACGCACCCCGCCGCCGAGCGCGACTTGCGTGCCACGCATCCGGCCGGGAGAATCAGCAATGGCCTGCGGCCCGCGCCTTTCTCTCTGCTCATGCCGGCCATGACGTTTCCCGTCGAACACCCAACGGATCTGCCACCGGAAAGCCAACCATGAATCACCACTCGCTGTGCGCCGCGGTCATCTCTCGCGCGATCCTGCTGGGCCTGGCCTGCTGCGCGGCGTCCAGCGCGCCGGCCGCCGGCCGCTATTTCGAAGTCGCGTACGCGCCGGCTCCCGAACCGCCCGGACTGCAGGTCGGCGTGAACTACACGCTCTGGATTCCCGACAACGTCGCCACGCTCCGCGCCGTCATCGTGCATCAGCACGGCTGCGGCGTCGGCGCCTGCCAGGGCGGGGCCACCGCCGCCTACGACCTGCACTGGCAGGCCCTGGCCGAAAAATGGGACTGCGCTCTGCTCGGGCCGTCGTATCAGCAGGACCAAAAGCAGAACTGCCGGCTGTGGTGCGATCCGCGCAACGGCTCGCACGCCGTCTTTCTCCGCGCCCTGACGCACTTCGCCGCCGCCTCCCAACATCCCGAGCTGGAAACCATCCCCTGGTGCCTCTGGGGCCATTCCGGCGGCGGCTTCTGGGCCAGCCTCATCCAGACTATGGTCCCCGAGCGGATCGTGGCCGCATGGCTTCGGTCCGGCACGGCCTTTGCCGCCTGGCAGACAGACGAAATCACCCCCCCCGAGATCCCCGCCGCCACCTACGCCATCCCCACGATGTGCAACCCGGGAATCAAGGAACAGGGCGACCCGCGGTTCAACGGGGCCTGGACCGGTTGTTGGTCCATGTTCCAGGCCTATCGCGAAAAGGACGCCCCCATCGGCTTCGCCCCCGACCCGCGCACCTCGCACCAATGCGGCGACTCGCGCTACCTGGCCATCCCCTTCTTCGATGCCTGCCTGGCCCTGCGCCTGCCGGCCAAGGGGGCTGCCGATCAGAAACTCCGCCCCATCGATCCGCGCGCCGGCTGGCGCGGAGTGCCCTTGACCAGCACCGTCATGCCTGCCAACCAGTACACCGGCGAGGCGTCGGAAGCGGTCTGGCTGCCCGACCAGCGCGTGGCCAAGGCCTGGGCCGAGTATGTGCAGACCGGCGCCGTCAGCGACGCCACTCCCCCCCCGGCCCCCTTCGCTGTCCACGCCGCGCGCACGCCCGAACAAACGGTCGTCGTCACCTGGCAGGCCAAGGCCGACTTCGAAAGCGGGATCGCCGCCTTCATCCTCCAGCGCGATGGGGTGGAACTGGGCCGCGTCCCCGAAAAGCCCGTCGGCCGCTTCGGCCGGCCGCTCTTCCAATCCATGTCCTACCACGACACGCCCGAATCGCCCCTGCCCGAAATGCGATTCGTGGACGCCACGCCAACCGCCGGCTCGCCCGGCGAGTACCGCCTCATTGCCGTCAACAGCGCAGGCCTGCAGTCCCCGCCCTCAGCCCCGACCTCTTCATCGGTTCACCGTCCGGACAGACCTCATTGAGGCTGTACGCCCCGAAAAAGGCCCCGCAGACGGACCACGCCGACAACGTGAAATGAAAACCCACCCCCACGCCTCCTCCACACGCGACCACGACCACGCCTTCGGCCAGGATCGCAAACGACCCGCCGAGTTGCGCACCCTCGTCGTCGTCGCGCTCACGGCCGTCACCATGGCGGTCGAAATCGCCGCCGGCGTGGCCTACGGCTCGATGGCCTTGCTGGCCGACGGGCTGCACATGGCCTCCCATGCCGTGGCGCTGAGCATCTCGATGTACGCCTATGTCTACGCGCGCCGACACGCACGCGATGAACGCTTTTCCTTTGGCACCGGCAAGGTCAACTCCCTGGCCGGTTTCACCGGCGCCATCCTCCTCGCCCTGTTCGCCCTGGCCATGGTCTGGGAAAGCCTCCAACGGCTGCTCGACCCGGTTGCGATCCAGTTCAATCAGGCGCTGGTCGTCGCCGTTCTGGGATTGATCGTCAACGGCGTCTCGGTCTTCATCCTCGGCCACGACCACGATCACGAGCCGGAGCCGGAGCTGGAACACGACCACGAACACAAGCCCGCGCACGAGCCGGGCCACAAGCACGACCACAATCTGCGCGCCGCCTACCTGCACGTGCTGGCCGACGCGCTCACTTCGCTCCTGGCCATCGCCGCCCTGCTCGCCGCCAAGCATCTGGGCCTGTTCTGGCTCGATCCCGTGATGGGCGTGGTCGGGGCGCTGCTTGTCTCGCGCTGGTCATTCGGCCTGCTGCAGACCACCGCCCGGGTCTTGCTCGACCACCAGGGACCGCCGGCGTTGCAGGCCGAAATCCGCCAGGCGCTCGAAGATCAGGACACAACCATCACGGATTTGCACCTCTGGCAGATCGGGCCGGGAGTCCACTGCCTTGCCCTGGTGATCACGGCCGCCGAACCGAAGTCGGTCGACCACTACCGCCAGCGGCTCCCCAAAGGACGCGGGCTGGTCCACGCGACCATCGAACTGCAACCGGCACGCGCCGCCAAGGATGGCTAACGCGCATGGCTCACCGCAGGCTGGCGTGCCCAGGGATACACGCCGCCGAGGCCGTCTCTTGGGCTGCAAGCAAACCCGCCGCCCTGCCAAGCACACACGCAGGAACTCGCCTCCCAACCCTCGGTCCCGAAGACCGACGACAGGTGTCATCGCAGCCCGTAAGGCTCGTCATGATCGTCGTCGGCTGCGAGCGCTTGGGCCTTGGAGAAGAGTCTGCAACTTCAACTGCGATTTCTGAAGATCAATTAACGGTCGGCCTCTCCTGCCGTTCCCGCGATGCGACGATGGGCCACGGTCCGCAGGATGGCGTCGAGCACCGTATCGAGGTGTTTGCCCAGGTCCTCGGCAAGGAACCTCAGCACGAAATACCCGTTTTCCTGCAGCAGAACGTCCTTGCGCCGATCGCGACGGTAGGCGTCCGGATGGTCGAAGTGCTGCGCGCCGTCGAGCTCGATCGCCACGCGGCCATCGGCCCACAGCAGGTCCACTTCCATTTGTCCTCGGCCATCAAAGGGGATCGGCAAGGGGGCGTTGAGTCGGAACAGCCCTTTGGCGTCAGACAGCGTCTCCAGCCGGCGGTAGAGGAACGCCTCGCTGGCGCTGCGCGCCCGGGCAGTTCCTTCCTCACCCGGCGCCGCTGACTGAGCCACGTTGACAAACAGCTTCGCCAACGACAAGTCGACCCCATCACGCACCAGGCGCCGCACGCTGGCCGCATAGTCCTGTTTCCATTGTGGGTCCACCGGGAGCGGAACATCGGCCGGCCATCCCGGCACGGCACTGGCCGGCAGCAGAATGGTGTACCCGGCAGCCTCGTAGCCGCAGCAGCGCCGATCGAACATGCGCGCCAGCATGGGCACGTCCAGATCGGCATAGTCATAGACCCGTACTTCGCGTTTGCCGTGGTGCAGACGGTGCAAGCGACCCACGTATTGGGCGATCGTTCCGCGCCAGGAGACGGGCAGTGTGAGGAACAGGGTGTCCAGCCGCGCGTCGTCGAATCCTTCGCCAATGTAACGCCCGGTGGCCAGCAAGGCTCGCGCCTCATTCTCGGGAATACTCGCCAGTCGCGATAGGATGTCGCGTGCCTCCTTGGGCCGAGTTCCGCCGCGAAGCACAACCAGGTGGCGAATGCTCGGGGCCAGTTGGGCCGCCAGGCCATCCAGATGCTCGTTGCGCTCAGTCAGGACCAGAGGCGAGCGGCCTTCACGCACCGCTTGCAGGACGTCGTCGCAAATCGCCCGGTTGCGCTGCGGGTCCGCGATGAGTTCGTTGTACAGGTCATGGAATTGGGTCCGCAGGTCCGGGTCGGCCGGTCTTGCAGGACGAAACGCGGTGGGACGCACCAGGACGATGTGCTGAAAAGGGCGCGCCGCAGCCTGCGCTTTGGCATCGACACGAAAACGCACCGGGCCGCACTGCATGAAGATGATCGGATGGTGCCCGTCCTTGCGCGCGACGGTGGCGGAGAGCCCGAGGACATACTTGGCCTTCGCACGGCGGATGACCTGCTCAAAGCTCTGAGCGGACAGATGATGGCATTCGTCGACGATGACTTGGCCGTACTCCGCCACGCAGTCCTTGACGATGCCTTTGTGGACCAGACTCTGGATGACCGCGACATCCAGTGCGCCGGTCAACTTCCTGCGCCCGCCTCCCAGCCGGCCGATCGCTTTGGGAGCCAAGCCAAGAAACGCCGACAGGCGCTGTACCCACTGCTCCAGTAACTGACGACGATGCACGAGGACCAGGGTGTTGACGCCGCGTTGAGCGATAATCCAGGCGGCGATGACGGTCTTGCCGAAAGCGGTCGTGGCCGACAGCACGCCGGTTTCATGCGTGAGCATCGCACGCGCAGCGGGTTGTTGTTCCGGCCGCAATGCGCCTTGAAATTCCACGCGCAGGGGGATGCCCGGGTGTCGTTCATCGCGCAGGACCATGTGGATGTGCAGGTCCGAGAGGAGTTGCTGTGCATCCTCCAGGCAGCCGCGCGGCAGGCCTATGTGTTGCGCGTGGTCTTCGGCACAGCCGATGATGCGCGGTTTGTCATACGTCGACAGGCGCATGGCCTGGGCCTTGTAGAACTCCGGGTTCTGAAAGGCCGCAAGCCGCAGCAGTCCGTTGCGGAGTGCCGGCGACAACGGGTCCTTGGCAATGTAGATCTGGTCGCCCAGAATCAATTCCAGGCTCTGCGGCAACGGCCCGGCAATCTGAGGCCCCTTGCGTCGCGAGGGCGGCAGGGTCCAAGGCTCGGCATCCTCATCCTCTGGCGGGGAGATGCGGACGCCGACAATCCGACCGCGGCGCTCGGCATCGCGGACGATGCCCTCGACGGTCGACCGGTCGATCTTGTGAAGAGTCGACAAGAATGCCCATTGATCGGGATAGGGCTGACACCGGTCATCGAGGAAGACGCTGTTGCCCAGTTCCCGCGGCCGTTTCTGCAGCGGCAAGGCAATCAGATTGCCGAAGCCGCCTTGCGGAAGCGTGTCTTGGTTGGGAAAGAGGCGATCGTAGGAATCCAGGCCGATGTCCGGCCGGCGTTCCATGGTCTCGGTGAGGATGTGCGCGCCGAGTCGACGCGCCAAGCCCGCGCGGATGGCCTCGGCGAAGAACAGCCACACGTGTCCGCCGTTTCCGCTGCGTGATCGCTCCAGAGCCACCGGGAGACCAAGGCGGCAACAGGTCTCCACGACGGCTGTTGCGTCTTCCTGCCACTGGGTCTTGTCGAAATCGGCGGCCAGCAAGAAACAGCTTTCGTCCTGGAGCATGGGATACACGCCCATGACGAACTCGCGGCCGGTATCATCGCTGCCAGCGAGGTGCCAGCGAACGGCTTCGTCGCCTACCAGCAGGAAGCGGCGTTGCGCGCATACGGCGCACTTGACCTTGGGTTTCTCACACACGCCGCGCGCCCACTCATTGACGCACGCGGGCTGATAGCCGGACTTGCCGCTCTTGCGGCTCTCGAAGCGACGGGGATACACATCCTCGCGTCCGCGGAACAGCGAGCGAAACAGAGCGATCTTGGCCTCGGGCGAGGAGTGGTGATGGACCGAATCGTCGATCGCACCCATCCGGTCTTCCTCCATTCAAGAAAGTGTACCAAAGCCCCTGCACACAGCAAGGCTCCGGAGGCCGGCCTTCCGGGGTAACGGTCGGGCCAGCTACGACATTCCTTTTCTGATACCCAACAGACGATGCTGAATCCGTCGGCTGGTACGAATCATCTACGTACCGTCGCATCAGCGGCTTCACTGGGTACCCATCCGATCGCGGGCTCGCGCCAGTCCGAAGAACTGGTTGGTCAACGACGCAGCCCCCCGTCGGCCAACTTGCATCGGTGCACCACCAATTATGGAGGAGATCGCGCTATCCCCTTCCGAACGTCAATCTCTCCGCCGCTCACCCGCAAACCAGGGATCGGCCACCAAAACCCTTTCCGGCCTGTGGTCGATGGTCCCAAACGGTCCGGCGCGGCTGACTTGGCCGGCCCTTGCCCGGTCGCAGAAGTCGTGCGTCAGCGATCCCGGCCGCGGAGCTTGCAGCGCAGGCAGCAGGCCGCGCAGCGTCCAGTCGTGCGCAGAAAACTCCAGCCCGCCGGCCACGGCCCGGCTGTGCGCGTCCAGGCCCGTCTTCGCCTGCCAGGCGCGCAGGTCGAATGCCTGGTGATCGGACGGATTCACGAACAGGTTGTAGTCCCCAAACAGTTCTGCAGGCAGATCGAGCATCCAGGCCCCCGCCACCGGCGCACATCCTTCCACGCTGGAAGCGACCCATTTCCCCGCCACCGGGTCGGCGCCGCTCAGAACCACCTCCTCGCCCTGCGCCGCTTCATACGTGATCATCTGCGCAGGGCCCACTCCGCCCCGCGCGGGACGAACCCATTCGCGATACACGCCGCGCTTCACCACG
>CALARR010000039.1 GCA_937889015.1 uncultured Planctomycetales bacterium | reverse complement strand
CGCTGGGCATGATCGGCTTCTGGTTCCTGGAGGTCAGTTCGCTGCTGTTCGTCTACATGCTGCTGAACTTCTTCTTCTCCGGCCACATGTTCCCGATCGACATGCTGCCCGGCTTTTGGGCCGACCTGGTGCGGATCATTCCCTTGCAGTACCTGGCCTACTTTCCGGCGGCCGTGTTCCTGGGCAAGATCCAGGGGGCGGCGCTGGCCTGGGGATTGGTCGTCCAGGCCGGCTGGGTGATGTTCTTCCTGGTCTCCTCACGCCTGGCGTTCGAACGCGGCACGCGGCACTACAGCGGCTTTGGAGGGTAACGGCCGGCCCCCAACCTCGAATCCCTAATCCCCAATCCCTAATCCCTCCCCATGCACACCACTCTCGCCTATCTCCGCGTGCTGGGGACCTTTGCCCGGAATAGTCTGGTCCGGGACATGACTTTCCGGGCCAACTTCTTGATCGAGACCGCCTCGTCGCTGGGGTGGCTGCTGATGAACCTGGGGTTCTACGTGCTGGTCTTCCAGTACACGCCGATGATCGGGCCTGAGACGGGCTGGGGCAAGTACGAGTTCTTCGTGTTTCTGGCCACCACCTTGCTCATCAACAGCGTAAGCCAGGCGCTGTTCATGACCAACGTCGACGAGCTGAGCGATTTGATTCGCACCGGTTCGCTGGATTTCGTTCTGCTCAAGCCCATCGACACGCAGTTCCTCATCTCGCTGCGGCGGATCGAATGGTCGTCGCTGGGCAATTTCCTGTTCGGTTGGCTGCTGCTGGCCTATGCCTTGTGGAAGCTGGAGTACTGTCCCGGGCTCGTCCAGGCCGGATTGTACGTGGTCTATCTGGCCTGCGGCGTGACGATCTTCTACGCCTTGATGATCGCCCTGGCCGCGACCAGCGTCTGGCTGGGCCGCAACCAGACGCTCTACGATTTCTGGTTCTATATCACCAACTTCGCGCGCTACCCCATGGAGATCTACTCTGGACCCTGGGGAACGCATCTGCGGCGCGTGTTCACCTTTGTGCTGCCGGTGCTGCTTGTGAGCAACGTCCCGGCGCGCGTGATGCTGGCTCCCTTGCGGCCGGAATTCGCCGCCGATTGGCTGCTGCCGGGATTTGCCCTGCTGGCCACGCTGGGGAGCATGGTTGTCTCGCGGTGGGTGTTCAACCGCGCCCTGGTCAGTTATCGTAGTGCCAGCAGCTAACGGAAGCGGAAAGCGGAGCCCCTATGCGTCTGGCCTACAGTTCCAACGCCTATCAGCGTTTCTCAGTCGAGGAGACGATCCAGCGGATCGCCGCCCTGGGCTATCAGGGGCTGGAACTCTTGGCCGATGTGCCGCATGCCTGGCCGGCCGGGCTGTTGGAGGAACGCAAGGCGGCCATTCGCGCCTGCCTCGACCAGGCGGGGTTGGCCATCGCCAATGTCAACGGCTTCATGATGAACGCCGTGGCCGATCCGCGCCAGCCCTACTGGTATCCCTCCTGGATCGAGCCCGACCCCCATTATCGAGCCGTCCGTCGCGAACACACCAAGCGCGCCCTGCGCCTGGCCGCCGATTTGGGGGCCCGATCGATTCAAACCGAGCCCGGTGGACCGCTGGCGCCGGGCCAATCGTGGCAGGCCGCGGCCGGCGTCTTCTATGACGAGTTCATGCCTTGCGTGGAGGTGGCCGAACGATGCCAGGTGTCGCTGCTGATCGAACCTGAGCCGGGACTGCTGATCGAGACCTTCGAACAGTACTTGGAGTTCGCCGACCGCGTCGATTCGCCGTGGGTCGGGCTGAACTTCGACATCGGGCACGCCTACTGCATGGGACAGGATCCGTGGCGCTGGGTGGCACGCATGGCGCCCCACACGCGGCACTATCACCTGGAGGACATCGCCCCCAGCCGCGTGCATCAGCACCTGGTGCCCGGCCGCGGGGCCATCGATTTCCCCACCACGCTGCGCGAGATCGCGCGCACCGGATACGATGGCTGGTTGACCGTGGAGTTGTATCCCTATCTCGATGATCCCGACGCGGCCGGCCGTGAGGCAAAGGCCTTCCTCGAAGCCGCCTGGATCGAAGCGGCGAACGAGTGCCAGGAGCTTGAATCATGAGCGTGCCGGAACACGAGGCGCGGGGCTCGTTGGACGTAGCCCTGGACTATGCGGCCCTGATCCGCCTGCCGAACCTCTTCACGGCCGCCGCCGATGTCATGATGGGCTTCCTCTTCGTGCGCTGGTCCCTGACGCCAGCCGAGACCTGGGCGCTGGCCCTGCTGGTCCTCGCGTCTTGCGCCCTCTACGCGGCAGGCACGGTGCTGAACGACGTGTTTGACTACCAGCTTGACCTGGAACAGCGGCCGGAGCGGCCCTTGCCCTCGGGACGGATTGGATGGAACACGGCGCGCTGGTTGGGCGCGGGTTTTCTGGGAGTCGGGCTGGCCGCGGCCTGGGGGGCGGCCTGGCTTCTGGGCCTCTGGCTGCCTGGAGTTGTGGCTACGCTGCTGGCGGCGGCCGTCGTCTTGTACGACGCCTGGCTGAAACGCACCCCCCTGGGACCGCTGAGCATGGGAACCTGCCGCCTGCTCAATGTGCTCCTGGGGATGAGTGTCGCGACCACGGCCTGGGCCGCGGAGAACTGGCTGGTGGCCGGCGGGATCGCCGTCTATGTGGTCGGATTGACGTGGTTTGCACGCAGCGAGGCAAGCCGCAGCTCGCGGCTGGCCCTGTTGCTGGCCCTGGCCGTCATGCTGGCTGGGATCGGCCTGCTGGGCTGGCTGCCTCGCTGGTCAGAGGCCCTCTGCCCGTTGCTGGTGCAGGACCCGGGCCGCTGGTATCTGATCACGGGGGCGCTGGGCGCGCTGATCGGCTGGCGCTGTGTGTGGGCCGTGTTCGATCCGCGTCCCAGCGTGGTGCAGGCCGCCGTGCGCCAGGCGATCCTGTCGCTGATCATGCTCGATGCCGTGGCCTGTTTTGCCAAACGCGACATCGCGGGGGCGATTGCGATCGCCATATTGCTGGTCCCGGCGGTGCTCACGGCCCAATGGATCGATGCCACATAAAATACTGCAACAAAGAAGCCGCCCGTGCTCTTAGGCTACAACACCAACGGCATGGCGCATCACGCGCTGGAAGACGCGATCCGGTTGCTGGCCGAGATCGGCTATCGCAGCGTGGCCATCACGATCGACCACGGGGCCCTGGCCCCGGGCCGGCCGCTGGCGGCCCAACTTCGCCGCGTGCGACACTTGCTGGAGCAGACGGGACTGCGGTCGGTCATCGAAACCGGGGCCCGATACCTGCTCGATCCGCGGCGCAAACATCAGCCGACGCTGGTTTCGGCCGACCCGGCAGAGCGGCGTCGGCGCATCACCTTCTATCGCCATGCGATCCGCTGCGCCGCCGAGTTGCGCAGCGATTGCGTGTCGCTGTGGTCGGGCGCGGTCTGCAATGCGGCAGTGGATCGCCAGACCGCCATGGATCGGCTGGTGGACGAACTGGGGCCGGTGCTGGACGCGGCGGCCGCGGCCGGCGTGGCCCTGGGCTTCGAGCCTGAGCCGGGGATGTTGATTGACACCCTGGCCGGTTTCGAGGAGTTGCGCAGCCGCCTTGCGCATCCGGCGCTGCGATTGACGCTGGACATCGGCCATCTGCATTGCCAGGGCGAAGGACCTTTGCCGGAGCAGATTCGTCGCTGCAGTCCGCATCTGGTCAATGTGCACCTGGAAGACATGTGTCGAGCAGTACACGAGCATCGGATGTTCGGCGAAGGAGAAATCGATTTTCCGCCGGTGTTGCAGGCCCTGGCCGACTCGGGTTACCACGGCGGAGTGCATGTGGAACTCAGCCGGCACAGCCATCAGGCGCCCGCGGCCGCGCGCCAGGCCTTCGAATTCCTGCGGCCACTGTTGGAAAGGGTGAACGTTCATGCCTGATCTGCAACCGTTGGTGTTGCTGTCCGTGCCGGGGCTGCGTGAAAGAGACGTGGCCGTGATGCCGCACCTGCGCGAACTGACCGCCGGCGGCGAGATCAGCGAACTGCGCCCCGGCTTTCCCTGCGTGACTTGCCCGGTGCAGGCCGACATGACGACGGGCCAGCGGCCGGCCAGGCACGGAGTGGTGGCCAACGGCTTCTACTGGCGCGATCGGGGCCAGGTGGAGATGTGGACCTCGCCCAACGATTGTATCCAGCGCCCGCAGATCTGGGATCTGCTGTCGCAGCACGACCCGGCCTTGACCTCGGCCGTCTGGTTTCCGCTGCACGCCAAGGGCACGGATGCCGAGTACGTCTGCACGCCCGCCCCGATCCACAATCCCGACGGCTCCGAGTCCTTGTGGTGCTATACGCGTCCCCTGGAACTGTATGGCGAACTCCGCGATCAATTGGGGCACTTTCCCCTGCAGCATTTCTGGGGACCGGCGGCCGACATCCGCTCGACCGACTGGATTGTCGATTCGGCGGTCTACGCGGCGCGGCGCTGGCGCCCCTCGTTCTTCTACATCTACTTGCCGCATCTGGACTACGCCGCGCAGCGCAGCGGTCCCGATAGCGCCGCCGCCGAGG
Organism: uncultured Planctomycetales bacterium; assembly: GCA_937889015.1. GTDB lineage: Bacteria > Planctomycetota > Planctomycetia > Pirellulales > Thermoguttaceae > CALARR01. The sequence continues at coordinate 11,243 of CALARR010000039.1, read as the reverse complement.
CCGCGGTGCAGGAACTGGATGCCGCCATCGCTCGGCTGGCAGCCGGACTGCACGAGGCCTATTGCCGGCTGGTGTGGCTGGCGGCCGGTGAGTACGCGATCACCCCGGTGAAGCACGTGAGCTACCCCAATCGCCTGCTCCGCGAGGCGGGCTTGCTGGCCGTGCGCGAGGCGGATGACGGCGAACACCTGGACTTCGCGCGCAGCCGGGCCTGGGCGATGGTCGATCACCAGTTGGCCCATGTCTACGTGGCCGACGGCGATCCGCAGACCATCGCGCGCGTGGCCGAGGTGTTTCAGGGGCAGCCGGGCATCGCCGCGGTCCTGGTCGGGTCGGAGTTGGCGCGTTTCGGACTGGATCATCCGCGCAGCGGCGAAGTCCTGCTCATCTCCCAGCCCGACAGTTGGCTGGCCTACTACTGGTGGCAGTCCGACGACCGCGCCCCGGCCTTCGCACGCACGGTCGACATCCACCGCAAGCCGGGCTACGATCCGGTCGAGCTGTTCTTCGATGTAGCCAGCAAGTCGATCCCGCTGGATGCCATGCTGGTCAAGGGCTCGCACGGTGCGCCGGTGGCCAATCCCGACCAGCGGACCGTCTTGGTGGCCTCGCAGCCCCTGCTGGCGCCCAGCGGCGGCCTGCTGCGCGACGTGGACGTGTTCGACATCGTGCTGCGGCACTTCGGAATCGAACTGCTCGGCGAGCGCTGAGACGGTAGGTGTGGGCTTGCGCACAGCATGATACGCAAAAGATGAGGTGCGTTGAGCCACGCATTCACACGAATGAAACGCGGATAGGAGCACAAGAGCCGGTAGGGTGCGTGCTCGCACGCACCAGTTTCCGCTTTGTATCCGGGTTGCGCGCGAGCACACGCGCCCTGTGGACTGGCACCTCGCCGGAGGCCAATTCACGGCTCGCGGTAGTTCGCGCTCTGGCCGCAGAACTGTCGCGGATTGTCGTACACGATCCGGCGGATCAGCGCGTCGGAATGCTTGCGCTGCCGCATGGCGAGCATGAATTTCGCGACCGCCGTGGGGTCCGAGGGGCCCCAGTCGGCCGACGAGTTCACCAGGATCCGCTCCGGACCATACATCTCCACCATGTCCACCGCGCGTTGCGGCGTGGCCTTGGTGGTCGGATAAAGCGTAATCCCGGCCCAATAGCCCTCGTCCAAGGCCAGGCGAATGGTGTGCTCTTCGCAGTGATCGATGCACACGCGCGCCGGGCTCACGCGGCGGTCGGCGCGCAACAGATCCAAAATCATCCGCGTCCCTTTGTACTTGTCTTCCAGGTGCGGCGTGTGGAAGAGCATCTGCTGCTGGTGCTGCATGGCCAGATCGATCAGGGCCTGCAAGGTCGCGACCTCGTTGCGCGTACACTTGTGCAGGCCAATCTCGCCGATGCCCAGCACGTTGGGCCGGCTGAGGAACTCGGGAAGCAGGGCGATCACCTCGCGCGCAAAAGCGACGTTCTCCGCCTCCTTGGCGTTGATGCCCAGCCAACAGTAGTGGCGCAGGCCGTACGGGGCGCAGCGCTTGGGCTCCCACTCCGTAAGCTGGCGGAAGTAATCGTAGAAGCTGTTGGCGCCGCTGCGATCGTAACCCATCCAGAAGGCGGGTTCGCCAACCACGCGACAGCCCATCATGGCCATCGTCGCCAAATCGTCCGTCGTACGCGATGCAATGTGGATGTGCGGGTCGAAGAATTCCATGGCGCGGTGCAACGATGCTAGAGGTTGAACGTGGTTCGCCACGCGGCGTCGTACGAGAGCGAGAAGATCTGCAACAGCTTCTCGGCGCGGCCGGGCTCGGCGGCGGTCAACGCTTGCAGGCTCTGGATCACCTGGACGGCGCGCGGATCGTCGCGCCATGGCCCGTCGCCCCGATCCACGCGGTCCAGCAAGGCCGCCAGATCGATCAGGTGCGAGCGGATCGTGAGGAATTCGCGTTGCAAGACGTCGGGAGCGGAGGAAGCGGCCATGGGCGGCACCGAATGGGGACAGCAGAACAAGGATCTCGACAGCAAAACGCCAGGCCGATGAGACGTGCGGCGCACTCGCTCGCATGCCGCCCGGTTCGTCGCGCGACCTCACCCAGGCTTGCGAGCAACCGGGGCACCAAGCCTCCGTCATCTTAGTTTGGTGGCACAGCAAGTAGCAAGCATCCCCCGTGAAAGGTGGGGCGCTGGCGCGAAAGGACCGCCTGCACAGGCGAGGCTGCGAATCTGGGTAGAGATGACGGACCTTGCTGATGGAAGTGAAGTTTTGGGTCGTGACGGGACGATGCTAATGGGGGGTGTCTGTGGGATGCCGGGCGCACGGAGTCTCGGCGTAGAGTCACGTGCGACGAGAGTTGCTGACCGACGGAAACAGAACACCCAAGACCCATTGCCGCGATGGACGCTGTCTACCAGCCTAGGGCGATCGAGGGGCGCGATCTGCTGTGACTCAAGGGCTAGCTACCACATTCCGCGTCCTCACGCACAGCGACAGCGAATCGGCTGGGCGCGTGCTGTTGGCGGCGCTGGAAAGCCCCACGCCGGAGATCCAGGAGTCGGCTCTGACGGCGGTGCTCCGCCGTCGCGACCAGGGCGCGCGGCGCGAGTTGCTGCGCCGCTGGGAGCAGATGAATCCGCGTTGGCGCGTGATCATCAAACGCAATCGGGACTGCATGGACCGCGTGCTGCGCGAGGCCGTCCTGGGCGACGATGTGACGCTGGGGGCCACGGCCTGCGAGGCGGCGATTTGGCTGAGCGACTACGACCTGGTGACCACGCTGCTCACTGCGCTGGGCGAAGGGTTGCACCCCAATGCCGACCTGCTGGCCCGAACGCTCCTGGCCTTGGCCGACCAATTGTATGAGGAGCTGGCCGATCCACGCCCCGACGCCAGCCAACGCGACCCGCAGCGATTGCGGCAGCACGTCGTCAGCACACTGGAACAGTCGGTGCAGCGTTACGGTCGCCACAAGCGGCGCGAAGTGCTGGAGGCCTTCCTGTCCCTGGCGCCGCGCGACAACGCCATGCTGCGCCAGGTCCTGCTGGAACCGCACCACGCCGCCTTCCTGGTTACCTTGGACGTGTTGGCCAAGAGTTCTCGGCCGGGCGTGATGCGGTTGCTGTTGAGCTTTCTGGATGATCCGCACGCCCCTTCGGCCGCCCTGTCGATAGTCGGGAATCGCTGTGACCTGACGTTCCTGCGGCACGTCTTGCGCAAGATCGGACGCGATCCGTCCCCCATTGTGCGGCAGAATCTTAAGCGGATTGGCGCCGTGGCCTGGATCCGCAGCGCCGAGGCCTGCCTGCAAGAGTTGGATGAACAGGCACAGCACGCGGCCGTGCGGATGATCGTCACCTCGGCCATCCCCCGCGCGCAGATCTTCGCCCTGCTGGAATCGGTGTTGAAGGTGGGCAAGCCGGCCGGCCGGCGCGCCGCCGCCGAGGCCCTGGCGGAGTTCAACGGGGCGGAGGCCAATGCCTTGGCGCTGAAGGCCTTGGGGGACCCGGACCCACAAGTCCAGGCGGCGATCATCCTCCAGTTGCGGCGGCGGGGGATTCCGGGCGTGCTGGCGCGGCTCGTGGAATTGCTGGAAAGCCCCCATCCGGCGGTTCGCCAGGCGGCGCGGAAGAGCCTCGCGGAGTTCACCTTCCACCGTTACCTCGGGGCCTTCGACATGCTGGACGACGACGTGCGCCGCAGCACGGGCGCGCTGGTCAAGAAGGTCGATCCGCAGATCCTGCCGCTGTTGCGCGCCGAAATGCTCTCCAAGATCCGCACGCGCCGACACCGGGCCTTGCTCATCGCACGCGCCGTCGATCTGGTCTACGCGCTGGAGCCGCTGATCATCGACCTGTTGAAGGACGAGGACCACATGGTGCGCGCCGAGGCGGCCAGCGTTCTGGCGTCGTGCAGTTCGGAGGCCAGCCGCGACGCCCTGCGCGACGCCCTGGATGACCATAGCCCCGCCGTGCAGGAGGCCGTGCGCCGAAGCCTCACCGCGCGCAACGAGTTCCTCGAATGGCGCAGCGGCGTCGCCGATCCCCGAGATTAAGGCTCAAGACATGGGCGTGTTGACGCATCAACTTTGGTTGCTGGCCCAGCAGAGCCGCGTGGATGTCGCGGTCGGCAACATGGGCAGCGGAATCCGCGAGCGGAACACGCAGATCAACACCGAGCAGACGGTCAAAATTCTGCTGGCGGTGGCGGTGGCCTTCGTGGTGTTGTGGGCCGCGGGGCGGCTGTGGCATTTCTTCGGCGGCCGCCTGCGGAAGACGCGCCTCTGGCTTTTCTTCCGGTTGTGTCGGGCCCACCGGCTGCGGTGGCGCGATCATTGGCTGCTGTGGCAGGTGGCCCAAGAATATGGGCTGCACGATCCGGCGATGGTCTTTGTGCAGCCGGACCTGTTGGCGACGGCCACGCTGCCGGGCGCCGATCCGGCGATCGCCGCGCGTCTAGCCGAACTCCATACGCAATTCTTCGCCTTGCCCGCCTCGTCGGTTTCGGCGGCGACAGACATCCTGGGGGGCGTGCCGGCGATCGGTTCCAAGGGCCTTTCTCGCAAGTCGTCCCAAGACGACCGGCGCCCAGAGAGTCTCGATGTCTCGAAGGCAGCGCGCAGCGGCGCGAAGGTGCCGGGCGTGGAATGGCCGGAAGAGCGCCGGCCTGCTGTTCCTGACGCGAAGGTCCATCCAGGCTTGCGCCTGGCCGAACTCCCCCAAGAACCCGAAGCCGATGTCACGCCCCTCCTGACCCTGCCGGCCAAGACCGATCTCGACGTGGGCACGTGGCTGGCCGGGGGGACGGGGCCCGGCGTGTGGCCGGGATCACGCTAGCACCGCTCGGTCCCGGGCCTGAGAGTCTGTCCCAGAACTGCCTCAGCCAAGCCGGGCCGCCCAGCGGCCGTAAGTTGCCGGCAGGTCCTGGGAACGGTGCCTAGAACGTGGTGCTCTCCTTCAAGGGACGCCGCGGGGGGAAGCGGTCGCGGTTGTCCAGCGGTCCGGGGGGGAGCTTGCGAATGAAGCCTTCCGTGGGCTGGGCCTTGAACTGCTCGGGCTTGGCGCCGGCGCCGTAGGTCACCAGTTGGGTCTCATTCTTCCAGCCCATGCGCTGGGCCAGCTCGGAGACCGAGATCTGATCCACGCCCAGCCGGTCGGCTTCCTTCATCATCTTCGTGTAATTGGCCAAGACCTCGGGGTTGGCCTGATCCTTGGGGGGATCGCCGGCGACGAGGAAGCGGGTCGTAGCCGAGATCTCGCCCGTAATCTTGCCCTTGTCGTCCAACTCGGCGTCGATGATTCCGCCATTCATGGTGATCAGGTTGCGAATCAACTCGCGGTCGCTGCCGCCGTCCTTGTCAATGTCCATGAAACCGGCCAAGGCGAAATGCCGCTGGTCGCCGGGGCTCCAAATCGGCGTTTCGATCTTGTCGCCGGGGATGATGGGATTCTCGACCTTGTGCTCGACGATCCGCGCTTCGGCCAGGTGATCGCCGCGTATCTGCGTCACCTCGATGATAGCCTTCTTCGGGGCGTCTTTGGTGTCCAGAACGTTCGACTCATAGACGTTGAAAGTGGTCTGCTTGTTCAGCGAGTCGGCCCGTCCCAGGTCGATCCAGACCACGCCCGAACGCTGATTGACCCAGGTGATCTGGCCGTCCACCGTGTCCAGGTTCTCCTTGGAGAGCTTCTTCACCTGCTCGTTCCGCTGGGCCAGGTTCTGGTACAGCTTTTCCCGTTCGCGCATGACTTCCTGGACCGTGACCTCGGCCTTGGCCACCGTTTCCTCGTTCTGCTTGCGCGCGGCCTGGAGTTGGGCCAGGAGTTGGGCCTGCTCCTTGGCCAGCTTCTCCCGCTCTTGCTTGAACTTGGCGCGTTCGCCGGCCAAGTCCTTGCTGGCCTGTTCGGCCTCGGTCTGGAACTTCTTGATGGCCTGGTCCTTGGTCGCCTCGCGGTCGCGGTACTTGGTCTTCCAACTGTCGATCTCGGTCTTCGCATCGGCCAGCTCGCCGCTGCGAGTCTTCATTTCGTTGACCACGTACTCCAGAGCGTTGCGATAGAAGCGGCTCTTCTCCGGCGCGGTGGCCGCAAAGGCCTTCATGTCCTGCTCGAACTGGTCGTTGACCTTCTTGGCGTCGTCTTCTTCAGCCACGCCGATCATCCGCTTCAGACTCTTGAGTTCCTCGGTATACCTGCGCACGTCCTCCTGTCGCTTGCTGGCCTCGTCCCGACTCTGGGCCTCCTTGCGCGAGCTTTCGTCGTAGAGCTGGTAGAAGCGGAATGTGCCCACGCCTAGACCCAACGTCAGAAGGACGAAGACGATCAAGGAGATGTGGAGGGCTTGATTCTCGCGTGCCATAACGATACTGCTCCCGTGGTGGCTGGTAGATGAAACTCCAGCGCTTGGAAGTGCCAGACGAGTGCCTCTGCTCCGATGAGCGATCCGACGGCCCGGCAAGACGACCGGACCGGGTAAACTGCGCAAGGCAATTGGGCTGCGGATGTTAAAACTGATTCTAAATAGGCCCAAAACGGGTGTCAACGAAAAACCAAACAACCTGCACCCCGCATGCGATGCGCGCGGTGCTTCGCATGCGGCAAAGGGCCTACAAACATCCCTCAAGGGGACGTGTTTTCCGGGGCTCAACCCGATCTGGACGACTCGTTCGCGCAGGCAAGCAGCGTGTGTTTGGACCCTGGAGCAACCGCGTGCAAGACGCAACAAGCAACGCCTTCAGGTGTTCCTTGCGTGAAAGGGACGTGGTTGCATCGATGTAACGTCTTGTTAAATAGAGTGTTACAGATCGCTGATTGCAGCAGCGCCAGCCGGTCCTGATGGATGGGTTGTTGCATCCATGTGGGTGGATAGAGGATTTTGTGCGTTTTGCGGAGCCCAGGATTGGCCATCGTCCTCGCGACGGCTCTGCCGTCACGAGGACTCTGGCTGGTGTGTCCTTCTGTCTCCTTTCGCCTCTTCGGCTGTCCCTTCTTTTCTTCTCACACAGGGGGCTGCCAGAAGCTTGTTCGCGGATACGCGTAACGCCTCGATCGCAATTGGTACGCCAGACTGCTACTATGGGGAGGCTGTCTTCGTGGGATCCGTATTCGAGCCGTGCCCAGGGCTGGGCCTGTCCCAAGACCGCTACAGCCACATTGAGCGGCCCAGCGGGATTGGGTAGTCGATGGGACAGGGACCGGCTCCAAGGGCCGATCGCAGAACTACCACGGGCACTTCGGTGCAACACGCACTGTCTTGCGGAGGGTGCATCATGAAGCGGTTCATCGCTCTGGTCGTGATGTTGTCTCCATCGCCAAGCTGGGCCGCCTCGAACGCCTGGCTTGCGCCGGAACCGCCGGGCCAGGCGTATCCGGCCGGCGAGACGGATCGCCAATATGCCATGCTGGCCCACGACCTGGCACAGCGCCCGGCCTTCGAGCAAGTGGCCGGCCAGGCCCTGCGCCGGGACTCGCTGATCCTCGAATCGGACCGCGATCCTCTGGACATCCTCCTGCGGCGAACCGAGGCCTTGCTGGCCCATGTCCGGCATCTGCCGCGTGCGCCCGACTTGCAGGCCGAAGCCGCCGCGCTGGCCGGGCTGCGCGCCGAGGCCGATCGGACCGAAGTCGAGAGCCTTGCCGCGCGGCGCTTGTTGTTCGACCGGGCCTGCCGTCTGCGGCGCAAGGTTTCCCTGGCCAATCCGCTCTTGGACTTCACCGACATTCTCTTTATCAAGCGGCAGCGGAGCTGTTACAACCACATGTGCGACCAGTACTATGGCATTGCGCAGCGGCCCGGCGGCGGGCTGTTTGTCCTGGGCGATGCCTTTGGCTCGCGACCGCAGCTCCGTGACGTGTTGGCCGACTCGGTCGTCCGCCGCGGCCGCTTGCAGGGACAATCGCTCAGTGGCGGGCCGCGGCGGAGCTGGAACCTGACGCTGGATTCGGCCGGCAACCTCTCGGGCGAGGAGACCGAGGGAGGCTCGTTCCTTTCGCCCGAGCTGTCGTACGACGCGCGCAGAGTGGCTTTCGCCTACGTGGAATGCCGCGGCGTCCGCGAGCACCTCGTACACACCGATGCCGATCGCGGCCACTGGGACCTGCAGCGCTGCTACCACCTGTTTACGGTCGATCTGGACGGCAAGAACCTGGCGCAACTGACCGACGGCACTTTCAACGACTTTGATCCCTGCTGGATGCCCAGCGGCCGGCTGGCGTTCGTCAGCGAGCGCCGGGGTGGCTATCTTCGCTGCGGCCGCGCCTGTCCCACCTACACCGTGTTCGACATGGCGGCCGACGGCCGTGACCTGCGGTGCCTGAGCTATCACGAGACCAACGAGTGGAACCCCAGCGTCACGCACGATGGGATGCTCGTCTACACGCGGTGGGACTACGTGGACCGCAACGCCATGGTAGCGCACCATCCCTGGATCATGACGCCCGACGGCCGCGATCCCCGGGCCATCCATGGCAACTACACCCCGCGGCACACGCGCCCCGACATGGAACTGCGCGTGCGTGCGATTCCCGGTTCGCACCGCTTGGTGGCCACGGCGGCCCCGCATCACGGCCAGGCCTTCGGTTCGCTGGTGGTCATCGACCCGCGCGTGGTCGATGACGATCAGATGTCGGCCGTCAAGCGTCTGACACCGGAGGTCGGCTTTCCGGAGAGCCAGTCCGGGACCGAGTCGTACGGCGAAGCGTGGCCGTTGAGCGAGGACTACTACCTGTGCTCCTTCGACCCGGTACACGTGGCGGCGCTGAATCCCGGCGGCCTGGGATGCCCGGGCGACCCCGGCACCGGCTATCCCAAGGAGCCCAAGGCGCGCCATCCGAATCCCAAAGGCTATTACGGCCTGTACCTGGTGGATAGCTTCGGCAACAAGGAGTTGATCTACCGCGATCCGGAGATCGGTTGCCATCATCCGGTCCCGGTCAAGGTCCGGCCGACGCCGCCGGTCGTCCCGGAGGTTCCGGCCGTGGCCCGGACCGACGGTGCGCCGGTTGCGGGGTCGGATGAAGCCACCGTGAGCGTGATCAACGTCTATCAGAGTTCCGCGCGCTGGCCCGCCGGCACCAAGATCACCGCCCTGCGCATCTGGCAACTCTTCCCGCAGCCGCTGCCGTCGATTCTCACTCCCCATACGGGCCTGCCGGTGCCGAACACGGCCTCGGTGAACGTGGCGCGCGCCGTGCTGGGGACCGTGCCGGTGGAGTCGGACGGCAGCGCCCATTTCGTTGTGCCGGCGCGGCGCGAGGTCTTTTTCCAGGCCTTGGATGCCGAAGGGCTGGCGGTGACTTCGATGCGTTCGGGCACGCAGTTCCAGCCGGGCGAGACGGCCTCTTGCCGCGGATGTCACGAACCGCGCCACGAAACACCCTTGGCCCAGGCCAACGTGCTGGCCATGCAGCGTGCGCCGTCGCGACTGGTGGCCGACGTGGACGGCACCAACCCCTTCAGCTATCCGCGCCTGGTGCAACCGGTGCTCGACAAGTACTGCGTGGCCTGCCACCAGAAGGAAGCCGCCAAGGCCCCGTCGCTGGCCAGCGACCCGGTGGACTTCAAGCCGGGCTGGCAGCCAACGAAGTACTACGCCTCGTACCTCAGCCTGACCCCGAAGTTCGGCTTCTACAGCTACTCCGAAACCGCCTCGGCGATCCAGAAGGTGCGGCGCTGGAACGATCCGGAACTGTGGCGCGATCCCAAGTTCAACCGCACCTTCCCCGGCGAGTTCGGGGCACGCGCCTCGAAGCTGTACCAGCTTTTGCAGAATGGCCACTACGACGTGCAGCTTCCGCCGGAGGCTATGCACCGGCTGACGGTTTGGCTCGATTCCTGCTCGCTGTTCTACGGGGTCTATGAGGCCGACGCGCAGCAGGCGCAACTGCGCGGCGAGATCGTGCAGCCGACGCTGGAGTGAGGGGGGAGGCACAGGGGCACAGGGGCACAGAGGGGCACAAGGGGCGAGAGGCGAGAGGCGAGGGGCGAGACCTGCGGCTTTCGGCTTTCCGCTCTCCGCTTTCGGCATTCGGCCGCGTAGGGCGTCGCCGAGCGGAGCGAGGCACGCCGGACCTGCTGCAGCCAATCGCGAGAGGAGAAGGAGGTCACAGATCACGAAATGCCGAAAACACGAAACGGCCGTTCTTTTTCGTGCTCTCGCGTTTTCGTGATCCGCTGTCCCCGGTCTTTGTCGGATGAATCATGGCCCTGCAAGGTCGGCCACCGGCCCGACGGGCCGGGATATGTCAGCCCAGGCCGCAGGCCTGCGGAAAGGGAGCCAAGCCAGGCTTCTCTCGCCCTGCAAGGGCGAGATCGGGGATTGTTGCGCGGCCACCGCACCGAGATGGTGACCTCTGAGATGGTGCGATGTGTTTGATCTCGCCCTTTCAGGGCTCGGCGGTTTTCCCGTGGGTCGCTTCCCTCGGGCTGGCGCCCGAGGCTGATGAATCACGGCCCTGCGGGCCGAAAGGCACATGGCGCGCTGGTACGAATGCAGAACCAGCCGGGCGAGACCTCCTGCAGCCAAGTACGGAAGGAGAGGACGGTCAGATCACGAAATGCCGAAGACACGAAACGGCCGTTTCTTTTCGTGCTCTCGCGCTTTCGTGATCCGCTGTCCTCGGGCTTTGTCGGATGAATCACGGCCCTGCAAGGTCGGCCACCGGGCCGGCATCCATCAGCCCAGGCCGCAGGCCTGCGGAAAGGGAGCCAAGCCAGGTCTCCATCGCCCTGCAAGCGCGAGATCGGGGCTCACCCTCCGCGTGCCGCTCCCTCGGCCAGTTCGATCGCGGCCAGCAGGCCGCGCGCTTTGTTCATCGTCTCCTGCCATTCGTTGCTCGGCACGCTGTCGGCCACGATCCCCGCCCCGGCCTGCACGTAGGCCTTGTTGCCCTGGATCACCAACGTGCGCAAGGCGATGCACGTGTCCATGTTGCCGTTGAAGTCGATGTAGCCCACGGCGCCCGCATACGGGCCGCGGCGGTGCGGCTCCAGCTCGTCGATGATCTGCATGGCGCGCACCTTGGGAGCGCCCGAAACGGTGCCGGCCGGCAGGCAGGCCTGCAGGGCGTCGAAGGCGTCCTTGTCCGGCGCCAGTTGCCCGGTGACGTTGGAGGTGATGTGCATCACGTGGCTGTAGCGCTCGATGACCATCACGTCGGAGACGTCGACCGAGCGATACTGGCACACGCGGCCCACGTCGTTGCGCCCCAGGTCCACGAGCATCACGTGCTCGGCCCGCTCCTTGGGGTCG
>CALARR010000038.1 GCA_937889015.1 uncultured Planctomycetales bacterium | reverse complement strand
AGCTTGGACGCGGAACTGCGGCCGCAGAGCAAGGAACTGACGGGGTGGCGGCTTCAAGGTCGGGCTGATGTCCGCCGCGAGGCGGTGCAACTCCGCAACGTCGTCGGCGTTCTGGATTCGGTCGCACTGCACCCATCGGCAGGCCGCACGCTGCCATCCGATCCAGACGCCCTGGGCCCCGAACCTCGGCGTGAACCGTCGCCGGCCGATTCGGCGGCCGCGACCGCGTTCAACGAGACGATTGTGGTCGGGGCCCATTACGACCATCTCGGGTTTGGCGGTTCCGGGTCGTTGGACACAAGCGGTCGCCAGGTGCATCCGGGCGCCGACGACAACGCCTCGGGCGTCGCTGTGTTGCTGGATGTCGCGCACCGCCTTGGGGCAGCCGGTCCACTGCCACGCCGGGTCGTATTTGTCGCCTTCAGCGGCGAAGAGGTGGGGCTGCTCGGCAGCACCTACCACGTGACGCATCCGCTTCCATCGCAGGCCCCGGTCGTGGCCATGATCAATTTCGACATGGTGGGCCGAATGCTGAATCAGCGGTTGATGGTGCTGGGCTGTGGGACCTTTTGGGGCTTCGAAGGCATACTCGACGCGGCCAATGCGGGACACGGCCTGCAATTGGTCAAAATGTCGTTGGGCGCCACGCCCAGCGACCAGTTGCCCTTTGTCGCGCGGCAGATCCCGGCTCTGCACTTCTTCACCGGAATGCATGGTGACTATCATCGGCCCAGTGATCAATTCGCCAAACTGAATATCGACGGTATGCAACAGGTGGGCCGACTTGCGGCCGACGTGGTGACCGCCTTGGCTCGCCTGCCGCAACGGCCCCTGTATGCCAGCACGCTCAATACCCCTTCGATAGCCCCCAAACGGGCCTTCTTGGGCGGAGTCCCTGCCCCCGATACAAACGGTCCTGGGTGCCGATTGGTCGCCGTCCTGCCTGGAGGCCCCGCCCAACGGGCCGGTGTTCAATCCGGCGACGTCATTGTCCAACTCGCGAACTGGAAAGTCGACGACATTGAGGACTTGCTCGGAGCTCTCCAACGCTGCCACCAGGGGCAGCAAGTGCCCCTGACCCTGCGCCGGGGAGAGCGGCGCCTTACGTTGGAAGTAACGCTCTCCGCCGGGCTGTAAGGCCATCCTCGGGCCTGTTTGGAGATCGGCCGGCGAGGACGCCTCACGGCGACGTCGAAATCGTCCCGCCAAACGTCCAGCGAGCACTCGCCGCAGAACCCTTCTCGAACCCTGTTTTTGTGCGCCTAACTGACTGTCAGCACCCATGTTGCGGCCTAGTGTGGTACGCGCAATTATCTGGCCTTTACGCAAAACGCCTGAATCGGCAGAATACGGACCTCTCTGGCAGGCGATCCGGCCGGCCATGTCGGCCAGATTATCCCGGCAGCCCGCTGCCGGCCTCCGACCAGGTCATGGACGACCGACCATTTCAGCAAGGAGCGCTAGTTGTGAAGATTTCGCACCTCTTGGCCACGCTGGCCGCCGGAACGCTCTTCTTCTCGGTAATCCTGTCGCAGGTGGCCGCGCAGCAGCCGGCCGCACAGCAACCGGCCAACTCGGCCGGTATTCCGATCGCTGTGATCGACACCAACTTCATCATGAAGAACCACGCCCGGTTCGATCAAATGATGAAGCAGTTGCAGGCCGACGTACAGGCCGCGGATCAGGCTGCCAAGCAAGAGGCCGATGAGATCCGCAAGTTGGCCGAGCGTCTGGAGAGCTACAACAGCGGCACTCCGGACTACAAGTCGATCGAGGAGGCGGTCGCCAAGCGGCAGTCGGAATTCCAGGTCCGCACGAAGCTGCAACGCAAGGAGTTTCTGCAGCGCGAAGCGAAGATCTGTCATATGGTCTACACCGAGATCATGCAGGAGGTGGACTACTTCGCCGCCAATCATGGCGTGCTGATGGTCTTCCGCGTAAACAACGATCGGGTGGATACCGAGAAGCCTGACGAGGTTCTTCGCGACATCAGCAAGCCGATCATCTGGTATCCCCAGGGGTGCAACATCACCCAATACATTCTGGAACGCGTCAATCGCAATGCGATGAACGTGGGTGCCCGGCCGGATGCCCCGTCGCGCCCGGGGGTGCCGTTGCGCTAGGTCTTCGTGGGGCCCAATGCCGGGCATGGATCGCCTGGGTGGGGCCTTCTCTAGTCCCCTTCATTCATGGATGAATGGCTCTCCGGGATGTACAAGCGACGAAATCAGCAGACGATAGCCGCCTCGTGCGCCGTGGAAGGTTTTGGATACTGGAGCGGGCGGGACGTACGTGTGGAGTTTCGCCCCGCCGATGCCGACACGGGGCTGGTGTTCGTTCGAGAGGATCTGCCGGGCAAGCCGCGGATTCCGGCTGCGATCGGTTCGCGGATCCCCGCCCAGCGACGCACGAATCTCCGTCAAGGCAACGCCGAGGTGGAGATGGTGGAGCATGTCTTGGCGGCCCTGGCCGGTCTGCAGATCGACAATTGCGAAATCGGCGTCGATCAGGCCGAAATGCCCGGCTGCGATGGCTCCTGCCTCAGTTTCGTCCAGGCCCTGGACAGCGTGGGACGCGTGCAGCAGGTTTCGTTGCGGTCTGCCCATTCAGTGGCCAACGTGATCCGTCACAGTGAGGGCGTGGCCTGGATTGAAGCCATTCCCTGCTGCTCCTGCAAGACGGTCCTGCAATACGAGCTGGACTACGGCCCCGGGCCAATCGGTCATCAGTGCCTGCAGGTCACGCTCACGCCGTCGGTCTTTCGCCGTGAGTTGGCTCCGTGCAGGACGTTTGCCCTGTGGCGCGAGGCCCAGGCCCTGCAGCAACGCGGCCTGGCCCGGCGCGTCACGGCTCGAGACCTGCTGGTTTTCGATGAGCAAGGCCCCATCGACAACACACTGCGATTTGCCGACGAGTGCGTTCGGCACAAGCTTATGGATATGGTCGGGGATTTGGCTCTGGCTGGGTGCGATGTGCTCGGCCGGATCAGCGCCTCGCGAAGCGGACATCAACTTAACGCGGAATTGGTTCAGTCGCTTCTGGCCGACAACGGCACCGAGCGACACAAACGTTGTGCCTGACTGACTGGGCCGGCCGGCGAATCCGGCCGCGTCAACCACCGGTCGATGCCGGTGGCGCCCGTAACCCCGGAGTTCTAGCCATGGCCACGCTTATCGCCGAAAACACGTCGATCGATCCCCGTGCTCAGATTGACGATGAAGTCTATATCGGGCCGTTCTGTGTGATTGGCCCCCGAGTCCGCATTGGCCGCGGTACACGCTTGGAGAACAGCGTGACCATCATGGGCAATGTGACCATCGGAGAAGACAACCGCCTCTATCCCGGCGTGGTTATCGGCGGTGAGCCGCAAGACATCTCCTACGCCGGTACAGAAACCCAGGTGGCCATCGGCGATCACAACATCATTCGCGAGTGCGTGACCATCCACCGCGCGTCGGAGAAAGAAGACGGCGTCACGCTCATCGGCGACCACAACTTCCTCATGGCGTGCAGCCATGTCGCCCACGACTGCAAGCTGGGAAGCCATATCATCATGGCCAACGGCACGTTGCTCGGCGGGCACGTGCATGTTCATGACCACGCTTCGCTCTCCGGCGGCGTGGCCGTACACCACTACGCCACGATCGGCAGTTTCGCCTTTGTAGCGGGATTGAGTTGTGTACGCCTCGACGTTCCCCCCTACATGCTCGTGGAAGGCTATCCCGCCCGGCCACGTTGCGTGAATGTGGTGGCCCTCAAGCGAAACAACTTCGCGCCGAATGTGATCGAGGCCCTGGGACAGGCGCACCGGTTGCTGTTCCGAGCCAAGGTCGGGCTGGAACAGGCGCGCGAGATCCTCCGCGGCAACGATTTGCTGCTCCCAGAAGTCGGGTACCTGCTGGATTTCATCCGCGATCAGCAGGGAGGACGCCACGGCCGTGGCCGCGAGCGAAGGAGGGCCGCGTGAAGACGCTTGCCATAGGCGTGGTGGGCGCCGGACGCCTGGGTGGTTTCCACGCCCAAAAACTGGCTGCCAGACCCGATGTCCGCCTCGTGGGGGTCGCTGACCCGATCGAGGACAGCCGCAACCGGGTGGCCGCTCAATGCGGTTGCCGGGCCTTCGCCCGCACCGCAGATCTCGCCGAACTGGTCGATGCGGTCGTGATCGCCGCTCCGACACGTATGCACCGCGAGCTCGGAGTCGAGTTCCTCTCACGGCGCAAACATGTGCTCATGGAGAAGCCTCTGGCGACCACTGCCGCGGAGGCGGACGATCTGGTTCAACTCGCACGCCGGAACGGACTTGTGCTCCAGGTGGGGCATGTCGAACGATTCAATCCGGCCTGGGTTGCCGCCGGACCCTATCTGCGCCAGGCCAAGTATATCGAGGGCGTGCGCAGCGGACCGTTTTCTTTCCGTTCGACCGATGTGGGCGCAGTCCTGGATCTGATGATCCACGATATCGATCTGGTGCTCTCACTGGTCCGCGCGCCGGTCAAGCAGGTCGAGGCGATTGGTCTTTCCGTGCTGGGCGGACACGAAGACGTGGCCAATGCGCGCATCCATTTCGAAGGCGGAGCGATTGCGGTCCTCAGTGCGTGCCGTGTGAGCTACGAGCCGGCACGGCGGATGCAAGTCTGGACGCCGCGGGGCTTTGCGGCCATCGACTTCGCGACACGCACGACAAGCCTGATTCAGCCCAGCGAACGACTGCTGCAGCGCAAGCTGGAGCTTGACGCCTTATCGCCCGACGAGTTGGAGCACCTCCGGCAACACCTGGCCGAAGAGCACCTGCCGCGCCAGCAGTGGACCGCCGAGGCCGTCGACGCCTTGGCCTTGGAACTGGAGGACTTCGTGGACAGCATCCGCACGCCGCGCGTGCCGCGGGTCAGTGGCCTGCAGGGCCGCGATGCTGTGGCCCTCGCCGAGCAGATCCTCGGGCAGATCGGCACGCACGCCTGGGACGATCGCGCCGACGGCCCGACTGGCCCCCTGGCTCTGCCGCGGACGGCCGTCATCCCGGCTCCGCATTTCGTCCGCACATCGCTCGGCTCGCCGCAACCCAAACGGGCCGCCGGGTAGATCCCATTCCGTCAACGCGCGGCGTCTGTTCACCGTTGGACGGCGAAGACCATGGTCGGATGTCGGTGGCGCGTGCCTCGCAAGGGTGCCGCTCGCGACCGTCAGGCTTACGAATCCACCATCGATTCCAGCGTCTCCCAACGCTGGTACGCCGCGGCGACTCGTGCTTCCAGGTCCTGTAACCGGGCTTTGGCCTGCACGAGTTCCGCAGCCGGCCGGCGGTAGAAGGCTGGATCGGCCATCGTGTGGTGCAATTCGGCCAACTCGGCTTCGAGAGTCTCCAACTGCCCGGGAAGCGACTCCAATTCGCGCTGCTGCTGGTACGTCAAACGTTTGGGCCGTGCTGCAGTCGGACGCTCGGTACGCGGTGGCGCGGCCGGCTCCGGTCTGGGCTCCGGCTCCATGGGCCGCTGCCGTAACCAGTCGTCATAGCCTCCGGCATACTCCTTGACTCGCCCCTCGCCTTCCAGAACGAGCGTGCTGGTGACCACGTTGTTCAGAAACTCGCGGTCGTGGCTCACCAGGAGCAGAGAGCCAGGGTAGTCGATCAGCAGGTCTTCCAGCAGTTCCAGCGTCTCGACGTCCAGGTCGTTGGTCGGTTCGTCCATGACCAGCAGATTCGAGGGCTTGGTGAACAAACGCGCCAGGAGCAGTCGCTTGCGCTCGCCGCCCGAAAGCCATTGCACGGGTCCCACCGCCTGCTCCGACGTGAAGAGGAAATCCTCCAGGTAGCCCATCACGTGCCGATTCTTGCCGTTGATTGTGACCGAATCGGCGCCATCGCACACGCTGTCACGAACCGTCTTGCTCTCGTCCAACTGGGCGTGCAGTTGGTCGAAATAGGCCACTTCCAGGTTCGTCCCGTGTCGTAGCGAACCGGACTGCGGTGTCAACTCGCCGAGCAGCAGGCGGAGCAGGGTTGTCTTGCCTGACCCGTTCGGGCCGATTAGGCCCACCCGGTCGCCGCGCATGATCATGGTCGTCAGGTTGTCGATGATCGTCCGCGGGTCATAGGCGAAAGTGGCGTTCTTGGCTTCAATCACCAGTCGGCCCGAGCGGGCCCCGGCGGTGATCTCCATGTGCGCCGTACTTGGCTGTTCGCGGCGTGCCCGACGCATTTCCCGCATCTTCTGCAACGCGCGTACGCGACCTTCGTTCCGCGTGCGCCGAGCTTGGATCCCGGTACGGATCCAAGTCTCTTCTTGATCCAATCGCTTGTCGAACTCGGCCCATTGTTTGGCCTCGGCTGCGAGGTCTGCCGCCCTGCGCTGCCGGTAGGTCTCGTAGTCACAGGTCCAACTACTCAGCCGTCCGCGGTCCAACTCGATGATTCGCGTGGCCAGTCTGCGGACCAATGCCCGATCGTGGGTCACGAACAATAACGTGCCCGAATAACGCAGCAAGAACTCCTCCAGCCAGCCGATGGCCTCGATGTCCAAGTGGTTCGTCGGCTCATCCAACAGCAGGATGTCCGGCTTGCGCACCAGGGCTCTGGCCATCAGCACTCGCCGCTTCATGCCCGCCGAAAGGGTGGATGTCTCTGCGTCGGGGGGAAGCGACAATCGCGAGAGGACTGCCTCGACCTCCTGGTGCAGGCTCCAGCCCCCATCGATCTCCAGGGTGTGCTGCAACCGGTCGAGTCGGCTGCGAAGCTCCTCGCCGCTCTCGGTGGCCAGCCGATGTGCCGTGGCGTGGTATTCGGCCAGGACCTGCGCTCGCGGCCCCAGCCCCTGTGCCACTTCGTCGAAGACCGTGCCGCGGATGTCTTGAGGGACTCCCTGCGGCAGCAGCGAACTCACCAGCCCCTGCTGGCGAATGACCTCACCGCGGTCCGGCTCAATCTCCCCGTGAATCAACCGCAGCAGGCTGCTCTTGCCCGTGCCGTTGCGGCCCAGCAGGCAGATCCGTTCGCCGGGTTCGATCGTCAGATCAACTCCGTCCAGTAGGGCTGGTCCGCGAAACCCCAAGCTCACATCACGTAATGCAAAAAGTGCCATTCGCTGATGATACGGGCCGATCGGCAGGGCCGCAAGCTGACCCGCGCCCTGGGACGGTCACAAACAATACGAGGTGCGACCTCTGGTTGACGACGCACTTCGTCACTTCTGCCGCAATCGCCGTGTCGCATCACCTTGGCTGCAACTGGCTCAGCTGCCAGTGTAATGACTTTCCGTCGGGGAACGACGCTGTCACCTGCAGTTGACGCTTGGTTAGCTCGCCCAGTGGGGTCTGGAAGCTGACTTTCCCTGACTTGCCAATGGTCCAAGACGCATGGAAATCCTGCTTGCTGACGATGACTCGTGATCCGCCCCTGAACTGTGGCGTCAGGCCACAATTCTCTGCCATCGCCCACTCCTCGGATCTCCGACCGGATTAGTCAGCCTTTGCTGCGCGCCGCTCACCGGAAACACAGCAGGTGTTTCTGGATCGCCGCATTACGCCGTGCTTCCCTCGTGGCGGGACTCACTCGCGAGTCCCTACTGCCAGGCCCCCTCTGACACGTATTGCACACGCTGGATATGGCTCTGCAGTGCCGTGCTTAGGAAGTCGGTCGAGGGTCGCACCAGCGGGAACACCGAAGTTGATTCTGCGACCACTGCCGGCGCTGACCGTGATCGCGATCCGCGACTCCTGGAGCCGCAGAACGATCCTTGGCCATGCGGATCGCAATCGATGGCGCAGACTCACACGCGCGGCCGCTTCGCCTTTGACGGTCGGCCTCAGGGCGATTACCATGTGAAGGTACTGCAATCGTTGATTCTTCCCGCATCAATCATTCACGAGCTCTGTTCAGTCTATGGCTACTCGCTTCACACGACGTGATTTGGTCCGCTTGGCCGCCGCTTCCGGAATGGGCGTCAGTTTGGGCGGTCTTGCCGCTTCTCAGCGGGCCGTGGCCGGTGCAACGGTCGATGGGACCTCGGCCCGGATCGTGGCCGGAAAGGTGATCCAGCCCGAACGGGAACTGCCTGTCCTGAACCAGACAGACGTGCTGGTGGTCGGAGGTGGCCCGGCTGGCGTCAGTGCCGCGATTGCCGCCCGGCGCACCGGAGCCAAGGTCGCTCTGGTGGAACGCTATGGCCATTTGGGTGGATTGTGGACCGGCGGGTTTGTCGTGCTAGTCATCGGCCATCGCGTCGGCGATCTTCAAGTCTCGCGCGGGATTGGCGAAGAGATGATGCAGCGACTGGAGCGATTGGATCGGGGTATCTGCCGCCGTGGGCCGGGCGAAGACCCTGTGGTCGATGTCGAGTCCCTGAAGTATGTGCTAGTGGACATGATCACCGAAGCCCAGGTCGATGTCTTCATGCATTGCTGGGGTGTCGACGCGATTATGGACGGCAACGCGGTACGCGGAGCCGTGTTCGAAAGCAAGTCTGGACGCCAGGCCATCCTGGCCAAGGTCGTAATCGACACCACGGGCGATGGCGATCTCTATGCGGCCGCTGGTGCCGAGCATGAGAACCGACCCTGCCGCGCCAGCCTCCTGTACCGGGTTGGCAACCTCGACAAGTTGCCGCCCTCGCTGAAGCCGGACATGCCGAAACATCTCCGTAACGCCTATCCTGTCGAGGGGGTCACCTGGAATGCCATCCACAGTCCAGAAATTGACGGACTTGACGTGAAAGAGCTGTCCAATCTGGAATTGAAGGCGCGCAAGGCGCTCTGGAAGCGGATGCAGGAAACTCGGCAGACTCCCGGCTATGAATCACTGTACGTGATCGATACCGCGCCCCAGTTGGGGATCCGCGTAACCCGGGTCCTGAACGGTGAAGCTACGATCACGGCCGAGGATCATCGCACGGGGCGGAAGTTTCCTGACGTGGTGGCCGTGGGAGGCGTAACCGGCCGCGACGGAGCAAAACTCGTCGCCACGGGGCCCTGGCAGGTGCCCTACGGGGCTTTGGTTCCTCGCAAGCTGGAGAATCTGTTGACCGCCGGCCGCTGCATCTCCTTCGAAAAGAAGATGGCCGATCTGGTACGTCTGATCCCCAACTGCTGGACCACAGGCCAGGCTGCCGGAGTCGCCGCCGCTGTGGCCGCACAGGAGCAATGTGCCCCGCGGAACGTCAACATCAGCAAAGTGCAGGCAATCTTGCGCCAGCAGGGAGCCTATCTGGGATGAACGCGAATGGCTCAGACGATGGTCTGCATGTCACGAAACGTCTGCACCAGGCTGACCAGGGCGGCCCGTTCGCTTTGGGAAAGCACGCTGGAAGTCGTACGCCCTCGAAGGATCATGACCAGTTCTTCAACGGTCACGTCCTGTTCTGCGAGCGACTGCACGGCCTGCACGATGAGACTTGATGTCTCCGGCTGCAGCCTGTCCAACGCTTCCTGAATCAACCACCGCGCACGTTCGTCCAGCAATTCCAGCAAACGGCTCGCGTCATAATCCTCTGCCGCTTCGGCCAAGAGTCTGGCTGCCAGGGATTCGGTCGTGATGGTGTCGGTCGTCATCGCTGTGACCTCTAAGGAACCTCGTTCTGTCCGGCCTTGCCGACGGTCCTTCCGCGGGGTGAATCGGCATCCTCGGCGGCAGCGGGCTCATTACAAATATAGCTCAGAGCGGTCCCACTGCTCTCGGCGCGCGGGAACCACAGGCTGGCATGTGCCGGCTGTAGGGATCGTGCTGCATTCCCCTGGGCCAAGGCCGCAGGTAATCCGACCTAGGGTCGCGAGTCTTCAGAGGGGTGGTGGCGGAAGATGAGCAGGTCGTAGATCGCGCCGCCCAGCGGGCCGCCGATCAACGGACCGACGATCGGCACCCACCACCAACCCTGCCCCGCCCGAAAAACCTCGCTTCCCCATCCGGCCAGATAGGTGAAAAGTCGAGGCCCGAAGTCGCGCGCGGGGTTGATGGCGTAGCCCGAGTTGAAGCCAAAGGTGATGCCAATCACGAGGACCACGGCTCCAACCAGCAATGGGGCCAGATTAGCGGCCGGGGCTTGATTGCGACGATCAATCAGAGCGAAAACGCACAGCACCAACAAGGCGGTGCCTACGATCTGATCGATCAGCCCACCAGGCCACGGCGAGAGAAACGGTTGCGGATAGGTGGCCCATATCCCCGCTGTCCCCTGTTCCCCCAGGACCTGACGCAGACCACCGTCGAACTGGTTCAGGGCATCGCGATAGGTGATGTAGACCACGACGGAGCCGGCAAAGGCGCCTGCTAGTTGGGCCAGGCAGTAGGGGATCAATTTCTGCCTGGGAAAACGGCGAAACATGGCCAAGGCTAGCGTGACGGCCGGATTGAGGTGCGCACCCGACACTCCACCAGCCACGTAGACCCCCATCGTCACCCCGAGCGCCCAGCCAATATTGATCGACAGGTACTCCCCATTTCCATGGTGACTGAGCAGAACCTGCGCGACAGCCCCGCAGCCGAAGGCGATCAGTACGGCTGTGCCCAAGAACTCGGCGGCCATTTCTCGTAACAGGGGCGCGAAGCCCGGTTGCCGATCGCGTTGTGCCGTCGAGCCATCCGGCGTCCCTGTGGTGGCGTGCACATTCTTCGAATCGGTGGCAGGCATTTCGAGGGTGCTCCAAGAGACCGGCGGTTCTTTAGGTCGCATTTAGCCAATCGGCGCCGACTTCCCTTCTTGAGCCCTGGTGTGCCCATGACCGTTGCGCAGCTCGAAAGCAGTTGCCTGCCGCGCAGCGCCAAGTGTCTACGGTGAATGGAGGGCCGTGGCTACACCGGTGTCAATAGGTTGCGGTTACAACCGAAGTTCGTACGCGACAAACAAGGGTCGCACCGCGATTGTGACGCAGGGGGTGGCTGAGAGCAAGATGGGCTGGCAAGCCAAAGGTGAGAGGCTGTTGTCGTTACGCCAGGATCGGCGTCTCCAGTCGACTGGTCGCCCCCCATTCGCGGTGGCTTAATCGTCAGTCCGTCACCCCATCTGCCGCACCGAGAACTCCCGCGCTGGCCAAAAGAAGCCATCGCGCCGCTCGCCCAAAACCTATACTCCTATTAGGCCCCGCATCGTCGCTGAACGGCGGTCGATTGTCGGTCTTTCGATCTCCTGTTGGGCGGCCGAGGTCATCAATAATAATGCAGCGGTCCACATGACTGGCGTCCTGTACGCCGTTGTTCTGTCGGAACCGTGTTGGCGTCCATCCGTATTCCACAAGTCCGACCGCCATCCTTCTCTTTCATGCGACCTTCGACGCGTAAAGTGCTGGACGTCAGGGCAAGTCAGAATTCGGAACTCGCGAAAGTGGTCGCATGTCGCTTGTCTCGAAAGTAACCCGTCTGCTGGGGGCGTCCAAGACGTCTTGGCTCTTGGTCGGGTTGGCGTTCCTTGGCGTTGCCTTTGTCGCCACGCTCCTGTTCCAGACCGACCACTGGACAAACGAGCATATCAACAGCATGGCCGACGAGCAGACGCGTCTCGCCGTTGCCTTTGACAGGGCATTACGCGACTACATCGCCCAGCACGTCCGTCCGGAAGTGGAAAAGCGTCTCCCGCCGGGCGACTTCATTCCCGAAGCGATGTCGACCTCGTTCATCACGCGACGCGTCTTCGACAACGTGCGCGAGCTATATCCGAATCATCTCCTGCGCTTTCCCTCGATCAACCCGCGAAACCCGGTGAACCAGGCCTCACCCGACGAAGAAACGATCATTCACTACTTCCAACAACACCCAGACGCAGACAGTTGGACCGGCACGTTGATGATCGACGGCAAACCCAATATGGTACGAGCGGTCCCGCGGCGTCTCTCGGTCGAGTGCCTGCGATGTCACGGGAAGCCCGAGGCGGCGCCCGCCGCCTTGACCCAACGCTACGGCGCCACGGCCGGCTTTGGTCGATCGGTGGGCGACGTGAGCATCGACCTTGCGGCTGTGCCGCTGGACGAGTTTCGCCAGGCCGCCACCTCGCGATTCAATCGTGCAATGCTGGCTGCGTTGGCCTTGTGTGCCACATTCCTGGCGGGTGTAGTGCTGCTGGTCCGCTGGGACATGGCGCAGCGCCGACGCGCAGCCGACGCCTTGCGCGAGAGCGAATCTCGCCTGCGAAGCATCACCGAGTCGGCTCACGATGCGATCTTGATGATGGATCCCCTGGGGCGGATTTCCTACTGGAATCTGGCCGCGGAACGCATTATCGGCTACTCCAGCGGCGAGGCGCTGGGCCGTGACTTGCACGAACTCCTGGCCCCGGAGCGATCTCGCGCTGCCTACCGCCAATCCGCTCCCGCCTTTGCCCGCAACGGAACCGGAGCGGCCGTGGGTGAAACACGCGAGTTGAAGGCTTGCCGCAAGGATGGGCAGCAGATCGATATCACCCTTTCGCTCTCCGCCATTCAAATCGGACAACAGTGGCATGCCGTCGGCATTCTGCGCGACGAGACTGAGCGCAAACGGATGGAAGAGGCGCTGCGCGAAAGCGAATCCCAGTTCCGTCGACTGTTCGACAACGGGGTGTCTGGCGCAAGCGTGCACGAGATCATGCTCGATGAACAGGGCAACCCGGTGGACTACGTGTTCCTCCAGGTGAATTCGGCTTTTGAGACGCAGACGGGATTGCGGGCCGCCGACATCCTGGGCAAACGTGTTACAGAAGTCCTTCCCGGGATTGAAAACTCACCGATCATTGAAATCTATGGAGGTGTGGCGCTGAGCGGCGTTTCCGTCAATATGGAACACTATTCCGCCCAGCTGGGGCGGCACTATCAGGTGAACGCCTACGCCCTGGGAAACCGACGCTTTGCCACCGTGTTTCAGGACATCAGCGAGCGCAAAGAAGCCGAGACACGCATGCGCCAGCAGCAGGAAATGCTGCAGACGATCCTGGATGGAATTCCGGACATCGTGTCGCTGCAGAAGCCGGACCACACGATCATCGCCTACAACAGGGCCGGCTACGAAATTCTCGGCAAGTCGGTCCGTGAGGTTGAAGGGCGGAAGTGCTTCGAGTTGCTGGGACGCGACACGCCATGTTCAGTCTGTGCCTTGGACAAGGCTGTAGAGACCGGTCGACCGACCTCCTGCGAGCGATTCAGTCCCGAGTTGGGACGCTGGATCATCGCTCATGGGATTCCGATTCGCGACGGCTCGGGCCGAGTCGCCATGCTCTTGGAGCAACTCAAGGATATCACCGATCTCAAACGGACCGAAGAAGAGTTGCGCGGTACCACCGCCGCCCTGGAGGCCGCCAACCGGACCCTGGCCGACTTGAACCGCCAGGCTGAAGCGGCGACCCGCGCCAAGAGTGAGTTCCTGGCCAATATGAGCCACGAAATCCGCACTCCCATGACAGCCATCTTGGGCTATGCCGACATCCTGGCCGACAGCGTCAGCGACCCCGAATATCTGGAGTCGATCCGGACCATCCGCCGAAACGGCAATCACCTGCTGTCGCTCATCAACGACATACTCGACCTGTCGAAAATCGAAGCCCGCAAACTCCACGCCGAACGGATCGTCTGTTCGCCCACGGATGTGCTGGCGGACGTCGTGTCGCTGATGTCCGTGCGTGCGGCCGCCAAAGGGTTGGAACTCAAGCTGGAATACGACGGGCCTTGTCCGGCGAGTATCCGCACCGATCCCACTCGTTTGCGGCAGATTTTGGTGAACCTCATCGGCAACGCCATTAAGTTCACCGAAGTCGGCCACGTGCGGTTGGTCACCCGGCTCCTGGACGGCGACAGCCCGCAGCCAAAGCTCCAGTGTGACGTGATCGATACCGGCGTGGGCATGACCCCGGAGGAAGTCCACAACCTGTTCCAGCCCTTCCACCAGGCCGATGCCTCCACTTCGCGAAAGTTCGGTGGGACTGGCTTGGGACTCGCCATCAGCAAGCCCCTGGCGGAACTGCTGGGTGGTGATCTCCGGGCGCAGAGCGCCGTGGCCCAGGGCAGCACGTTCAGCCTGACCATCGACACCGGTCCGCTCGACGGCGTGGTCTTGCTGCGCCAACCGGGCAAGGTGGACCGCCCCGCGTCGACGGGCCTATCCAGCGACCGGCAGCGTTCCATGGCCTTGGGGCACTGCCATGTCCTGCTGGCCGAAGACGGCGCAGACAACCAGCGATTGATCTCCCTCTTGCTGCGCCAGGCCGGGGCCCAGGTGACCGTGGTCGCCGATGGACAAGAGGCTTTGGCAATCGCCCTGGGAACCTCTTCCCGTCGGCTGCAATCCGCGGATACCAGACCGGATGACGGGGATGCAACCGGCGAAGCACCTGCCTTCGACGTGATTCTGATGGACATGCAGATGCCGGTGATGGACGGCTACGAGGCCACGCGACGACTGCGGAACGCGAACTATCTCCGCCCGATCGTGGCCCTCACGGCGCACGCCATGGCCGAGGATC
Organism: uncultured Planctomycetales bacterium; assembly: GCA_937889015.1. Lineage (GTDB taxonomy): Bacteria > Planctomycetota > Planctomycetia > Pirellulales > Thermoguttaceae > CALARR01. The sequence continues at coordinate 1,374 of CALARR010000038.1, read as the reverse complement.
GCCAGAAATGCCTGGCGGCGGGCTGCGACGACTATCTCACCAAGCCCGTCGATCGTCCATACTTGATTGCCACGGTGGCCCGTTGGGCGGCTCGTGGCCAGATGAGCAAAGAGACGCTCCGCCTGGCGAAGGATAGCGGCGAGTCCCACGTACAGCGCGAGCCAGACTCGACGAGCAGCCCCGCATGAGACGCGCTCGAAATCCATAGTTCGAAAAGCGGAGTAACACGCGTGAGTGCGAAAATCCTGATCGTCGACGACGACGAAGCCTTTCGCCGCCTCCTGAATCGTGCCCTGGAAAAGGAATATGTCCTCACCCAGGCGGCCGGTGGCGAAGAGGCTTTGCGGCATCTGGTCGCCTTCGAGCCGGACCTGATCCTGCTGGACATCGCCATGCCGGGTATCGACGGCTATGAGACCTGTCGCCGTCTCAAGACGCACCCCGCCGGGGCACACGCCCAGGTTATCATGGTGTCAGCCCACTCCACCCGCGAAGAGCAGCTCCATGCCTACGAAGTGGGGGCCGATGACTACCTGGTCAAGCCGATCGACCTGCAGGAGTTGCTCGCACGCGTTCGCCTGCACTTCCGCCTGCTCGAAGCCTCGCGGAATGTGGCCTCCATCCGCGACGAAATCGATTCGCGCAACCGAGAACTCAAACGCCTGATCGAACAGCGAACCCAGGAACTCGTGCTCACCCAGGATGTCGCCATCTTCACTCTGGCCAAGATCGCCGAATCACGCGATCAGGTCACCGGCGGCCATGTGGTGCGGGTCCGCTCCTATTGTCAACTCCTGGCCGAAGAGCTGCGCCAACAGGGGCCCTACCGCCGCTCGATCGACAACCGGTTTCTGGAAGACCTGTATCGCGCCAGTCCGCTCCACGACATCGGCAAGGTCGGCATTCCTGATGCGATCTTGCTGAAGCCCGATCGGCTCTCGCCTGAAGAGTTTGAACACATGCAGCAGCATTCGGTCATCGGGGCCAATATCCTGGACCAGGCGATCGCCCAGTCGCAATGTGCCGGATTCTTAACCATGGCCGCCGTGGTGGCCCGCTTCCATCACGAGCGCTTCGACGGCTCGGGCTATCCCGTGGGGCTGATGGGGCAGGACATACCGCTGGCAGCGCGAATTGTGGCCTTGGCCGACGTCTACGACGCCCTTACCTCGGAGCGGCCCTACAAGTCGGCCCACTCCGCCGCCGGGGCCCGGGACATCATTCAGCAGGAGTCGGGCCGGCACTTTGATCCCGTGATTGTGAGTGCCTTCCAAACCCGCTTCTCCGACTTCCTCCAGGTCCGCAACACCCAGGTGGACGCGATGCCCCTGGTCGTTGGCGCGGTCTCCTTCCGCGAATACGACGACCTGCTGG
>CALARR010000037.1 GCA_937889015.1 uncultured Planctomycetales bacterium | reverse complement strand
TGCGTCCGCGCGGTCAAGTCGAAAACCGATTGCTTCCCGCCAACCGGCCCCGCAAAAACGAGAACTGTCAGTCACCGATCATGACCAAGCCCGGATACCAAGGTCCGCTCGAACGGATCGACGACTTCTGCTGGCGCATCCCCCAGGGCTACAAAGCCGGCATGCAGGTCGAGGGACGCATCTTCGCCGACCAACGGCTGTTGGCTGGGCTCCGCGCCGATCAAGCGCCCGAGCAGGTGGCCAACGTGGCCTTTCTGCCCGGCATCCAGATGGCCAGCCTGGCGATGCCCGACATCCACTGGGGTTACGGCTTCTGCATCGGCGGCGTGTGCGCCACCGATCCCGAGGAAGGCGGAGTCGTCTCGCCCGGCGGCGTCGGCTACGACATCAATTGCGGGGTGCGCCTGATGCGCACCAACCTCATGCAACCGGAGGTTCAGCCCCGGCTCCAGTCGTTGGTCGAAACCCTCTTTCGCCGCATCCCGGCCGGCGTGGGCACGGGCGGCCCCTATCTGTTCGACCGCAAGGAGCTGCGCCGCCTGTTGGCTGAAGGATCGCGCTACCTGAAGGCCAAGGGGCTGGCCACCGACGGCGACCTGGATCACACCGAGGCCGGCGGCTGCCTGGTCGACGCCCAGCCGGACTACGTCAGCCCGCGCGCCGTCGAGCGCGGCGGCGACCAGTGCGGCACGCTGGGGGCCGGCAATCATTTCCTGGAAATCCAGGTCGTCGAAGAGATCTTCGATGCGGCCGCCGCGCAGGCGATGGGCCTGGCCACGGGCCAGATCTGCGTCATGGTCCATTCCGGATCACGCGGTCTGGGCTACCAGGTCTGCGACGACGCCCTACGCCAACTGCGCAACGTGCCGGGCAAGTACGGCATCCCCCTGCCTGATCGCCAGTTGGTTTGCGCACCGGTCGACAGCCCCGAAGGGAAAGAGTACCTGGGGGCCATGCGCGCCGCAGCCAACTATGCCTGGGCCAACCGGCAATTGTTGATGTGGCAGGCGCGCGAAGCCTTCTCCGAGTTCTTCGGTCGCCCCTGGGAATCGTTGCAGATGGGCCTGATCTACGATGTGGCCCACAACATCGCCAAAATCGAGCACCACCTGGTCGATGGCCGCCCAAAACGGCTCTGCGTGCATCGCAAGGGGGCCACGCGCGCCTTCCCCGCCGGTCACCCCGAATTGCCCGACCGTTACCGATCGATCGGCCAGCCGGTCATCATCCCCGGCGACATGGGGCGTGCCAGTTGGGTCCTGGCCGGCGAGCCGGCAAGCATGCAGCGCACCTTTGGCACGAGTTGCCACGGGGCCGGCCGGCTGATGAGCCGCACCGCGGCCATCGCCCATGCCCAAGGCCGGCGCATCGACCGTGAATTGGCCGAACAAGGCATCATCGCGCGCTGCCGCAGCCGCACGGGACTGGCCGAGGAGCAGCCGGCGGCCTATAAAGACGTCAGCCAGGTGGTCGAAGTGGTGCATGCCGCCGGGTTGGCACGCAAAGTGGCCCGTCTGCGACCGCTAGGTGTGATCAAAGGCTAAGTCTTGAAAGGTGTCCCATGCGATCCGCCACGATTTCGCCCTGGGTTCTGGTCGGCGCCGTCGCTGCGGCCTTGGCCCTGGTTGGCTGTCTTTGCGAGGCCCAGCCGCCGCGATCTTCGGCTCCGGCCCAGCAGAAAGGAGATGTTCCGATGCCCCTTCCCATCACCAGCACGGCCTTTACCGCTGGCCAGAAGATCCCCAAGAAGCACAGCGGCGAAGGTGAAGATCTCTCCCCACCCTTGGCTTGGTCGGGCGTGCCCTCCAACGCTCAGGAACTGGCCCTGATCGTCGATGATCCCGACGCGCCCACGCCTGAACCCTGGGTCCACTGGGTGATCTACAAGATCCCCGCCGACGCTCCCGGCCTGCCGGAAAACGTGGCCAAGCAGGCCCAACTCAAGCAGCCGGCCGGCGCGCTGCAAGGCAAGAACTCCTGGCCCTCGGGCCAGACGATCGGCTATCGCGGCCCCATGCCCCCGCCGCGCCACGGTTTGCACCACTACCAGTTCACGCTCTATGCCCTGGATGCCAAGCTGGATGCCCCGCCGGGACTGGACAAAGCCGCCTTGTTGAAGTTGATGCAGGGACATATTCTGGCCCAGGGACGTTTGATCGGCACGTATGAGAGGTGACCCGTGCCTGACCGGCGCAGCCACCGCGGACCGCATCCCGAGGATCTGCAGTTGTTCGATCCGGCCTGTTGGCCCTTGCTACAACAGGCCGTGCACGACATCTGCTGGCTCCTCACGCGCGGCTATCCCGATGGCGCGGCCACGAAACTGGTCGGCGACCGCTACAGTCTCTCCGCGCGGCAGCGGGTCGCAGTGCAGCGCTGTTCCTGCTCCGACAGCCAACGCGCCGACCGCCAGTCGCGGCAGGTGCAACCCGACCTGCTCCGCGGTCGCGCCGTGTGGCTGGATGGGTACAACGTCCTGACGACGATTGAGGCCGCCTTGGCCGGCGCCGTCATCCTGCCAGGCCACGATGGCTGCTATCGCGACATGGCCAGCATGCACGGCAGTTATCGCAAGGTCGAAGAAACCGCCCCCGCCCTGGAACTCCTCGGCCAATACCTGGCCCAATGCGCCACCGGCCCCTGCACCTGGTACTTCGACCAACCGGTGTCCAACAGCGGCCGACTGAAGACGATCCTGCAACACATCGCCGCCGAGCATGCCTGGCCCTGGCAGGCCCAACTCGTGCCCAATCCCGACCCGCTCCTGGCCGCAAGTTCCGAGATCATCGTCACCGCCGACAGCGCGGTCCTCGACGCCGGCCCGGTGTGGTTCAATCTGGCAAGGGAGGTCGTCCAACACTCCGTACCCGAAGCCAACGTCGTGCGCCTGGCCTGAATCAAACGAACTGAGGCGTGGAGCATTTCGGCTCCACGCCTCAATCTAGGGTTCCTTGGCAGTCGCCTGGACTGCCATCACCGCACGCGTCTTACAGCTGTCCTAAAACCTGTCGGCAACTCAGTGTGGCTGGGCCGCCCGAGGTGGCTGGGGCGGTTCCCGGAGAGGTTCTCACTTGGCCGCCGCGGTTCCGTCCAACATCTCGCGCGCCGCCGTGGCCAGCACGCTGTACAAGTCCGGCAATTGCTCCACGTCCACCGACGAGAAGGCAATCCGGATATCGCGATCGCCGTTGGCGATCACACCCACGCCGTACTTTTCCAGCACGTACTTGCGGTAGGCCTCGGCGTCGATCCCTTTCAGCTTCAGGCACATGAAATAGCCCGCGTTGAAAGGATACGGATGCCACAGGTCGGCATACTCGGGCTTGGCCAACAACTCGTTGACCTTCTTCGCACGCGCCTCCAGCGTGCACTTCTTCTCTTCCCGCTGAGCCATGATCTCCGCGCCCGACAAGGCCTTGGCCAGCACGGTCTGCGAGACGTGCGGGCAATTGGAAATCGCGCTGCGGATCGCTCCCGCCGCCTTCTTCTCCAAGGCCTGGTACAACGCCTCGTCGCTCAAGAACGCGCGCGTGCTGAAGGTCACCATACCCGTCCGGAAGCCCCAGACGAACTCCTCCTTGGTCGGGCCGTCCACCTTCACCGCCAGGATCCGCTCGTGCGCCCCGGCCAGCTTGGCGAACAACGATTCCTGGAACACCTCGTTCTCATAGAACAGGCCGAAATACGCGTCGTCGCTGACCACGATCAGGTTCCGGCCGTCCTCGGCCGACTCGCGCAGCACGCCCACCACCTGGTCGGCTTCGGTCTTGGTCAGCGAGTAGCCCGTCGGGTTGTTGGGGAAGTTCAGAATCAAGATCGTCTTCCAACTCCCCGCGCGCGTCAGCAGCGCTTGGCGCAAGGCTTCCACGTTAAAGCCCCCCGCGGCGTCAAAGAAGGGATACACGGCCAATTGCGCCTGGCACCGTACGCCAAACAGCAATTCGTAGTTTTCCCAGAACTGGTCGGGCAAGAGCACCATATCGCCCTTGTCCACGAACAGGTCGCCCACGAGGCTCAAGGCGTGCGTCACGCCGCTGCAGACGATCGGCGTCGAAAGACTCTTCCCCGCCAGGCTGGGGTTCTTGCGCAGCAGCTCCTCGCGCCACTTCTTCCGCAAGTCGGCCCGGCCCGTGGCCGGCGCGTAGGTCAACACATCGGCCGGGCTGAGATCATTGAAGTACTTCATGATCGCCGGCAGGAACATGGCCTTGCCCTTCTCGCGCGCGATGCCGATCGTGGCGTCGTAGCGCGTGGCCTTCTCCTTGGCCTCGGCGCTCTGGGCCAGAATCCCCTTGGGGAAGAACAACCGCTTCCCCATCTCCGAAAGCATGGCGAAAATGTGGCGATTCTCCCGCTCGATGACCTCATTCAACTCCGCGGCCAGCGGACGGATCTCCGTGCCCGGCTTCATCAGCGTGATCGGCGTCCGCAACCGCTGCCGCAGGGCCTCCAACTGGTCCCACAAGATCCGCGGAAATCGCTCGCCAAACTTCTGAAAGAACGCCGCTACATTCTCGCTCTCCGCGTACCAGTCGTTGCGGTTCACGTCGAACAACTGGTCGATCGCCTCGCGCGATAGGTTCAGGCCGTTCAAGTCCAAGCTGTCGTCCGTGGGCACATAACCAATGGGCGTGCGCACCGCGTCCGCCTCGCCGCGGCAGCGGTCCAAGATCCACTCGATCACGCGCAAATTCTCGCCGAAACCCGGCCAGAGGTAGTTGCCCTTCTCGTCCGTACGGAACCAGTTCACGTGGAAGATCTTGGGCGGGGCGGCCATCCGCCGGCCCATGGCCAGCCAGTGCTCGAAGTAATCGCCCATGTGGTAGCCGCAGAAGGGCAACATGGCCATCGGGTCGCGGCGCACTTCCCCTTGCTTGCCAAACTGGGCCGCGGTCCGCTCCGAAGCCATCGTCGCCCCCACGAACACCCCGTGATCCCAGTCAAACGCCTCGTACACCAATGGCGCCAAGTGCGCACGCCGACCACCAAAGATAATCGCCGAAATCGGCACGCCGTGGTGGTGCTCGGTGCGGAACGAGGCCGACGGGCATTGCGACAGCGGCACGGTGAAACGGCTGTTGGCATGCGCCCCAACCACCGCCTTGCCGGTCTTCTCGTCCTTCATCTCGGGCGTCCATTTCCGCCCGATCCAATCCACACCTTCCTTGGGCGGTGTCCCGTCGCCACCTTCCCACCACACGGTCCCCTCGGGCGTCAACACGACGTTCGTGTAGATCGTGTTCCGCCCGATGGTCTTCATCATGTTCGAGTTGCTCTTGCTGTTGGTCCCCGGCGCAACGCCGAAGAAACCCGTCTCCGGGTTGATGGCCCACAGCCGTCCATCCGTATCGATTCGCATCCAGGCGATGTCGTCGCCCACGGTCCAGATGCGGTAGCCCTTGATCTTCAACCCTTCCGGCGGCAGCAGCATCGCCAGGTTGGTCTTGCCGCACGCCGAGGGGAAGGCCGCCGCGATGTACTCCACGCGCCCGTCCGGGTTCTCCACACCCATGATCAGCATGTGCTCGGCCAGCCAGCCCTCGCGCTTGCCCAAGTAGCTGGCAATCCGCAGGGCCAGACACTTCTTGCCCAGCAGCACGTTTCCGCCGTAGCCCGACCCCACGCTCCAAATCGTGTTGTCCTCGGGGAAGTGCAGGATCAGGCGGCGCTTGATGTCCACCTCGGCCTTGCCGTGCAGACAGCGCGTGAACTCCCCGCCCGCCCCCAATTGCTTCAACACGCTGCGGCCCACGTGGGTCATGATCCGCATGTTCAGCACCACGTAGATGCTGTCCGTCAACTCCACGCCGATCTTCGAGAACGGCGAACCGACCGGCCCCATGGAGAAGGGAATCACATACATCGTCCGGCCGCGCATCGAACCCTTGAAGATCTCGCCGGCGCGCCGATAGCCCTCTTCCGGCGACATCCAGTTGTTCGTCGGACCTGCATCCTCGCGCAGCGTGGTGCAAATGTAGGTCAAGTCCTCAGTCCGCGCCACGTCGTTCTGGGCCGTGCGGTGGTACAGACAGCCCGGAAGCTTCTCCTGGTTCAACAACGTCACTTCACCCGTGCCCACCGCCTCTTGGACCAAACGGTCCTTTTCCTCTTCCGACCCGTCAATCCACACAATGTGGTCCGGCTCGCAGAGGCGAGCCATTTCCTCGACCCATTCCTGGAGTTCGCGATGCTGAGTCACGGGACTACCAACCCCCTTGTACTTGAGGCAGAAACGCTTCCCAGCGACGTTCCGCGACCGTCCAGGCAGCGACTGCCCGAGAACTACCGGTCTCCCAGACCTGCCTGCGCAGACTCTGGGCTAAAGCGACGCGTGGGAACAAGTGTTGAACGAACGGCGCGCTAAGGCCAGCGCAGTCCTCGATCGCAGTTCGAACACCAGGCTCGCAGACGATCGGAGGCGCCGGCCCGCTAGCATCTCACCATGCTTAACCCATCCATCATAAGGAAGTGGTCCAGGGTTCGCAAGCGCCGGACGCTCCCCCAAAGGCCACGCCACCGACGTAAAGCATTTCACGCAAACACGTTACACCACACGACCGAGCAAGTCAGATCGCGACCAGTTTGCTGGCAGGTCAGACACCTCTGTTCGTCGAGTCCCTCGGGCACACCACACCTGGCGATCCTCTGCCCTGTCCCATGCTCGCCACCGGCGAGCAGCGATGATCCATCACCCAACACTCCGATCGGGCCAGACCTCTCGCTTGGGGGTCGCAATTTGGTGCTGGCCCGCACGATCGGCTAGAATGCCGACCAGAACGCCCTGCCGGCCCCGATGTCCGGCCTTATGGGTCTGTGCACGGTTCATGGCCCGCGCCCAAGGAATCAGCGGTCCGAAAGCCCCGCCTTCTCCGACCACCTTCGGTCGGTGACCGGCCGTCGGTTCATTGGCTACGTGGGCCCCGATCGAGCCCCAACTCTCGCACCCTCGCGCAAGGAGTGAGTCCTGTGTCGCCACTCTCCAAACGCATTCTGGTCTGCCTGCTGGTCTTCGCATCCTTGACCCGAGCGGCAGCGGCCCAAACAACACTCAGCTACGCAGACCTCGTCCAACGCCTCACCGACCTGTCGCACCTGGCGGTCTTGCCGCTCCCCGGTGAACGCTGCGCCCAGTGGTCCAGCTATCAACGCACCAGCCAGTACGACCCGGCGACCGGCAAGTACGCCAACTGGAGCGCCAACGGCGACGGACAGGGCATCATTCGCACCGAGGGCGACCTGTCTGTCCTGGCCGAAATGGACGGCCCGGGCTGCATCTGGCGAATCTGGTCGGCACGCGCCGAACAAGGTCGCGTCAAGATCTACCTCGATGGCGCGCAGACGCCCGTGGTGGACATGCCCTTCTGCGACTACTTCGACGGCCAGCACGCCCCCTTCAACTACCCTGCGCTCTCCTACAACCTGAAGGACCAAGGCTCGCGCGGCCAGAACCTCTACCTGCCGATTCCCTATCAAAAGTCCTGCAAGATCGTCGCCGAAAAGGGCTGGGGCGCCTATTACCATTTCACCTACGGCACCTTTCCGGCCGGGACCCAAGTGCCCACCTTCACGGCGAAGCTGGCCGACTGCGAGGCCCTGAGAAAGACCAACACGTTTCTCGCCGACCGGCTGGGAACCGATCCCGCCGGTTCGCGACCGGGCCAGGAGACCCTTTCCACCATCGTGCGCGTCCGGCCCGGACAAATGTCGCCCGTCGTCACGCTCCCCGGTCCCCAGGCGATCACGGCCATTCGCGTCAACGCCTCCTTCGCCGATCGGGACAACGAGATGGCCGCCTTGCGCCAGCTCGCGATCCGCATCACGTGGGATGACGATTCGTCTCCCGACGTCTGGTGTCCGCTGGGCGATCTGTTCGGCACGGCGCCCGGTCGCACGACTACTACGCCGTGCCCGAGGTCGTGATGGGCGGTTTCCATCTCTACACATTCCCACGCGGCAATGTGCGCGTGCAGAAAATGGATCGCTACGGTCAACACAAATGGGACAATGCCGATCAACTTTGGTGGACCGGGGCCAAGCCGGGCGCCAAGCTGGACCTGAAACTGCAAGCCCCGCAGACCGGCACCTACGCCATCAGCGTGCGGCTGACTAAGGCCCGCGACTATGCCATCGTGCAATTCAGCCTGGACGGCAAGAAGCTCGGCCCGCCCATCGACCTGTACAATCCCCAGGTGATCCCCACCGAGCCCATGCCCCTGGGCACGCATCGCCTGGAGCAGGGTTTGCACAAGCTGACCGTCGAGATCGTGGGGGCCAACGAACAGGCCGTTCCCTCCTATATGTTCGGCCTGGACGTCATTGACTTAGAGCTGCAGACCTCTGACTAGCGATTTCCCCGACCAACGCACGTACCTTCCATCCCTCTCCCCACCCACGGTTTATGATCATGCGAATCCAAGTGCTCTGCGGCGCGCTCTTCACGGTCTTCCTGGCCCGCCCCTTGTACGCCGACGATCGGCGCCATTTCGATTTCGAGAGCGGTCCAGCCGCCATCAAGGCCCTGGAGACCAAGGGCGTGCAGGCGGAGATCGTCTCCGCCGGCCCCGATCGCGCCGGCTCCTGCCTTTACCTGAGCACGCCCCAGCCCAACTCCGCCTGTTCGTTCTCCCTGCCCGGCCCAATCGCCGTCGAGCGAAACATGCTCCTGGGCTTCGACTGCCGCTGCGAGGTGGAGTCGGGCCAGGAAGGCGCCTACGTGGGAGTCGGCTTCTTCGTCGACGGCAAACAGGCCGCCTGGACCAGCGCCCCCTTCTCCACGCAATGGCAGACCGTGTTGATCCCCTTTGCCAGACTCCGCTTCGAGAAGGGAATCGCCGTCCAGCCGGGAACCGAGTTCTCCAAGATCCAGATCTACGCGCGTGTCAAGGAGGAAACGACGACCAAGGGAAAGACCAAGGCCATGCTCCGCTTCTGGGTGGATAACCTGCGGCTCTTCATCGGCGAGGTGCCGTCGCCCGTCGCCGAATCGACACGCGAATCCTACTCGAACCCGCCCCTGTTCAACTGGCCGCGCCAGCCCGGTGTGGAGTCTTGGCGCCTGCAGTTCTCGCTCCAGCCCTCCTTCCCGGCACAAGCCACGACGACCGTCCGGACCAGCCGGAACTTCCATACCCCCGCCGCCCCTTTGGACCCGGGAACGTGGTACTGGCGAGTCGAAACGAGCGGTGTCCTCGGTGATGCCTGGTCGCAGGTCGAAAAGGTCAACCTTTTGGCCGAGGCCCACCGCTTCACCACCGAACCCGTCTCGGCCGCAACCCTGACCTCCATGGCTCGCCCGCGACTGGCCGCCCTGGCACGCATCGAACAGCCCGAAGTCACCCCCAAGCGACGCGCCGAACTGCTCAAACAGGCCCAGAAACTGCATAAATCGGGCGTGCCCGAGCATCCTGGCGTCCACGTGCCGGGCGATCCGCGCTGGCCCACCTGGATCGATTGGTACGGCCTGGTGGCCGGCAAAATCACCGGCGGCACCGGCCGCCGGCTGCAAAACCTGGCCCAGAATGCCATGCTCACCGGCGATCCGCAGGTCATCGCCTGGGCCAAGGAGCTGGCCCTGGAAGCCTGCAAGTGGGATCCCGAGGGTGGCAGCGCCATGAAGCACGGCGATATCGGCGCCCAGCATTTACTCCGCGGCCTTAGCTGGTGCTACGACGTCTGCCGCGACTCGATGACCAGCGACGAACGTGACACCCTGCGCAAGATCATCATCCAGCGTGCCGAACAGTTCCATCAACGCCTGAACCCCTTCCGCGGACACGAGGCCAACAACCACGCCTGGCTCCAGGCCTTGGCCTTGGGCGAGGCGGGCCTCGTCCTGGCCGGCGATCACCCCGACGCCGAGGGCTGGGCCGAATACGTCCGCCAACTCTACCTGGGCCGCTTCCTCTGCTGCCTGGGCTACCAGGGCGACAACAACGAGGGTATCAGCTACTGGAGCTACGGCCTGGGATTCGTCATCGACTATGCCGATCTGATGCGCGCCGTCTGCGGCATCGATGTCTGCGGCCATCCCTGGCTCAGCCAGACCGCGCGCTTCCCTATGTACTGCGCCCCGCCCAATGCCTGGGCCGTCTCCTTCGCCGACACCGGCATGCCCAACCACGGCGTCCGCGGCCCGGCGTCCACCACGCATGTTCGGCAACTGGCCCTGCGCACGCGCGACCCGTACGCCCTCTGGTACTCAGGGGCACGCGAGCCGGTCGATGGCCTCACGCCCAAGGCCCCCACCGACCTGCCCGCCTCGATCCACTACCGGCACATCGGTGTGGCGATTCTCAACACTTCGCTCGTCGATGGTCGCGAAGGCGTCACCGTGGCCATGCATAGCGGCCGGTACTGGGCCGGTCATCAGCACCCCGATCAGAATCATTTCGTGATCCACGCCTACGGCGACAAGCTGGCCATCGACGGCGGCTACTACGACTGGTATGGCAGCCCGCACTTCAAAGCCTATTCCATGACCACCCTGGCTCACAATACGCTCCTGGTCGATGGCCAAGGCCAGGCCGCCTGCAAGCCAGGGGCCGACGGTCGCGTGACCGCCTGGCTCGACGCGCCCGGCTACGGCTATGTCGTCGGCGACGCCTCGGCCCCTGCCATCTACGGGGGAACCCTGCGGCGTTTCGACCGCCGCATCCTGTTCATCAAGCCGGGCCTGGTCCTCGTGCACGATCTTGTGGCCTCGGCCAAAGGCCCCGCGCAATACGATTGGCTCCTGCACGCAGTCCGGCCCATCGACGCACAACAAGCCGACCAGACCTTCAAGATCCCCAGCCAACAGGCCGCCTTGCAGGGCCGCTTCCTCCTGCCCACCGGGCTCAAGATGGAGGTCAAAACCGGATTCCCGGTCGAGCCGGTCGATCGCTACAGCACCCGCCCCGTGCCGCGCGACAAGTACTTTCCCGAATGGGTTCTCTACGCCACCCCTGGGCAACCAGCCGTGGAAGAGGAGTATCTGGCCGTCATGCAGATCCAGAAGGCGGACAAGGGCGAGGAACCTCCCGTTCAGTCGGAACTGGCACCCACCGAGGGTGCCCGAGCCATCCAGATCCGCAGCGGCCAGAACCGTCACTTGCTGCTCCTGCGGACCAGCGAAAAGCCGGCGGAGCTCCGCGCCTACGGCCTGGAAACCGACGGTGAGGCGGCTGCGGTCGAACTGACCGCTGATGGCACGCTGCAACGCGCCATGGCCGTGAAGGCTACACGGGTGACGCTCAACGGTCAACGCCTCTGGACTTCACCGCGGCCCGCAGACTGGTCGCGATGAAGCTGAAAGCTGATAGCTGAAAGCTGATCGCCAACAAAACAAGCGGGGCGTCGGCCGCTTGACCACCCCGCTTGCCATCGGCTTGGATCGACCATCGATCTCGTCTGGCAGCCGATGCCGAAGGATTTGTTTGCGCCAGCGATGCCTGTTTCGCTGACGTGCCGGCAAGGACTCAGAAGCCAAGTCCAATCGACACCCCGCCTTGTTGATAGTAGATCCCGCTGTACGGCCGGTAGTACCGATAGCAGGGCGGTGGAGGAGATGGAACATAGACCGGCGGAGGCGCCACGATCACCGGTCGTGGCGGTACGACAACGGGCGGATACCACGCGAACCCTCCATGCCCGTGCCCCTGATGGTGATAGTGATGCCCGTGGCCCGACACCGCAGTGGCGGCCACGCTAGCGAAGACTGCCGGAGACTGGGCCTGGGCCGTCTTGGCCAGGAGCCCCAAGACCCCCAAAACAACGATTGCGACTGCGACGCGTTTCATGGCTACGCCCTTTGCTGGACCGGATTCCCGCGATGACCGAGACGGAGTGGATCGCGCTTTCCAGAACCCCCGAAAAGCAAAGGGTGTGCCGAAAATCACAAACACAGCCTAACGCACTGCCAGAAAAGCAGTTGCGCATTCCACCGCGGAGCCGCACGCGACACCGAGTCGGCCAGACGTGTCCTCGCCCCGACGACAGGGCGTAGTCACTTCGACGACACGCCGCCGTTTCGCGACAGGCGGTCGCCTGACCAACCGAAGGGCCGTCCCAGAGAAAACTCAGCCCCCACAAAAGCCCAACGGCCGGCAATGGCCGGCCGTTGGAGTGCATCGAACCACAATTCCTGACTAATTGCTGCCGTAGCCGCCGAAGCCCGTGCCGTTGTCGGTGGAACTCGATTCACCGCTGTAGTAATTGAAGATATTCACCTCGGAAACGCCCGAGAACAACGGAATCGAGGTCACGCGAACATAACGACGGTCGGCCGAGATCACGGCCGTGGCCGCGAAGTTGGCCCCCTTGGGCAGCGTGATGATCACCGGCTGATAGCCGACGGCCCCCGTGCGGCCCGGATACCAGAAGTTGCCGCTCCCGCTGCTGCCGCTGTCGGAAAGACTGGCCAGCGCCCGCGCATCGACGGCCGAATCCAGTTCCTGCCCCAGAATCTGCCGGTTAACCGCCAACTGGCTATCCACGGCGTTGGCAACCTGATACTCCTTCAGCGATCCCTGTCGGCGTCCGTCCTTCAGATCAAAGGCCACGGCCGCTTCCCCCTTGTCCAGCGAGATCTTCTTCTCCTGGAAAAGCTGGTTCTTGCCGCGGTAGTGGACCCAAATCTGAACGGTGACCTTGCCCGCCGTCACCTTGCCCCACACGCGGCGAATCAAGGCCTTGTAGGTTCCGCTGAACCCCTGCGGGCAGACATAGACCTCGGTCGACCCGCCGTCCGCTTCAACACTCTGCCGCGCCGACGTCGCATCGCCCAGCATCACGCCGCCCGAGAGCGTCAAGGGGTTGCGGTGCGAACACACCGTCCCCGACGGTTCTTCCACAAACAGGTCGATGTCCGCGTCTCCGGTCCAGTGGACCACGATCACGCAATCGCGTTGTACTGCGTCTTGAAGGTCGCGCTGGAACGCGGCGGCCTCAGCCGTCTTGTGCGCGGCCTGAAGCTGGGCCAGGGTCTCCTCGGCCACGCGCCACGCGTGCTTGAAGACCTCCTTGTGCTCGTTGCGCCAGGCGTGCCCACAGATGCCCAGCGTGGCCCACTTCACGCCCTCGGTGTCGTTCACCGCCTGGGCCGATCGCAGCCCGCACAGATACGGCTCGGGCCGGACCGGGTCCAAGGCCGACACCTGCCGGAAGACCTTCAGCGCCCGGCGGTGCATCTGGTTTTTGAACAGGTAAACCGCCAGCGACATCAGGTCATCGGGCGATGCCGCGAAATCGGCCGCGGACATGATCGCCCGCTCGACTTCCTCCGACGGCCGCCCCTCCAACTGCATGGCCAGAGCCAAGGCTTCGTACATCCAAGGCTGCCCCTGCCCATGCCGCAAGGCGGCCAGGATCAGGGCCGTCACTTGGGCAAACTTCTTGTCCTCGTGCAAACGCCGCACGGCCTCGCGAATGCTCGCCGGCGATTCTTCGTGCTTGGCGAAATACTCATCCCACACCGCATTCGCATCGGCCCCTTCGGGGACCTCGACCTGAATGCGTCGGATCACCGGCTTGTCGGCCTTGATCGTGGCCGGGGCCGCACTCAGGTCGTCCTTCACGGCAAACGCCTGGAAGCCGCCCTTGGGGAGATTTTCCAGCATGCCGCGGCCGATCGCATCGCGGAGGTTGAACATGCCGCCCCCGCCGAAGCCGCCACCGCCCATGCCCCCGCCGCCCATGCCGCCGCCCATGCCGCCGCCACCGCCAAAGCCACTCGTGCTGCCCATGCCGCCGCTCATGCCGCCCAACCCGCCGAAACCGCCGCTGAAACTCGGCGTGCGGATCGGCAACACCAGGTCGGCCACCGGATAGACCTTCGTGTTCGGCCGCGTATCGGCCTGCTCCTGGGTCGTGATCAACAGCACTTCATCCTGAATGATGTATGTCAACTGCAACTCGCGGAGCAGCAAACGCAGCGCAGAGCGCAGCGAGATCCCCTTGAGGTTCCGCGTGATCGGCGTATCTGCCGCGACCCCCACGTCGTCCAACGCCTTCTTGTCCAGTTGGATCTCGATGCCGTGCAGGTCCTTCAGATACTCCACCACGTCCGTGAACGGCGTCTCGATGAACTCCAAGGTCGTCGGAGACTTGAGCTGATCTTCGATCTTCCGCTCGGCCGGACCGCGGCTGGCCAGGTCGACCGACTTGTACTTCTCTTTGCGGCGCTGCGTAAGCTCGCGCCACACCTCGCCGTCGGGATAGATGATCGGCGGATCGCCGGCAAACGGCACGGCCGACTTCTCGACCTCGTAGGCCGCGTCGATCCACGCCTTCTCTTTCGCAATCCGCGTCACCGTCGCGTCATACCAGGTGCCCTTGATCCGCGAATACACGGTGGCCGAGACCGCGACCGGATTGCCCGGATCAACCTTCTCTGCCTCCATGGCCGTCGCCTCTTCCGCCCAACGATAACGGTTCTCGTCCATCAGGGCGTTGAACCGGTCCATAAGCTGCCGCACCTTCTCCTGCTTGCGCAGCAGACTGTCGGCCAGGAGTTGCTGTTCGCGCTGCGTGGCCTGGGTCTCCAACTGCCGTTGCCGACGGACTTCCATTTCCGCCTGACGCCGATCCGCCTCGCGGAGCGAGGCCTGGACCACGTCGATCAACTGACTCTGCACGTCGGGCGCCAAGTCGCGCACCTGCCGCAGGTTCTCCAGCAGCAGTTTCAAGCTCTGCACCGAAGCGGCCGGGTTGCTCTGCATCTGCCGCCGAGCCTGCTCCAGAGTTGCCTGCACGTCCGCCTGGATCTGCTGCGCAATCTGCCGCCGCGATATGTCGAAAGCGGCCACCGCCGCCCCGTCCTGCGGCACGGCGTCGGCCGGAGTCACCGCCGGCCCCACCAGATTCAAGTCCGCGGCCGGAGCGGCCGGTTCGGGCGCCATCTTGTCCGTCTTGCCCTGCTGACGCGATGCCACGCGCCGCACCGCCTGCGCCTCCGGATTCTCCGGATCGCGACGCAGCGCCTCTTCTGCCAAACGCAAGGCGTCCACTGCATTGCCCGCACTCATCGCCTGGCAAGCCAGTTGCGTCAGCCCGCGCGCCCCAAGGTACGACTGGGCCTTCGCCTCATCCAGCGTGGCCGACCCGACCGTCGGCAGCGAGAATCCGCCATCGGCCTTGGACATCGATACCAGTTGCGCCAGGTAACAATTGTCGGGATTGGAAATCGAGGCGGCCACATTCCAGCTCATGCGCGACTCGCGGCCCGTCGCGGTCGTCGCCGTAATCGTCAGAGCCAACGGCTCCAACGCCTTCAGGCTGCCCACCACCACGCTGTCCCGGTCGCTGCGCAAGGGCGGCATCGTCTTGGGAAATACTTCGCTCACGTTGTCCGGCCACCGCACATCGCCCGGCCAGTACACCGTCGCGCGCACCGACTGCGCCAAATCGAGCCCCGCCTGCGACGCCTCAATGTCGATCGCCTCGCGAATCACCTGGCCGCCCGTGTGGTTCGCCAACACGCCCAGAAGCTGAAGATCCAAACGCGGCCCCACGGCATAGCTGCTCACCGACACGCGCTGCGCCACCAGCTTGCGGACGATCCCCTCGAAAGTGGCTGGGCTGAGGATGTTCGCCGGGCTGCGCCCCTGGCCCAGATAGACGACCACTCGCGCACGCGACCCCGACTCAAATCGCGCGGCCACCGCCTGCAACGCCACCTCCATATCGGTGGAACCCAGGGGTGTGCGCGCCCGCAACTTGCTCAAGGCACTTCCCATCGCCTCGCTGTGGGGCGCCACAAACTGGTCCGTCAGGGCCACGGCGTCCAGATCCACCGCCAGCAACTGCACTCGATCCGCCGCATCGAGCTTGGCCAACAGGGCCTCCAACGCCGACAGGGCCTTCTCCCGATACTGCCCCATCTGGCTAGCGGATGTGTCGAAAACCACCACCACATCCCGGGGTCCCGGCTCTGCGGACACGGCCGCATCGGGACGCAGGCTGAGGGCAAAGTGGTTCGTGCCGTCAGCCTTGGTGAACGCTTCCAGCCGGGCTGCCTCGGGGCCCGACTCCGTGGCTTGGGTGCTTGTGGCTGAGACGCAGGCGGCAATCGTTGCCAACAGCAACCAAGTCCTTGGGAAAGAAGAACGTGTCGACATCTCTACTCTCCAGCACCAAAAGGGATACCGACCTCGGGCGACTGGTTCCGGACAGCCCCCCGTGCATGCGCAATCTATGCACTTTCCGCCGCAAGAATTTGCGGTATCGGTACTGTTATTCTACTTGGACCATTTTGCCTTTGCCAAGGAAAATTCTCCCTGGATGGCCTGAAAGAGGGCACTTCCGGGCCACTCCCACCCTACGCCCGAACAACCGGCCCGTCTGTCGGCCGCGGTCCGCTCCGGCTGCGTCGCTACCAAGTAGAAAATAACGAAAATTTCGCCTATCCCGCCCCTGCCCGCCTCCCCAGGACCCGCCAAAGAACAGGCCGACCCGGACGAACCCCTCCGTCCGGGTCGCAACCGTTTTTCCTGTAAAGACTTAGAACCTATTCTTCAACCGCCCCCCAGGTGATTGGGACAGGGCTAAGCTGCCGACAGGTTTCCGGACCGGCTCCCAAAAGCAACGCGGCGACAGTCCTCCGCCCTTCGCCTCGTCGTGACGCTACTGCCGACGTCCGCTCCACCTCAGCAGGTAGCTTGCCGTGTTCTGAGCCTGAGCCTGACTCGACCTCAATGCCTGCCAGGCAAGGCCGGGCATTTCCCACAGACTTCTCCCGCCGAGGGCCTCAATCCAGGTCCCCAGGGAGCCGTTCAGCCAGACCACAGCCAAACGCACGAGGTTCCTTGCTTCCCAGCGAGCCGCAGTCGGGGGCCCCGCCGCAGTCATCGGCTCGGCCACGCCCCGAGCGGATGCCTGCCACGTGAACTGCCTCGCGCCCTCGACCCACCCCTGCGGCAGCTCCTTGCGGATCTGCTGCACGAGCTGCACGGCATCGTCCATCCCCACAAGTCCCTGTTCGTACAGACGGTACGAGGCCAGAAAGGCCGTCGCTGCCGGCACATGCTGGGAGCAATCCAGCACATCCTCGCCGGCCACGTTCTCGAAATGTGCCACAAACCCCAGCACCTCGGAACCCAGACTGACCAGATAGTCGTCCAACGCCAATCGCCGAACCCACGGCGACGCGTCAGACAACCGCTCCAACTCCTCCAACAACTGACGGTCAGTCACGATCAGACGTTCCGCGCGCACTGCGGTTAACCACTGGGGGGTCCGTCGAGCCAGCGAGACTTCCCTCGCTGCCCCCCCTGCCTCCACCCCGCTCTCGTCGCCGTTGTCCCAGGCCGACTCATCGATCCCGGCATTCCCGGCGTCGCTCTCGTAACGGCCATAGGCCTCCGCTCGTTGGGCCCATCGCCAGTACACCTCATCGCCCCAAGACGTCTCGTGTGGATATCCCTCGTCCGACTCGACCGAGGGCTGCCACATCTCGCACTGCCCCTCCGCGGCCGACTCCTCCAGGTCCGGCTCGTCTAAGGACCTATCCGAGAACCGCCCCGGCCACCTCGGGCGGCCCAGCCGCACTGAGCTGCCGACAGGTTCCAGGACCGGCTCCAAGAACGCTTCTTGCCAGTCCACCGAATGGTCTTCATCCCACTCGTCCTCGTATGCGCCGTACTCAACGTCGCGATTCTCCGGCTCGCTTCCGCCCTCGGTCACTTCCTCCGGTTGTTCTTCCCAATCGCGGAAATACTCGGCCTCGGTCTCGTACAAGCTGTTCACATCTGCGGTGTATTCCTCGTTGATCGGCGTGCCGCGCCATTCCATCTCTTCATCCACTGCTTCATCTTCGTGGCCGCTGTCTTCCAGCCACGGCTCTCGGTCCGTTTCCGGCCAGTCTTCCTCTGCGCTGCCTTCCTCGTTGTACTCCTGGCCCTCCAGTCCGCCTTGGTCCGACTCCATCCAGCGGACCTCATCCAAACCTTCGTCCGTCAACTCCGGTTCGAACGCCCCACGCTCCGCGTCGCCCACATCCTCCCAGTTTCCGTAATCCCGCTCGATCTCCCACGCGTCATCCCGCATCTCGTCCGACAAATCGAACTCGGACGCCGTATCCGCCTCTGCGTCCTCGTCCAGGTCGACCCCCATCTCGGTCGATCCCGTCGCTTCGTCCTCCTCGTAGCCACTCCGTTCGTATTCGGGCCCATCCCACTCGCTCTGGTCGTATTCGCTCCAAGGGTACCCAATCTCCGCGTCAGACCACTCTTCGTTCGCACCCGCATCAACCTGCCCCGCGTCGATCTGCTCCTCTTCATCCGGCCAGTGGCTGTACTGCGGATCGTCCTCGTCCGATTCATTGCTCATCCACGGCTGTTCGTTGACAGGCGAATCAACCGCACCGCGCTCCGTCTCCGTCACAACATCTTCGGAGACGCTGGAATCGTCACTTTCGGCGACGTAATCGTACGGGTAGTAGTCTTCGACAAGCCCCGACGTCCTCACGGCCGCTACGGCCGGACTCGACGCCGGACCGCCTTGGAGTCCGGCGAGATCAAACGCCGCGGCGTGCTCAATGCCATCGGCCGGCACGATGCACGAGGCGGTGCACACTTCCGCCGTCCGCCCTCCAGGCCCAACCGAGGGGCTCAACACGATGCCCCCTCCAGCCAACGCAGCCAGGAGCAAACCTAGGGAGATCCGGGAGTCCTTCATTTTGCATCCCTCCGATGATCTCTGAACTTGCTAATGGCCCAGCCGGTGGACCAACCTCCACCGCGA
>CALARR010000036.1 GCA_937889015.1 uncultured Planctomycetales bacterium | reverse complement strand
TTTTGAGTCCAGCGCGTCTGCCATTCCGCCACTCCGGCTCGCAGCAAGCATAGAGCCGATTTTAGGAGAAACGCGAGTGTTTGGCAAGTCGCGGCATCCCCCCTGATGGACGTTGGTGGTGCAGGTCGGGCGACTCCCCTCGTGCCGCTTCCCCATCCAATACGTTCCGTTCGATCGCCAGGGGCCCCGGAGATCGCTCGCGGCAGTCGTGTGCTGGCCGGCCTGACTCGGGCCGGAGCAGGAAAGACCGCGGCCCAGCGCGCCTTGCGGCGCGCTGGGCCGGAACGGTTTTCCCCATCTCTCTCGCCGAACTCACGTGATCGCTTTCAACCCGTCAGCGGTTGTGCGACTCTAGCCCTCTCCGGCGTTGAAGAACTCGGGCATGATTGCCGGGGTTCCCTCGGTCGATACGGGCTGCAGTTGCGGGTTGATTTCCGCCAGGACCGGGGCCTTGGGCAGCTTCTGGTAGCCCAGGTCGCGCAGGACTTCCAACACTTCGCTGCACGTCGGAAACATTCGGCCGCTCTTGCGTTTGTATTCGTCCAGGGCGTTCATGAATTCCACCTCGTCATCGGAGTAGTCCCGCTCGCAGGTCGTGGGGTCGATCTGGCGACGGCGTGCCACCTTCTGGCGCCGCTCTAACTTGCGGCGCTCAACCGCTACTGGCACCGATGCCTTGCGGCGGTCGCCGCCTTCGCGCCGATCACCACTGCGGCGATCGAGGGTCACGGTTGCCGTCGCGCTGTCGGACGTGGTCTTCTTGCTCGCTCCAGCCTTCCGTGCTGCAGATTGGTCCTTCTGGGCTTTCTTGATTCGCGGCACGAGTTGGGTTCCCGTATCTGGTCTTGAGTGTGGTGTGAACTCCGTGTTGAAAAGATGCGCTCCTGTTGACAATAAGCATCGGAAAACGGACTAGGGGAACTCGAACGACTAGGAAAAATGGGCGGTTGCGCGGATTTTTACGGCCAGGCTGCCGTTGTGCCTTCCGTGGGGGGGGGGCGAGATCCGTGGCTGGGTGAGTCACACGGAACTACGTTCGCTGGGGAGTGCCCAGGCAACGTCTACAGGCAGAATGGTGCGCGCGGGCAGCTGCAATGCAACCTGCCGTGCCCTGTAGCTGTAGCTACAGGGGGGCGCAGAGAATGGAGGCGTTTGCGAGTCTTATTTGCCGATGTCTTCGGCCACTTCGTGGCAGATGTCGCGGATCTGCTTGACCGAGCAATCTTCCAATCGCTTGCCTTGCTGATCGAGCCGTTCGTTGATCTTGATGGCCGTCTCCTGCATGACCGCGTGCGTTTCCTGGCTACCACCGCAGAGGAGGAAGTTCTTGCCCTTTGTCAAACGGGTATGACCGTCCTGGTTGTCAAATGCCAGGCCGAGCAGGGCTGCCGAACGGCGCGGAGGGACGGCTCTCACAGGTAGGACTCCGAGGCGTGCTCGATGACGAACAGAGGAGGCGGCGATCGACAGTTCAACCGCCATTGTACGCAGGATCGGCAGGACCGTCACCTTCCCTTGAGTCGGCGGATTTGTCCCGGTAGCAGGGGGGGGTTATTTTTTGCCAAGCAACTTGCTCAGCAGATCCGCGGCCGCAGCGCGACTGTCGGCGGAGGTCTGTTTGGCCTGTTCCTGGCCAAAGAGGACGGCTTTCTTGTCGGCCGCCTTGGTGGGTAGTTTGCTGTCGTCGACGGGCGCGGTGGTGCCTTGGGCCATGAGCCGCTGCGTCTCCAAGTCGGCAGCATCGTCTGCCGACTCGGTCTGGCTGAGCCACTCGCTGACGTCCAGATCGGCGCCGCCCGACTTCTCGACCATGCGTGCCGCCGCCTCGCGGATGTTGTGAATGGCCGACTTCTTCTTTCCGCCCACGGCGATGGTCAATTGGACCTCGAATTCGAGCTGCCCCACGCGCAACCGGTCGCCGTTGTGCAGTTCGCGCTCGCCATCCACTCGTTCACCGTTAATAAAGGTCCCGGCCTGAGTCTTCAGGTCGCGGACCACGGCGCGTCCCTGTTCGACCACGATCGCGCAGTGTTGCCGAGCAATCTGGTCGCTATTTGGCCGCAGATGACAGTCTTCAGCCCGGCCAATGAGAAACTCGGGCACCGTCACAGGGATGGGGGTCCCGGCGTGCTTTCCGGAACTGACTACGAGCTTGACATCCATTGCCGGGCAACTCCCAACCCAAGAGAGAATCGAAGGCCACAAGCCACCGGGGGTAGATCGGCAATATCGATCGTAACAGGCCAGACTCGACAAGTCAAAATGGCAATAAGGCGTGTTGCCCCTGCGTAGAGGGGGGGGGCAGAAGCACTTCGGCCGTGGAGGCGACCCAACGGCTCAGCCGCCTCGCGCCACAGACGAGTCCAGATCTTCTCGCTGTCGGCCGATGGTCCATTGCGGATTAGCGTAGCGTCGGGCAAGCAACTGCTGGGCCCGGGCCTGTTGCGCTGGGGTCCAGGTGTCGGGCGTCAGTGTCAAACCCAAGCGGTGAGACAGCCGTGGCAGCCATGCCTGGATGAACGTCGCGGCGTTCGCCGGACAGCCAGCTTCCCGAAGGCCGGGGATTTCGGGCGCTCGGGCTGAACGCGCCAGCAGGAGGCTGCCGTGCTGCAGCACGGCCCCGCGTCGGCGCCGCTGGGCACTGCCGACGATCTTCCCGCGGTCGCCCGCCAGGTTCTGCGGGTCCACGACCACCACATCGGCCGCCGTGCGCCGCAAGAAACAGAGGAAGGGCTCCGGCGTCTGGGGTGGATTCTCCGGGAACCGATCGCCGTACTGGACAGTCTGCAGACCGAAGCCTGCCAGGGTTTCGACCAGCGTTGCATGGACCTCGGTGTAGAGTCGATCGCGTTGGGCGGCCAGCGCGTGGCCGGGCGGCACCGTCAGGCTGTAGGTCAGTTCGGCATCATGGAGGATCGCGCCGCCACCGGTCAATCGCCGCACGGCCGCGCAGGTATGGCTGGGGGCGTGTTCGTCACGCTGGGCGTAATCTTGAAAGTAACCCAGCGACAGCGTGGGTTCGGACCATTGGTAGAAGCGCCAGTAGCACTGGCCATGCTCGATGGCCCACTCCAGGAGCGTCTCGTCGAGGGCCATGTTCCAGGCGCCGGCGGTCGGCGAATCCACAAGCAGTCGGCAGTCGATGGGGCGTCTCACCAGAAGACCACGTACAAGATCAGGGTGAGGATGACCACCAACACACCTCCCAGGCGAGATCCGCGCGAAGATTCCAGGTTGATCCGGTTCTGAACCGGCAGTTGCACTGGTTCCTTCAGCGGCGCGAAGAGGGTGAGGATGGTCAGGATCAGGGCGATCGCGCCGACCGTGATGGCCATACGGTTGAGGAAGGCCAGGTCGTTCCAGAAGAAGTAGAGGGCGCCGTAAAGGACCGGGCTGAGAAGCAGTCCCAGCACGCCGGCTATGCGCGGTGTGCGCGGGACAAACAGGCCGAAGAGGAAGATCGTCAGGATGCCCGGCGAGACAAACCCTTGGAACTCCTGGATGTAGGCGAAGGCGCCTTGGAACTTGGGGTCGGCCAATTGGGGAGCAATCAGGCAGCCGATCACGGCGCACACCGGCACGCAGGCCCGGCCTACCCAGACCAAGGTCTCTTGCGAGGCCTTGGGCGCGACATACTGCCGGAAGAGGTCCATGGTGAAGATGGTCGAGGCGGCGTTGAGCATGGCGGCCAAGGAACTGATGACCGCGCCCAGCAACGCAGCCACCACGAAACCGCGGAGGCCGACGGGCGTCAGATAGCGGATCAGCAGGGGGAAGGCGCCGTCGTAGTCGTATCCCACCAGGGTCTGGCTCACACGGAGTTCCGGCCGCTGGCGAACCGTTTCCTGGAGCAGGCGGGAGTTGGCGGCTTCCAGTTGTTCGGGCGGCACCGTGGCTGGTGATGCATTGGCCACGGCGGTGTTGAAGGCCAGCATCTCACCGGCCAACGCCGAGTGCAGTTGGGCGAAGTCCGTATTGAAGGAGAACAGCTCTCGCGCCTCGCGCGGGCGGTCCTTGAACTCGGCGAATCGCGCCAGCACCGGCGCGTTGAGTTGGGCGTCTTGCATGGCGTTGTCCTGCATCTTCGCCTGGTACAACGGAAAAGCGATGATGCCAGGAATGCAGACGATGAAGGGCACGAGCAACTTCAGGAATGAGGCAAAGACAATGCCGCGCTGGCCTTCGGCCAGCGAGCGCGCCCCCAAGGTGCGCTGCATGATGTACTGGTTCAATCCCCAGTAGTAGAGGTTGGGAATCCAGATGCCCAGCAGCAACGCGGTCCAGGGGAGGAAGTCGCTGGTGCTGGGCAAGACCATGTGCATGCTCTGGGACTTCAAGGCCGCGAGCTTGTCCGTCAGCGGGGCATCGACGGCCACGCCCAGGGTCTGGGCAACCGCCGCGGGGTCGACGCCTTCAAACTGGGCGGGTTGGTCGAGGGCCATCAAGGCCAGCACCATGATCACCGCCCCACCGGCGATCAGAGCCGTGCCCTGCAGCAAATCGGCCCAGGCGCAGGCCGCTAGACCGCCCGCGAACACATAGATCGCGGCGGCGATCCCCACGGCCCAGGAGAGTGTGGTGATATTGATCGGTATGCCGAGTACCGTCCCGGCCAAGAGTGGATCGAGGGCTTTGGCGCCGAGGTAGGTGACGGTGGCGATCGTCACTCCCACATAGATCACGACCATCAGCAGGGACATCACGGCGCGCGCGGAATGCGTGAAGCGGTACTCCAGGTACTCGGGGATGGTGTAGATTCCGCTGCGGAGGAAATGGGGCAGGAAGAAGAAGGCCACGGCCACGAGGGTCACGGCGGCAATCCATTCGTAGCTGGCCACGGCCAGGCCGATGGACCTCTTGGCGGCCTGGCCCGACATGCCCACGAACTGCTCGGCTGAGATATTTGCGGCGATGAGCGAGAAGCCAATCAGCCACCAACTCAGGCCTCGCCCGGCGAGGAAGTAGTCCTCGCTGGACTTCTCGTGCCGGCTCATCCACAGGCCGACAAACACGACAGCCGCCAGGAAACCCAGGATGATGGCAATATCGACGGGGTGCAGTTGCAGTTCCAGGCCCATACGAGTCTCCCATGAATTAAGCGATCGGGCGATTGGATCAACCTTGCCATTTGAGGATCGGTTCGCGCGCCGCACGGACTTCGTCGGGGCGGCTGACGCGCGTATTGTGCGGCGCGTCGTGCAGGGTCTCGGCCGGCTCTTGCAGGATCTGCGCCAGGGTTTCGGCGAAAGCGTCCAAGGTAGTCTTGCTCTCGCTCTCCGTGGGCTCGATCATCAGGGCCTCCTTGACCGTCAAGGGGAAGTAGACGGTGGGTGCATGGTAACCGTAGTCCAGCAACCGCTTGGCCACGTCCATGGCGCTGGCGCCCGTCTCGGCCTTCAGCCTCGCGGCCGACGCCACGAACTCGTGCATGCAGCGATCGCCGTGAGGCACATTCAGCAGCGATTTGACTCGGGCCAGGAGGTAGTTGGCATTGAGCACGGCATTTTCGGCCACGCGCCGCAGACCTTGGGGACCCAGGGTGCGGAGGTAACAGTACATGCGGACCAATACGCCCGTGTTGCCGAAGAAGCTGCGCACGCGCCCGATGGACTTGGGGCGGTCGTAGTCCAGGGCAAAGCCTTCGCCGCGGCGGACCACAAGGGGCGTCGGCAGGAAGGGGGCCAGGTCGCTGCGCACGGCGATCGGCCCGGCGCCGGGCCCGCCGCCGCCGTGCGGCCCGCTGAAGGTCTTGTGGGGATTGAAGTGCATCATGTCGGCGCCGAAGTCGCCCGGCCGAGCCACGCCCACGATGGCGTTCATGTTGGCGCCGTCCAGGTAGACCAGCGCGCCGACGCTGTGCAGCATCTCGGTGATCTTTCGGATCCGCTGCTCGAAGATCCCCAGCGTGTTGGGGTTGGTGATCATCATCACGGCCACCTGCGTGTTGAGCTTGGCGGCCAGATCGTCCAGGTCGATCAGCCCCTCGGGCGTGCTGCGCACCGGCTCGGTGCGGAATCCGGCCATCGCGGCGCTGGCGGGGTTGGTGCCGTGGGCCCCATCGGGAATGAGGACCACCGAGCGCCGATCCTGACGATCGCGGAAATAGGCCGCGGCCACCAGCAGGGCCGTCATCTCGCCGTGGGCTCCGGCGGCCGGTTGCAGCGACACGGCGGGCAGACCGGCAATCTCTCCCAGCATCTCTTGCGAGGCGTGCAGCAGGGCTAGCATTCCCTGCAAGCTCGATTCGGGCTGATAGGGGTGCAGGTCGATGATCCCCGGCAGGCCGGCCAGACGCTCGTTCCGCTTCGGGTTGTACTTCATCGTACACGACCCAAGCGGATAGAAGTGCGTGTCGACCGACATGTTCTGCGTCGACAGATTCACGAAGTGCCGCACCAGGTCGGGTTCGGCCACTTCGGGCAGGGGCAGGGGGGCTGCGGCCAGCGCTGCCGCGGGCAGTAAAGCGTTCAACGGCTGCGGCGGTACGTCGCACTCGGGCAACTGGGCTCCCGTGAGTCCGGGACGAGAAAGGTCGAACAGCAGGTTGCAGCAGAGATCGTTACGCATGGCAGCGGTCAGCTTTCAGCTATCAGCGGAAGAGGATACTGGACTTGGTCCGCAGTTGGATTCGGGCGTCAGGGCGATTGTGAGAAGCGGGCGGTATCTTCTGTCTCCGGCCAGGTGAACTTGTCGGTGTGTTCGGGCCAGGCGACGGTGATCACTCGGGCCTCTTTCGTCGCGTCAAAGGCAACCGCCGGCTCCGGCATGGCCGCCGGCAATGGCAGCAGGACGGCCATGAAGCGCGGATTGACAGCGCGGACGGTAGCCCGAAAGCGAGGAAAGGCGGCCGGTGCACGGCAGTCGACCGGTCGAAACACGTCCTTGGACAAAGCCGTGTTCGAACAGGCGTGGATTCGCGCGACCAGACGCGGCTCGGAACTCGGCGACGGGACAATCCGCATCGGGGCCGTGAGCTGGCCGCCCTCGGCCTCCAGGAACAAGAGCTCACAGGCGGCCGTCGCCAACGAGGGTGCAACCTCTTCGCCTTGCGCAAAAACCAGGCAGTCGATCTGCGCGCCTGCTTCGCGCATCCGCACGACCAGCCGATGCTCGCCGGCGCCGAGCGGGAAGGACACGGGGGCGTGCTTGACTCCCGAAGTTACGCGGAGCCAGGTCCATTCGGGATGCGCGCCCATGTGCCAATCGATCGGCTGGTTGTCATCCAGGGCCACGAAGAACGAATCGGACTTCAGCGACTCCTCCGCTGGCGTGCGAACGCGTGCCCACAAGGCGTACTCTGCGCGTTGCGCGACCGTGAAACTCAGGCGGCAGGCGGCACGGTTCGTGCGCGGGCTGTCGGCTGGACTGTCGACGTAGGCGTTGCCCGATGTTGGCACCGGTTCGAACACGGCGCGACCCTCGGCGAGCGTGGCCGCCATGCGGTCGGAGTACATCATTTGCCAAGTGAAGTCGTGAGGCTGGTCGTCCTTGCGGATATCGTCCAGCACGACGGCGTAGGCCGGGGAACCCTGGCGCGGATAGACGAAGAAAGCGTGCCGCCTGGCGAACTGGACCTCGGCGCCGGGTTTTCCGGCGCTGTTGCGGTTGTAGGCTTCGGTGCAATCGGCCAGGGCATAGCCAAAGCGATCGTGATTCTCGTAACGGGCGATCGTGCCGTTGGTGCCCCAGCCCGCGCCGGACAAAGCTTGTCCCTGGCCGTCGATCAAGATGCAACTGTGGCCCAGGGTTTGGCCGCGGCCTTGGCGTTCGTGTTCGTTGGCGTAGCCGGGGTCTGTGGCCCAGCGGTATCCGAGGCCATAGAGCGTGAAGTGGCCTTTGTCGGCCTGGTTGTGCGTCGTGCGATAGTAGGGGCCGGCCTCGATGGAGAACATGACGTCGTTCTTCGTCCAGCCTGTGCGCCAGACACACAGTCCGCGTCCCTGGAAGTGCTGGGCTTGCGGTACCCTGGCCGTGACAGGGTCGCTGGCGAGGATTTCATTGGCCCACAGGATCCGCAACAGGCTGTGGTCGGAGCCGGAGTTTTCCCAGAGCCATTGGTATAGGCCGTGATCGCAGCCCTCAGCCAATTTCAGCAGCATGCCGCCCAGGCCGGCGTAGGCCGAATCGTTGCGCGCGTCGTACACCCGTTCGCCCGGCAGCAGCGACAGCGCATAGAACTCGGGCAGTTTGCGGAACACCGGCAGGGCAAAGAGATTGGCCTGGCCGTTACGGCGCAGGGCGTCGGCAAAGAGCACGGTGTTGGACAGTCCATAGCCCGAGTAGCCTACGCCTTCGACATAGGCGCCTTGCGCGTCGAAGGCGGTCTCTAACCAGCGTTGGACCGTGTTGACGCACGCCGCGACCCAGGCCTGACTTTGCTCCGGATACACGTCGTGCAACGCCAGGGCCAGGCACCCGGCGGCACCGCCATTCACGCCGTTGTAGTTGTGGACTTTGTGCCACCAGAGCTTGGGATCGTCGAATTCGCGTACGGCCTGATCGAGATACTCTGCGCAGGCCGTGGCGACGCGTTGCCGCTGTGTTTCGTCGAGGCAGTCGGCAAGCATGTCGTAGCCCAAGGCCAGGCCGCGCATGATGTCACCGCGCCCGCCGGCAAAACCCTTGGCAACGAGGGGGTTAGTAACCGGGTATTGTTCGAGCGTGGCCAGAAGCAGCGCCGCACCGTGCTGTCCCAGCGCCTTGCGGCCCGTAAGTTGGTAGGCCAACCCGATACTCTCCATGCGCTGGGTCAAGTTGCGGCCGACGATGTGCACCAACAGGGCGTCGTGCCGTTTCTGGTCCATGCGATCGGTCTTCTTCTGCGGCAGCACGCAAGGGTTGGCAGGATCGGTATAGCGAGGCGATTGCGGATCGCAGTACGCTTCGGCGTCGGCGAGGATCTTGGCCCAGATGGGGGCGAAGGCGGGCTGGGCCACGCGTTGTTGCAGGAGGGCGATTTGCGACCGGTCAAAGAGCAATCGTGGCGAATCCGCGGCGGCGAGGCCCGGCGCGGACAGCAGGATCAGGGCCAACAGTGGCGCGGGATGTCTCATGACAGGAGAAGGTCTCGAAGCTACTTCCACAGTTGTGCCAAACGGTCGATCTGGGCCTTGGTTCGTTGTTCGGTTACGGCCACCAGCAGGGCGTCGGAAAGCTCGGGGTACCAGCGTCCCAGGGGGATGCCGGCGAAGAGTCCTTGAGCCGTGCCGGACTCGATCAGGGCCTGGACATCGCGCCCCGGCGCACGCACCACGAACTCTTTGAACATGGGGCGATCAAAGGCCGGCTTCAGCCCAGTCGCCTGCAAGACGCCCAAAGCGTAATGCGACTTCTGCAGGCACAACTCGGCCACCTGGCGCAGGCCCTGTGGACCCATGGCCGATAGATAAACGGTGGCGCGCAGGGCCAAGAGGCCCTGGTTGGTGCAGATGTTGCTCGTGGCCTTTTCGCGGCGGATGTGCTGTTCGCGGGTCTGCAAGGTGAGTACGAAGCAGCAGCGGCCGCGCCGATCGACGGTTTGGCCGATCAGGCGCCCGGGCATACGCCGCAAGAATTGCTCGCGGCAGGCCATGATTCCCAGGAACGGCCCACCGAAGCTCAGCGGTGTGCCCAGCGATTGCCCTTCGGCGACGACGATATCGGCGCCGTACTCGCCGGGCCGTTTGAGCACTCCCAGGCTGATGGGATCCACGGCCACAATCAGCAGGGCTCCGACCTTGTGCGCGGCGTCGCTCAGGGCCTGCATATCCTCCAGGCAACCGAAGAAGTTGGGATGCTGAACCAGGACGCAGGCAGTCTGCGGCGTGAGGGCCGCGGCCAGATCGGCCACGGCCAGCGTGCCTTGCGGCGTGCCGACTGTGTGCAATTCGACATCCAGATTGGCCAGGTAGGTGCCGAGGATCTGGCGGTATTCGGGATGCACGCTGGCGGCCACCACGACCCGGCCGGAGCGGCGCGTTGCGCCAATTGCCATGAGCACGGCTTCGGCCGCCGCGCTGCCGCCGTCGTAGAGGCTGGCGTTGGAGACATCCATCCCGGTCAACTGCGTGATGAGCGTCTGGTACTCAAAGAAGGCCTGCAGGCTGCCCTGGCTGGCTTCGGCCTGGTAGGGGGTATAGGCGGTGTAAAATTCACTGCGCGAGGCCACGAAGTCGACCAGGGCCGGCACGAAATGGTCGTAGCTGCCGCCGCCCAGGAAGCTGACCATCTCGCCGGCGCCCCGGTTCGCGGCGGCCAATTGCGCCATGTGCGCCGTCAACTCCAACTCGCCCAGGGCAGGCGGCAGGTTCAGATCCTGCTGCAACCGCACCTCGGCCGGCAGCATTTTGAACAGCGATTCCAGCGATGCGGCGCCAATCGCCTGGAGCATGGCCTGTTGATCGTCGGCCGTGTTGAGGATGTACATGGGGAAGGGACTGGGAAATGGGGATTAGGAGCGAGAGACGAGGGAACCCAGGAAACCACGGTCGAAAACGACGTTATCGACGCCAGCGGTGTGTGAGGCAGTCGGCACCTGGGCCCTGCCGTTGCTCATTCCTCGGCCAGTTCTTGTTCGCACTGTTTCTTGTACGACGTTTCATCGAGTAGTTCCTTGAGGCCAGCTTCATCGCTCACGGCGATCTTCACCAACCAGCCGAAACCGTAAGGGTCGTCGGAAAGCCGCTTCAGATCGCCGGACGCCTCGGTGTTGACCGCCACGATCTGCCCGTCCACGGGGCTGTAGAGATCGCTCACCGCCTTGACCGACTCGACCTCGCCGAAGGACTCGCCGCGACGCACCTCGCGGCCAACCGCCGGGAGGTCAATGAACACCAGGTCTGTCAGCGACTGCAGGGCGAAGGCCGTGATTCCGATCGTAGCCGTCGTGCTCGACGCTTCCGTTTCCAGACTGACCCACTCGTGTGTCTTGGTGTACTTTCGATCTTGATTGGACACGTCAAGCTCCTTTGGATTTGTTGTTGCGACGGTAGAAGGGCAGCTTTACCACGCGCGCCGGCGTCGTGCGACCGCGGATATCGACGGCCAGTTCCGTGCCGATTTCGGCCGCAGCGGGCGAAACGTAGGCCATGGCAATGGTCTGCTGTAGGGTTGGGGCGAAGGTGCCGCTGGTCACATGGCCCACCTGCTGATCGTTGAGCAGGACGGCCGCGTCCTCCCGGGCGACGCGCCGCCCTTCGAGTTCCAGGCCCACGCGAACCAGACGCGGCGGTTGCTGCTGTAGACGCAACAGGGCATCGCGTCCGGGGAAGTCGTAGCCCACCAGGTGGCAGGCCGAGCCCAGCCCGGCTTGAAATGGATCGATGGTTTCGCTCAGTTCGTGGCCGTAGAGCGGCATGCCGGCTTCCAGGCGGAGCGTATCCCGGGCACCGAGGCCAGTCGGCACGATCCCCAGCGGCTTGCCGGCCTCAAGCAGGACTTCCCACACCTGCGGGGCGATGTCGGCCCCCAGGCTTAGCTCGAAACCATCCTCGCCCGTGTAACCGGTGCGGCTGATGATGCCGCCTTGGCGCTGAGCGGTGGGGTGCAGGATGCGCACCTGGGCGCCCTTGTAGTACTTCATCGACTCCAGGTCGACGTCTACGAAAGGCTGCAGCAGTTCCACCGAGCGGGGGCCCTGCACGGCGAACATCGCCCACAGACGCGTTACGTCGGTGAAGACCACTTCGTTGCCGCGGGCCTCGGCTCGCTGGCGAGGCAAGTGCCGGTGGACCCACTGGATGATCTTCTCACGATTGCTGGCGTTGACCACCACCAGGTAGAACGGCTGCCCATAGGCATTGTGGTAATAGCCGACCAGTACGTCGTCCAGGATTCCTCCCTCATAGTTTGTGACGAGGGAATAGCGGATCTGGTTCAAGACCATGTCGGCCACGCGGCGCGTGAGCAATTCAGCGAGAAACACGGCCGCACCGGGGCCTTCGAACCGCAGCCGACCCATGTGCGAGATGTCGGTCATGGCTACGGCCGACCGGGTCGCCTGGTGCTCCTCGATGATCGACGTGTATTGCACGGGCATTTCCCAGCCCGCGAAGGGCACCAGTCGGGCCCCGTGGGAAGCGTGCCACTCATACAGGGGTGTGCGTTCCAGGTCGGCCATAGCGCGTTGTACCTCGACTGTCGTCCTGACCAAGAACCTATCTCGAAACCGTTCCGGCCAAGTCGAGCGGCCCGGCAAGACCGAGTTGCCGGTAGGTTCTGGGACCGGCTCTGAGTGCGGCGCGGAGAGAAAGCCTGTATTGTAGCCGGCGCCGGCCCCGCTTCCAGGGCCGGGGAAGCACCTGGGGCAAATTCACTCTCTCGGGGAGGGCGAGACGCGTGTTGCGAGACCGGGCGCACGGTGGTGCGCTACAGAAACCAGTGGCGAGAAGGAATGGCCCGGCGTCTACATCCCGCGCGCCGGACGGAAGGCGATTGACGACGAAATGCGACGGGCCAGCGCCAAGCAAAGGCCTACGGTCCGCGATAGAACCGCTGCCGCAGCAGGTTCTTGTCCGACGTTACCGTCCCGGGATTGGTGTCGCTGGCAAGAATCCCGACCACGATGTTGAACTTCGCGTCCAAATCGTCCGCGTAGTGTACGATGAGGGCCTCCAGCGTCATGGGCGGCTTGGGGGAGCCCCATTCGGGCAGGCGTTGGTGGGCAATGATCAAGTGCTCCAATCGCAGCAATTCGTCGGCCGGCAGCGATTGAGCCACCGCCGCCTCGCGCACGATGTCGCGTCCCAGCAGGATGTGTCCGATGAGTTCGCCTTCGGGCGTATACGCCGTCGCTTCGGCGCGCGGATCGATCTCCCGCAGCTTACCGATGTCGTGCAGGATCGCTCCGGCAATAATCAGTTCCCGATCCAGCGGCGGTTGCAGATCGGGGTAGTAATCGCCGTACTTCTCGGCCAGGTAGATGGCGGTCTTGGTCACGCTAAGCGTGTGTTCCAGCCAGCCGCCGGCACAGGCATGGTGATTTCGCCGTGCGGCGGGCAGGCGCAGGAGTTGTTCCGCGTTGGCAGCGAGGATCGATTCCACCAGCGTACGCAGAGCGGGGCGGCGCAGTTGCTGACGCACGAGTTCCTGCAACTCGTCCCACATCGTCTGCGGTTCGAACCGCGACTGCGGCAAGCACATGGCGGGATCGAATCCGTCGGCGGCATCGGCCGGCACCACTTCGCGGATCTTGCGGATATCCAATTGCGGGCCGTAGCTGGTTTCGCGCAATGTGGCGCGCAGCTTGTAGAACGCGCCGGGCGTCCAGCGATCGCGGCACTCGGCGGCCCAGGGCGAGTTGTCCCAGATGGGAAAGCTGACTGTCCGTTTTGCGTCGCGGAAGGTGACCCGCCAATAGGGTTTGCCTTCGCGGGTTTTGAGGTCTTCCTTGGCCGAAAGCAGGGCGAACAGATCGGCTTCCTGCCCGGCGCTCATTTCCCACAGAGCGACCAGCGTCATGGTGTGCAATCCGACTAACCGCTACGGATGACCCTACAGTCCAGCTACGGCGTCCTGGGCGTAGTCCAACCGTGGATCGAAGGCATAGAAGTGACGGCCCACGCGATCGGCCAGCACGCGCAGGAACTCACGGCGGAACTGGGCCGCCTGCCGGTCGGAGGTGGGGACACAGGAATTGGGCGGCCAAACCACTTGGGGCAACGTCTTCTCGAAGACCAGCTTGTCGTTGTTTTCGCAGTCATAAACATTGACGGAGACGTTGGCCTTGCCCTGATAGAGTGTCTGGCCCTCGTAGATGTCGAAGTGTTCCAGGTCGATCCCAATGACCATCTGGGCGCCGACGGCCTTGCCGATCTCTGGGAATTCGTCCCAGGTGTTCTCGTCGGCCCACTTTTCGACCTTCTGCGGGGGAATCACGGTGATCTTGGTGCCGTTGAGTTCCAGCAGTCTGCCGACCGCAACGGCCAGATCCTTGGCGGCGCGAGCATCGCGATACTGCAACGAACTCATCGAGCGACAGACAACGGCCACCTTCTTGTTTTTCAGGCCGGCGTACTCGGCGGGGGTCTTGTCTTGTCCGGCCAGGTACATGATCGTGGCCAAGCCGCTGACGCAACCGCTGCCCGTCAGGACCACGGCGGTGAGCAATGCCAGGAGCAACTGGAATCCGTACCGATAGGTGCGACGGTCCATCGTCTTGCCTCGATTCGAATAGGATGTGCAGCAGACTGCAAACGGTTGAGCGATCTTTCGGCAGGTTTCTGCGGCGTCTTGGTGGCTTAGGACCAGGGGCCGATCCGCAGGATCCACTCTCCCAACGCCAGACCGGCCAGGGCCACAGCGACCCAAGCGATCCGGACACTCTCCGGCCGCCAAAGGAACCACCGACCATGCCAGGCGGCGGCGATCAACCAGGGCAGACTCAGGATGGCCAAGACCGCCAACAGGGTCCCGGTCGCATTGGCTCCCAGGGCCGCGCGGAGATTCCCCCGCATCAGGTGGGCCCAAGAGGTGGTCATGCCACAGGTCGGACACCGCACTCCAAACAAGGCCACCAACGTACACGGTGGCAGTCCCAGTTGCTGGTGGCTTCCCATTCCTGACGTCGCCGGCCGCAACCATCCGGCCACGATCAGGGCCCCCAGCAGTGCTGCTGCCAGAATGGCCAGCAGCCCACGCTGCACAGGGGGAATTGGCTTCGGAATGGCTTTGGCGTCTGTCACCTGAGAACACCAGCGGAGGGCGGAGGATAGCCACTATCAGACGAACCCGCAAGGCCATTCTAACCCCTAATCCGTCCGCAACACCCCCTTGTGTCCGGTTGTTGGCCGCCTCGGCTTCCTCTAGAATCTATCTCCTGTTGGGGTCTGCATTGCCAAGGAGTATCCCGCCGTTGCAGGGGGCTCGGATCTCGGCCGCACCGACCGGATTGGAGCAGCCGATGGGCGACTGTGGACCGCCCCGTTCTTCATGGAATCTCCAGCAGCACGCTTATCTGGCTGGGGAGAGACCGAAGTAGCGGAGGGGCACAGCCGCCTCCGAACGTCGAGGGTGCGCGGTTCCGTGCCTCCTTGGGAACGTGCAACGCTGCAGGCAAGTCGAGGCATCACTTTTGGGGAGACTGGGCGTTTATGGCCATTCTCAGGGCGATCCGGGGCGCGAATCCTGGGCAGATGTTCACGCTAGATCGCGAGCTTGCGGTCCTGGGGCGTCATCCCGAGTGCGACATCGTCTTGGAGGCGCCGGCCGTCAGCCGCCAGCACGCGCGGATCCGACTCCACGAGGGGCGTTATTTCCTCGAAGACTTGGGCAGCCGCAACGGCACCTATTTGAACGGGAAGCTGCTCACGCAGGCACAGGTCTTGCACGACAATGACGAGATCCAGGTTTGCGACCTGGCGTTCGTGTTTCATGCGACCCAACCGAACGCGGCCGATCTGGAACCCAAGACGGCCGTGATGGTCGACGACGATCAGTCGTCCGGTGGGTCCACGATCATGTCCAAGCTGGACGTGTCGACGGGTTCGTCGGGGCTGCAACTGCAGTCCAACGCCGAGGCCAAGCTCAAGGCCCTGGTGGCCATCGGCCAGGCTCTGGGGAAGGCGGTGGGGTTGGACGAGGTTCTGTCTCGCATTCTGGACAGCTTGTTCGCCATCTTTGTACAAGCCGATCGGGGATTCGTGGTGCTGAAGGACGCGCGCACCGGTCGGTTGATCCCCAAGGCCGTCAAGCACCGCCGACAGAATGATTCGCAGACCGTGCGCATCAGCCGGACCATCGTCAACGGTGTGATGAATAGCAAGGAGGCCATCCTCTCGGCGGATGCCGCCGCCGATTCGCGTTTCGAAATGGCCGAGAGCATCCTCGATTTCCACATCCGCTCGATGATGTGTGTTCCCCTGGTCGGCAGCGATGGCTTGGCCTTGGGCGTGATCCAGATCGATACGCTCGACCAGCGGAGCCGCTTCAATCGGGAAGACCTGGACGTGCTGGCGGCCGTCGCCTGCCAAGCCGCCTTCGCCGTAGAGAACGCCCAGTTGCACGAGGCGGCGCTTCGCGATCGGGCGGTTCAGCGGGACCTGGTTCTGGCCCACCAGGTACAGCAGGGATTCTTGCCGGCGTCTGCGCCGCAAGTGTCGGGATACAAGTTCTTCGAGTTCTATGAACCGGCCAATAAGCTGGGGGGGGACTACTTTGATTATATTCCCCTGTCTGGCGGGCGTCTGGCGGTGGTCGTGGCCGATGTGTCCGGCAAGGGGATCGCCGCCTCGCTGCTGATGGCTCGGCTCTCGGCCGAGGCGCGCTACTGCCTGGTCAGCGAGTCTATGCCTGCCGAAGCCGTGGGCCGGCTGAATCAGGTCTTCTCGGACGCCAGTTGGCAGGACCGCTTTGTCACTCTGGTGCTAACCGTGCTCGACCCCGTGCGGCATGAGTTGACGCTGGTCAATGCGGGCCACTTGCCGCCGCTGCTGCGACGGGGAAACGGCAAGGTCGAGTCGCTCACCGAGGTGGAGACGCGGTTGCCGTTGGGCGTGGATGCGGATGTGATCTATCCGCAGTCCACGATACCGCTGGGGCCGGGTGACAGCCTGGTGCTCTATACCGATGGCATCACCGAAGCCATGAATGACCAGGGGGCCCTGTATGGCCGGCCGCGCTTGTGGGCCCAAATGAGCGATCCCGTGGACGACGTCCGTGCGCTGGGGCTGCGCATTCTGGAAGACGTCAAACGCTTCGTGGGCAGCCGGGCTCAAAGCGACGACATGTGCCTGACCTGTTTCGGACGTATGGTGCCTTGATGTGTCATGGACTTGGCGCCTTGCAACTGGCTCCGGACCGTTCGACAGTTCTATACCGCGCGGCCGTGCCATAGCGATTTTGGGTAGGTTTCCGCAAAGTGACCGATTCCACCGAACACACGCCAGCCAGCCCGCACGCGCAAGAGAATTCGTGGTCGCTCCTCTGGTTTCCGAAAGTGCTGCAGCTTGGCAGTGCGCGGATGCGCAAGCAAGCACGAATGATGGGATTGGCCATGCTGGTGGGCGTGGTCGCCGGTCTGGGGGCGATCCTCTTTCATGTAAGCACGCAGGTCGTCGAGCACTACGCCTTGGGCGAGATCGTCGGCTATCGGCCGACTACGCGTCCCGCGGGTGAAACACGATCGGGATGGCTGGTCGATTCGGAGACCCCGCTGCGTCCCTGATTGCTGCTGATCATGCCGGTCTTGGGCACGCTGGCGAGCGGATTGCTGGTCTTCAGCATCGCACCAGAGGCCGAAGGGCACGGGACGGACTCGGTAATCGCCGCGATCTTTCGTGCGCCTCTGGCCGGCGCCATGTTCGCCGCGGAAGTCCTCTTTCGTTCCCCCGAGTTCGAAGCCGAGGTCATTATTCCCACGGCCATCGCCAGCCTGGTCTCGTACTGCGTCCACGGCGTCTACTCCGGCTGGCAGCCACTGTTCACGATCCCAGACTTGTGTTCCACCAACCCCTTAGAGCTGGGGCCGTACCTGCTGCTGGCCCTGGCCATGGTCCTGCTGGCGATGCACTCGGTCTGGCCGGAACTCGTACCCCATCCGGCGAGCTATGCGATCGTGGGCATGGCCGGTTCTTTCACCGCGGCGGCCAAGACCCCTTTTTCGACAATCGTGATTGTCGGCGAAATGACTGGAGGTTACGACTGGCTGTTGCCCTCGCTGTGGGTCTGCGCCCTGGCCTTCCTGCTGTCCGATCAGACGTCGATCTACTCCTCGCAGGTGGAGAGCCGATCGCGATCGCCGGCCCACCTGGGGAGTTACGTTCGCGAAGTTCTGACCGACGCGCGCGTGGAACAATTTCTCGACACGCTGTGTGCCGGTCCCGTGTTGCGGTTGGGCGATCCGCGGACGACGGTCATTGCGCGCATGAATGAAGCTGGTTCTTCGCTCTTGCCGGTGGTTGATGCCCAGAATCGCTGCCTGGGTGTGGTGAATCTGGAAGAAGTCCACATGGCGTCGCTCGCCCCATCCTTGCAGCCCTTGATCCTGGCCGATGACCTGATGCGCAGCGACATCAGGCCTTTGGTTCCTCAAGACCGGTTGGATCGCGCCCTGGAGCTGTTCGTGGAAAATGACCTTCCCGCATTGCCCATCGTGGACGATCTGCAACGGTCACAGTTCCTGCGTCTGGCACGCCGTTCGGACATCACCAGCGTCTATCTCCGCCATGTACAAGGACCGGGCCAGCCTGAAGCGGGCAGGGGACAAATTGCCGGTTGAGGGCTTGCACTCAGGCGGACTGCCGCGGCACAATGGGGCTCAGCGACGGCGACCGCAGTCTTCCTGCGCGGTCTTTCGCGGCCTGTCTATTGTGTCTCAGGAAGGTAATGCCGTAGGGCCGACCATCGGGAGACCGGTTTTGCAGGGTTACGGGCCAGACGGCGACGACTTTTCTTTTCTGACACCCAACAGCACCTTCCCTGCGAGCTAGCGGAGATGTGTCTATGCAACGAAAGAAGTCCCTCAGTACATCGGATTTTCGCTACGCCACCGGCGCCGGGAAGGTCGCCTGGCCTGCCGTAGGTGAGCCGCTTCGGGCCAAGGACATCCTCCAGACGCTCGAATTCCTCGTGCCCCCTGGCACCGACGCCGATGCCTATCGCCGCCAATTGGCCCGTGTGCGCAAAGAACTCGGGCAACTGTGCAAAGTGGGCGGGCGGGCCTCGAAACTCACGCTGGGCACTCGCGTGACGGACCTCGAGACTGCAGTCCGTGAATACCTGCACGTAAAGCACGCCCTGTTCCTGACCAACGCCACGGCCGGATTCGAGATTGCCTGCAAGATGGCCGGTCTGCGTCCGGGCGATGAGGTCATTGTGCCGGCGATCACGTTCATTGCCACGATTGCCTACCCCCTGGCGATCGGGGCCAAGGTGGTGCTGGCGGATCTTGACCCGCGCACGATCAACATGGATCCGGCCGACGTGGCGCGGAAGATTACGCCCCAGACGCGGATGATTGTGCCGGTGCACATCGGCGGCTGGCCGGTGGACATGGGACCGCTGATGCGACTGGCCAAAGAGCACAATCTGGTGGTGCTGGAGGATGCGGCCCACGCCTTTGGCGCCTCGTATCGCGGTCGGCCGGCGGGAACCATCGGACACTTCGGAGCGTACAGCTTCCACGAGGTGAAGAACATCACCTCCTTTGGAGAGGGTGGTATCCTGGTGACCAACACCGCGTACGGGGAGCAGTTTTCCCGGGCGCGATTCCTGGGGGTGGATCCTTCACGTCCGATTCCCGATTGGTTTTACGATGTGTTCTTGGTCGACGGCATCCAGGGGGGCTTTGTCGCCGGAAACCATTCTGCCACCGAGATTCAGGCTGTAGGCTTGCATAGCCAGATGGACCGCATCGATGGCATCATTGCCAAGCGGCGGCGCGCGGCCGAGTGGCTCAATCGGCGTCTGGCAACGGTCCGTGGCGTGAACGGCACTCCGATGGATCGAGGGACGACGCGCGGCACGCATCACCTCTACCTGTTGCAGGTGGATCCGCAAGTGGTGGGGGCCAACGTCGCCGCGTTGAAGAAGAAGCTCAGCGATCGGGGCGTGACGCAGATCGCGCACTTCGCGCCGTTGTACAAGTTCCAGATTTTCGAACAGTTGGGCTACGACCGTTCGGCCATCCAGGCCAGTTGCCCCGTCTGTGAAGAGGCCTACACCAACCGTTTCACGCACCTGCCGCTGTACGAGTTGAGCAAGGCACAGCTCAAGTATCTGGGCGAAGCCGTGGCCGAGAGCGTTGCCGAACTGCGTGCGGGGAGGTGAGGGGGAGGCACAGAGGCACAGAGGCACAAGGCACAAGGCACAAGGCACA
>CALARR010000035.1 GCA_937889015.1 uncultured Planctomycetales bacterium | reverse complement strand
CGTAGAGGATTCCGTCGGCGCGGGGTTCGTTGGCTTGCAGGGCCAGAGACCACATCCGGTCGCCCCAACCTTGGGCCGCCAGGCAGCCCAGGTCGAACTGGTAGGCGGGCGCGTTCTTGAACTTGTGCCACTTCTGCTGTACCGAGACGCCATTCTTCTGAATCACCGCCAGGTCTTTGCCTTGCGTCTTCCAGAATTCGGTATCGCGCTCTTCGAGTTGACCGTTGGCATAGATGATGGCCCGTTTGCCCCGTCGATGGACCTCTTTCAGGGCCTGGCGCAAGGCCTCGGCCCCGCCCATCTGCGGGTCGGGGAAATAGTCCGGATAGAGGTGGTCGTGCCCACCGTGGGCCCAACCGAACAGTCCCAGGATGTCCAGGCCGCGCTGGTCGGCCACATCGGCCAATTTCGCGAGCGAGGGGTAGTCCCAGAGAATCTCGCCATTCTGCTGCTTGAGGATGCACAGCAGCCAGCCGGAGGCATTCTTGGCCCAGGCCGGAACATCGCGAAGCGGCGAGGCGGAATCCACCCAGGCCCGATAGTAGCGCGCCGCGGTGTGCCAAGAGCCTTCATAGGGGCAGATCATGGTGGGAGCGAGTGTCCACTGTTTGCCGGGACCGCAGAATCCCAGGTGCTTGAGGGTCAAACCCAGGCGTTTCTCGTCGCGCGTGTAATGCACGCCGAAGCTCTTGGCGCTGTGAGTCGCGTCGTGGCAGCCCACGTAAAGGCCTGCCTGCGCCCCAGCCAGCGCACACCATTGCATGGTTCCGCGGTTGCTGGGATAGGTCCAGGCAAGCTCGAAGTGCTTGCCGGCGTCGGGGGTTGCGGACTTTTCCTTGGCTGGCAGCACGCCGGCGATGCGGCGGCCAAAGCCCTCGGGCAACAAGAGGGGATGCGTGGCAAGATCGACCTGGATGGAATCGAGCACCGGCCCGGTGAAGCCGCAGACGACCCATCCCGGCTCATTGTTGGTGATTTCGCCCGTCCACAGGAACCCATCCCCCTGGCGCTGAACCGCGAGCATCAGGGCGATGCGCCAGGTTTTGCCGTCTCGGGTGAGCGAGCCGTAGGTCAGGCGAACGCCCTGCGGGGTCGCCTCGGTTCGCACGGTCTGCCCCTGGTCCGTGAGGATCACGGGCGAGCCTTCAATCGGCGGCGCGCCTTCCTTTTGCAGCGACAAGACCCATGCCGGGCCCCCTTGCGCGCTTATGGCGGGACAGGAAGCGATCGACGGAGCGAGGCTGATGCCCTTTGCGTCGATCGTGAGAAGGCCTTTCGGCCCTTGGATGGAGAGGGGAGCCACATCTGCAGCCAACCCCACTCCGCACGCCATCACGGCTAGGACAACACACGCGGTAATCAGTCTTCCGTTCATGTTGAGACAACCTGATTATCTAGGGACGAATGGCAGGCACGGAGCGTACCTGTCGATGCTTGGCCATTTCCTTATCTATTGCCTGTAGTCTACCGTGTCAGGCACGGAGTGCCTGACCTACTTGTGTGTGCTTG
Organism: uncultured Planctomycetales bacterium; assembly: GCA_937889015.1. GTDB lineage: Bacteria > Planctomycetota > Planctomycetia > Pirellulales > Thermoguttaceae > CALARR01. The sequence goes on along the minus strand of CALARR010000035.1, from coordinate 18,260 downwards.
TTCGAGCCTATTGAACGGGAACTTCGTTGAATACTCGCACGTAATCGACAATGAAGTAGTCCGGTGTGACGGCCTGTTTCAACTCGAGATCAGGACCACCCTTGCGATAGCCTTTGCACTCGGTGCCGATGAGGATGAACTGCTCGCGATCGGAGACCACCTCGTTGAATCGCCAGGTTTCCTTGCCGTCGACGTAGTAGACGTACCCGTCGCGGCTCCAATCGACGCCGAACGTGTGAAAGCCGTCTTTCAAGGCCGGTTGGGGCCGGTCGAGTTTGGTCACGGGATCCTTGGTGCTCCGGCCCATGCCGTTGGAGCCGTAGCCGTTCCAGATGGCGGCGTGGCGCACGCCGCCGTCGCGTTGGAAGTTCTCCATGATGTCGATCTCCACGCCCGAAAGCTTGGGATCGAGGCTGGATCCGATGATCGGCGATTGGAGCCAGAAGGCGGCCCACCAACCAGGCTGTTTGGGGAGCATACAACGGGTCTCATAGTAGCCATACTTGTGCAAGAACTTGGGCGGTTCGAGCTTGGCGATCGGCCAGCGGAGTCCCTGGGCTGGGCGCGTGCCGGAAGGTCGATCCATGAAGTTGGCGCCGGTCTGGAGTTGCGATGAATAGTAGTTGCCGTCTTTCTCGTAGAGACGGAACAGCAGATGCCCGCGGCCGTCAAGCGTCACGCCCTGCTCGGTCCAGGTTTCGTGCCGCGTCTGCATGATGTGCAGGCGATAGTCCCATTTCGTCCGGTCCAAATGCGTGCCATCGAACTCATCGTTCCAGACCAGTTTCCACTGCTTGCCGGTCGGCAGGTGGCTGGGCAGGGGCTTGCCATCGGGATCGGCGGGGATCACCGGTTCGGCCGCGGTGACTGCCTGTGAGCACACCAGGCAGATTATTGTCGCAATGGCGAAGCGGGCGGCGTGTTTGTTCAGCATCGGTGCGATTCCTGCAGACGATGGGACTCGATTGTCGTGGCGAGGCGGTGGTTTGTTGTGGGTAGCCCCGATCGCTCTGCTATCGGGGTTACCCGGCGACGCATGACCTACGGCTTCTTGGCGAAAATGGCCAGGGCCACGGCGTTTTGCTTGACGGTCACCAGCAGGCCTTCGCCGCGCGGCTGGGCTTGATAGTCGCCCAGACCGTCGGCGCTGAGGAAGCGATAACCGGGCACCTGCAGTTGCGTCTTGGTCTCAGGCACGGCGCTTTGGGCCACCGCGACCATCAAGCGATCGCCCGAGCGGAAGGCGCGCGTGTCGACGTGCTCGTTGGACGATTGCAGCGGCTCGGTGTCGAGATAGACGCCGTCCAGGAGGAACTCGCTGTACTTGGTGCGCAGGGCATTCACTTTGCCCAGATACTGGCGATAGTGGGGGGTATCGGCGATCGTCCCCTGGCAGCGCCAGACGCAGACGTCGCTGCGCAGGCCGCGCGTGAGGAGGATATTCACACGGCGTTCGACGTCCTTGTCGTCGTAGATTTCCCGATCGCTGAACACCACCTCGGGGAACGTGTAGCGGAACCACTCGACGAACCCGCCCGGACTGTAGATGCCGGGCAAGGCGTGGAGGAAGTCGCACTGCGAGGCCACGACGTCGGTCAGGAACTCGGTGCCGAATGCCGCCTGGGGATTGATCGCACGCACGTGCTCGCGAATTTCCTTCAGGCGCGCGGCCTGGATGGGAGTGAAGCTGACCAGCGGCACGGGATGGCCGTGGCGCGTGTCGGTGCAGGGAGTCTCGTTGATTCCCATCTGATCGAAGAAGACCGCATCCGCTCCCAGGGAGAGGGCCAGATCGACCCACTCCAGGCGGCGTTTCTGCCAGGCCAGACTGGTGGGGCAGGCGACCACCAGGGTCTTGCGTCCCAGTTGCAGGGTGGTGGTGCCGCGCCCGCTGAAGTGATAGGACTCGTTCCACTCGTTGCCGCGGAGGTCCTTGACGGAGATCTTGCTCGCTTCGCCCGAACGATAGAACTCCGACTCCTTGTCGATGAGGCGGCCATTGAAGTAGAGCTGAACGCGCGTGCCTTCCTGGTGGGCCTGGCGGATCTGGCTCTCCAGGACCTGCCGGCCGCCCAGCGCCTTGTCGAACGCGTAGTCCGGATAGCCGGCATCCATGCCCGCGTTCCACCAACCGAAGAGCAAGAGCGAGTCCACGCCGGCGGTTCGGCCATCGCGGGCCATTTGGGCCACCGTGTCGTAGGGGTGGAGGACCTCGCCGAACTGGGTCTTGAGGATGATGCGCTGCCAGCCGGTCATGCGCCGAACCCACTCTGGCCGTTGCGGCACGCTGAACCAGGTGTTGACCCAAGCACGATACTTCTTGGAAGCCACGTGCCATGTGCCGGAATAGGGCGAAAGCACGAACTCCGCGCTGGCGAACTTCTGGCCGGGGGGAAGAAAGGGATATTTGACGAACCCGGCCTGCAGTCGCTCGTCATGAAAATGGAACAGGTGCAGTGTGGACTGGAGGCTGGGGTCGTGGCTGCCGAAGTACAGCCCTTCATCCTTGGTGGCGAAGAGGAAGCAATTCGTGGCCGCGCCCGAACCGGGATACATGGCGGCGAGCTTGGTTCCGTGCTGGTCGGGGCCCATGTAGCCTGTCTTCCAGGCACGAGCGGCGACCTTGGGGTCGGCGATGCGCTGACCTCCCAATCGCGACCAGATCAAGGCCTGGCCGGGCCGGAGTTGGATGTGATTGACCAGGGGGAACTGAACTTCGGTCACCGTCAGGCCCGGCTGGCGATTCTCGACGGCGATCGTCCAGCGAACATCGTCACTCTGGGGCTGGAGGCTGGCGTGCAGTTCCACAACCACATCGAGCGGCTTCTTTGCGCGAGATTGAAGGCCCTCGTACCGCACCGTGATCGACGACGCGTCACAAGCCACCCGGGGGGGCTGGGCGGGCAAGGCTTCGATGTCGCGGACGTCGTTATCGGTGTAGAAGATCCGCCACAGAGGCTGGCCGCCGGCGTAGTTCCAACCGCTACGGAGATTGCACAGCCCGGTGAGGTTACCAGCCGCATCGATGGCCACTCGAACGAGTTCGTTGTGGATCGTGTGTGCCGGGGCGTCTGCGGTTGCAGCGGGGCACATCAGCAGGCAAGCGAACACGAGCAGATTCACGGCGAGCTCCTTTGCAGGTGGACGATCTCCGGGCAACCGAAGGTCGCTGGGCCACGGCGCGCGGCGCACCAGGTATCACGGCCGATGCGCACCATCATAGCCTTGTTGACGGCGATGCGGAAATGACGTATTTTGAAACTTAGATGCCATTTTTAGCCAGGAGGCCCGCATGTCCCCCAGCAACCGCAAAACCACGACCGTGCGCACCGTAGCGGTGTGCATCGACACACGGGACGGAGCGGGCCGGAAGCGGTTGCACGGCGTGAGCCAGTACGCGCGGCAGCATGGCTGGCGGATGATGCTGGTCCGCCGCGAGGACCGGGAGGCGGCGCAAGAGGTGCTGCGCCTGCGGCCCGACGGGATCATCGCCTATGTGGCCGACCGCTACCTGTTGGACGCAGCGCGGCGGCTGCGCATCCCGCTGGCCGACACGGCCCACGGCGAGGTCGAGGTGCCGCTGCTGATTTCGCTGGACAACGACATTGTGGGGCGAATGGCGGCGGAGCATCTGCTGAGCATGGGATTACAGAATTTCGGCTACTGCGGGGTGCGTGGCAGGAGCGTGTCGGAGGAGCGGCGCGCGGCGTTGGCACGGCACCTGGCGAGCCGCGGCCGAACGTTGCAGGCCTTCACCCAGCGCATCGCGGAGGGCGAGTCGCGGCTCGACCCTTTGATCCACTGGCTGCAGAAGCTGCCGAAACCGGTAGGCGTATTGGCTTTTGACGACAAACTGGGAGAGCGCGTACTGACGGCGTGCCGCTGGGCCGGCCTGGCCGTGCCCGGCGGGGTGGCGGTGCTGGGCATCGGCGACGACGAATTGATGTGCGAGGTCAGTTGCCCGACTCTGTCCAGCGTGAGCTTTCCCACACACCGCTTGGGATTCGAGGCGGCGGCCATGCTCGATCAGGCCATGCAGGGACGCCGGATCGCCGATCCGCACCGCAAGATTCCCCCAACCGGCGTTGCGGCGCGCGAATCCACGGACAGCGTCGCGGTGGCCGATCCCTTGATTAAGGCGGCGATGCTGTTGATTCGCCAGCGCGCGGGCGAACCGATCGGGGTGTGGCACATTGCGCGCGCGTTGGACGTGTCACGGCGGACGTTGGACCGGCGTTTCTCGGCGGTCTTCGGCCGGACAGTCCACGACGAGTTGACCGCGGTGCGGATGCAGATCGCGAGGCAGTTGCTGACCGGCGGCCGAACTCCGGTGTGCGAGATCGCCGGGCTTTGCGGCTACACGACGCCGGCCTCCTTCAGCCGGGCCTTTCGGCAGCACACGGGCCGCTGGCCGACCGAGGTGCGGAGCGAAGAGAGCATCTTGCCTTAGAGCCGGTCCCGGAAGCTGTGGGCAGCTCAGTCTTGTCGGGCCGCCCGATGCGGCCGGGGTCGTGCTGGGATAGGTTCTAACAGCCGGTCTCAGAAGCTATTGGCACTTTGATTCCCACTGGGCCGCGCGAGGTGGCCGGGATTGTTCTGCGGCAAGCTGCGAAGCGGCGGCCGGCCCCCTCTTCCCCAGCCCTCTCAGACGAGGTATTCTGGCGGCGAGGGAACGGGCTCCTCACCGGCGGTTCGCCCCCCTTCACCGCGAAGCTCCGGCTTCGCGCTGCCGCTTCCAAGTCGGACTTGGACGCGAGGTGAGGACTGCCGCCCGATGGAGGTCTTTCTGCATGGCACACTACGTCAAGGACAAGGTTGTGATCGTCACGGGTGGATCCTCGGGCTTCGGCCTGGAGGCGGCAAGGATTCTGCTGAAGATGGGCGCCAAGGTGGCCATCACTGGCCGGAACCAGGGCCGGTTGGACGCGGCGGCGGCCCAACTTGCCAGCCACGAGCTGCTGCCGGTGCAAGCCGACGCCGTACAGACCGCGGACTGGAAACGCCTGGTGACGCAGGTCACGCAGCGATTTGGCCGAATTGATGTGCTGGTCAACAATCACGGCGCGGGCGTGAAGATCGCCGCGACTGAAGACATGGACGACCAGACCATCCAGGACGTGCTGGACGTGAACATCTCCTCGGTCATCAAGGGGTGCCGCGAGGTGATCCCGGTCATGCGCCACCAGGGAAGCGGGCACATTGTGAATGTCTCCAGCGGTTGTGCGCACCACGCCTGGCCGTGCTGGGCGGTGTACACGGCGGCCAAGGCGGGCATGGTCGGCTTTACGCGTTGCCTGCACATGGAAATGTCGCAATGGGGCGGCAAGGCCACCAATTTCGTTCCCGGCGCGGCGCGCACCGGATTCTGCGACGCGGCTGGCATTGCAAGCGACTGGCTGGAAGGCTATCCGAGCGCAGCCGATTTTGCGCGCACGCTGGTGCACTGCATCGACGTCCCGGAGACCTCGGTCATCGAGGAGGTCAATATCTGGGGCACGCAGCAGTTGAAGGGGTTCAATCCGTTTTAGATCCGGTCGGAAAACCTGTCGGCAACTCATTGCGGCTGGGCCGCCAGATCGTTCAGCAGTCGGCACAACTTGCCGATCTTCGCCTGTTCCAGCATCGGGTAGTTGCCGATGTAGAAGCCGAAGAAGTGCACGTGGTCGACGACCGGGAATTGGCTGAGATCGGCGTCGCCCAGGCAGCGGCGGAGATAGGGCTGGCGGAGTTGGTTGCCACCGCCGGCCGTGCCGCGACGGAATTCCACCCCGTGTTCGCGCAGCGCAACCATGATCCGGTCCCGGAGCATTTCGTCTGGCCGGCGCAGGATCAGCACGAAGGCGTAGTTGCAGCTTCCTTCGACGCGAAACTCGGTGACGTAGTGTTGCGGGTCGAGCTGGTCGAGAAACAACCGGAAGTTCTCCTGCCGGCGGCGGTTGTTCCCGTCCAAGCGTGACAATTGCGAGCGGCCGATGGCGGCCCCGATCTCGGTGGGGCGAACGTTGAACCCCGGAAAGGCAAAGATGAAATCCGGGTTCAAGTCGGGAAAGGACTGGGCGTACTTCTGCCGATGCTCCTCCGAGGATGCCTCGCGGACCATGCCATGCGATCGGAGCATGCGCACGACCTGGTACATCTCGTCATCGTTGGTGGAGACCATCCCCCCTTCGATGGTCGTGAGGTGATGGCCGTAGTAGAAGGAGAAGTTGGAGACCAGGCCAAAGGTGCCCAGCTTGTGCCCGTTCCAGGTGGCCCCATACGATTCGCACACGTCTTCCAGCAGCGGGATGTCACGAGCGCGCAACTCGTCGATCAGTTCTTGTTGCAGGGCGTTGAAGCCCAGGACGTGGGTCAGGAACACGGCCTTGGTGTGGGGCGTGATCCGCTTGATGACCTGGGCGGGATCCATACCCAGCGTGGCCGGATCGATGTCGACGAACACGGGCCGAAAGCCGCCTTGGATGACGGAGGCGATATCCGAGACCCAGGTCAAGGGGGGAACAATCACTTCGCCCAGTCCGCGCGTCTCGCGCAAGGCGGCAATCGTCAGCAGGTTGGCCGACGCGCCCGAGTTGACGTAGACACTGTGCTTCATCCCCAGCCAAGACGACCACTCCTCCTCGAAGGCGCGTACCTGACGCGCATGGGTGAGGATGGGGTCGTCTTGCTGAAGCAAGGCGATCACGGCGTCCAGGTCGGGGCGCGCGATATTGTTCCGCATCAAGGGCAGATCCAGGTTCTCCGGCGAAGAAGGCTGCGAGACTTCCGACATGGCGACAACCAAGTATGGGACGTGCGTGATCGTAAAGCAGAACGGCGAGACGGCGCCAAGGCCGCTGGGGTTCAGGAGCCGGAGGCCGCAGCCAGCAGATCCCGCTGCGGCGCGTCGGCCAGCATCTGATGGATATGGGCTTCCGCGTCCGGGCCGAACTTCTCGCGGATCATGCGGAAGTACTCCGGTCGATCGAAATACTCGCGGAAGGCCCGATCGCGGAAAGCCAGCACTTCGGCTGCGGAAAGGTGGTGGGTGGGAAGCGGCAAGGTGCGGGGGCTGAGTTGGGCGTAGCCGTCCCAGGTATCGGGCAGGCGCCAACCTTCGGCGACTGCCTGGTCAAAGAGCTTCGACCCAGGATAAGCCATGGCGGAGTAGATATTGAAGAACTCGAAGTTGTAGGCTTTGGCTTCGTCGAGGGTTTGCTGCATCGTCCCATGGTCGTCGTCGGGCAGGCCCACCATGTAGTTGGCAATGATGTAGATGCCGGCTTCGCGCGTCCAGCGGATGGCCCGGTGCATGACGTCGTCAGAGAATCCCTTGCGGACTCCCTTGCGCACCTTGTCGGAGGCGGATTCGAACCCATAGCAGAGCCAGCGCACGCCGGCCTGGCGCAGTTTGGCTAACAATTCCGGATCCACTGTATCGACGCGCGCATAGGCCCAGAAGTTCAGGTCGTAGCCGCGGGGGATCAGCGCCTCGCAGAATTCGAGGACGCGGCTGCGTTTGAAGACGAACATCTCATCCAGGATCTTGATGTTCTTCACGCCGTATTTCTGCACCAACAAGTCGATCTCGGCCATCACCCCGGCCATGTCCCGGTAGCGGATGGTGTGCTTCTCGAAGAGGGCATTGATGCAGCAGAAGTGGCAATGGAATGGGCAGCCCAAGGAGGTGTAGAGGACCGCATAGGGACTGCGTTGGTGGATGTGATCCAGGCAGTGCCAGTTGTGGGCGCGGTACTTGTCCATCGGCAAGAGATCCCAAGCCCCGCCCGGAAGCTCGCCCTCAAGGTCCTGGATCATCGGCGCCCAGCTCGTAGAGCGGATCTGGCCGTCCTGGCGGTACCAGAGGCCGGGAACCTGGGCATAGTCGGTCGAACCGGAGCGCAAGCGGTCGAGCAGCGGCCGGATGGTCAGCGGTCCCTCGCCTTGGCAGACGAAGTCCACGTCTTCTTCGCGCAACGTACGTTCAGGCAGGGCGCTGACATGCAGCCCCGCGAGCATGATCTTGACGTCCGCCGCTTGCTGACGGATGGCGCGCACGGTCTCGCCGGCAATCCCCATCTTCTGAGTCGACGCAGAGGGATTGGCCCCAAAGACGACCACCACGGCCAGGCGTGGGCCTAGGGCGGCGATCTGCCGGCCGACATCCTGTGGAGTCAACTCCCACGCGTCAGCATCCAGGATCTGGACGTGGTAGCCGTACTTGCGCGCGTTCGCAGCCAAGACACCGACCCAGAGGGGCGGCTCGACCGCAGCCAGTTCTCGGCCCAAAGCCTGATAGTTCGAGGCCCGGGCTCCGGGATTGATCAGGACCAGATCGAGCGGTTGTGCCACAGAAAACCCCACCAAAAGAGGAGACGCGATGTGATACGAACGGCCAGCCTACAGACCTCGTGGGTCCTGCAAAGCCAATGCCCCGAGGGTGACCATCGGAAGCCCAGTTCTCTCGACCTCCAATGGGTCGGTCGGGGCCGCCAGCAATGCAGAGATCAATAACTTCTTGGACGCCGGTATCGAAGACGAGAAGACCGCGCGTTTGGTCTCATTGGTTCATTGTACTGAGGGGCAAGAAAACGGGTCAACCATTCCCTGGTTCTGGCGAGTGCCACGATCGGCGTTCGAGGCGGACTCTTTCGGCACAATCGATTCACCATGACTTCTGCGCGTGGGGCCGCCCCCCCGCCATTGGGAGGCGGCGATCGCCGCCTGTGCGGAGCTAGACAAGGACTTCAGTAATACGGCGCGGGCTTCCGACCAGCAGCGCCGGTATCGGATGGCATGGTGAGCCGAAGAGTCGCCGCTCGCAGGCGGACTGTCCTGGCACGGCGGCACCGTCTGTGATAGGGCATTTGCCGCCGCGACCTGTTCGAGCGATAATCGGCAGAACCTGCCTTGCGTTGCCAACCGTGCCCACCTTGACCAAGCCTCCCGGGAGATCCCACCGTGACTCGACTGCATTGCCGCCGCAAGCCTCTATCGCATGCTGCCCCCGAGGCGACCGTTTCCGGCAGCCCAGTTCGACCCACGGGAAGGGGAAACGGTTGCCGGGGAGGCGGGCGATTGGCCGCCACGCGCTGGGGCGTGTGGTTGGCGATCGTGGCGGGTTGGACCTCGTCGGTTTGCGGCCAGGATCTGGCCGCGGTCACTCGGCCCGGCGCGCACATCCAGCGGACCATGCGACTGCTGGAAGAATCTACGCCAGCGAAGCGCAACACGGTCCGCGTATTGTTCTATGGCCAGTCGATCACGGCCGGCAAGTGGTCGCAGATGACCGCCGACGAAATGCGCAAGCGATGGCCGAACGCGAATCTGCAGATCGAGAATCGAGCCATTGGTGGCTTCACGGCCCCTTCGCTGATCCTGACCAGCGAATACGATCTCTACCCGAACTACCCGGACCTCTTGATCTTCCACGTCTACGACAATCCGGGGATGGCCACGTTCGACGAGATCATTCGCCGCGTGCGCCTGCGGACTACGGCCGAAATCCTCCTGGCGACCCATCACGACGTTGGCCGGGAGAAGGACTACGAGGCCTCGAAGCTCATCCGGCAGATCGCGATCAAGTACGACTGTGGACTGGTGGATATCGAGCGCCAGTGGCAGGAGACGATGGCCAAGGAAGGGCGTACGATCAAGGATTACTTGGGCGACGGGGTGCATCACAACGCCGAGGGCGCGGAACTGTATTCCCGGCTCATCAACGCCTTCCTGGTGCGCGATCCGTCCTTGCCCAGCGAGAGGGCTGCTGGCTGGATCGAGGACATTGCCGCGGATGACGCGAGGCTTGTGAAGCGTCTGCCGGATGGCTCGCTGGAAGTGGCGTTCAGCGGCAATCGGATCGACGTGCTGGCAGGGGCGGCGACGCCAGCGGGGCCGCTGGCCGACGTGCTGGTCGATGGGCGCAGTCCGTCGAGTTTTCCGGAGGGCTATACCCCGACCCGACCCAGCCCCGCCCCCTTTATCTGGATGCCGGCCTTCAAGGTGCTGGGGCACGAGAAGCCGCTGCTGGTCGAGGACTGGACGCTCCGCGTCCTGGAGAGCACGCCCGACGGCAAGCAGTTTCGCTTCCGCGTAAGCGGTTCCATCACCGGCGACGACGGCGAAGGCACGAACAAGGAACGGTTTGTCTCAAAATCCGGCCGAGTGGTGATCGACCCGACCAACGGCAACTGGATGGTCGCCTGGTCGCTGGAATATCGTTCCAAGAAGAAGCCGGTGCAAATGCCCGAAGGTTTTGAAGTCAAGTGGCAGGTTGTGCCGCGGTTTGCCGACCGCTTGGAGTTTCCGGCGGCCAAGACAGCCGGCGTCGAGAAGGCCGTGACACTGATCCAGGGCATCGCCAACGGTCCGCACACGCTGCGTCTGGCGCCCGTCGCCGGGGCCCATTTGAAGTTGCAGGGGTTCCGCGTCTATCGTCCACCGCTGGCCAGATGAACGGCTGCCGGTAACGTCGTGACACGCTTCGGCCTCATTCTCGAACAATCGCACCTTGCTCCGGAGCCTCTCTTTCATGACTTGCGCAAATAGGGTTCTGACCGTTTCTCTCGTCGCCGCGAGCATATTGGCGGGCACACCGCATCGCGTCTCTGCCCAACAGAAGGCAGCCGTATATCACGTCGATCCGCAAGGCGACGACGGGCGGAACGGTCTTTCGCCCCAGACCGCCTGGCGCAGCCTGGAACGGGTGAACACGGCACCGTTGCAGCCGGGGGATCGCGTGTTGTTCCGCCGCGGAGGGCAGTGGCGCGGTCAGTTGCTGCCGCAGAGCGGCGACGAGACGGCCGACGTCACTTACGGCGCGTATGGTGAAGGCGTCAAGCCCGCGCTGCTGGGGTCGGTGGCCATGGATCGCGCCTCCGATTGGCAGCCGGCCGGGCCGAACCTGTGGAGCACGGCCGCGCTGCGACCGACGGATCAGAACCTGCTGGGGCCGGAGTTGCTGCGACGCATGGCCTTGCACCGCGAGCAAGGCGCCGCGGCCAAGGGGCGGTGGAACGGCAGCGAGTTCAGCATTCACTGTGAGCGGCCGGGGAGCAGCGGTTCCCATATTCAGCTCTATCTGGCGTCTTTCTCGATCGAGGCCAATCGCTCCTATCAGTTGCGATTTCGCGCGAAGTCGAGCCAAGCGATCAAGCTGGCGCCCCCCAGCTTGATGACCTCCAGTGCGCCGTGGTCCAGCTATTCGGCGGACCGGATCCAGACGGTGTTCAGCATCGACAAGGAATGGGTGGATTGCGTTCAGATCTACCGGGCGGCGAAGACGGCCGACGACGCACGGCTCACGTTCGGGCTGGGCGATCGGCTGATCGCAGGCGTTGAGCTGACGATCGCCGATCTGCAGTTCCTGCCGTGCGAGGGCATCGACCTGATGCCCCGCGACGTGGGCAACATCATATTCGATCATGGTGCGGCCTGGGGCTGGAAGAAATGGAGCATGGTGGACCTGGTGAACGAACGGGACTACTGGTACGACGGACAGCAGCATCGCGTCGTGCTGCGCCTGGCCGAGAATCCCGCCCAGCGGTTCAAGAGCGTGGAACTGGCCCTCAACAAACACATCATCAGCCAGAGCGGCAAGCACTACGTTACCTACGAGAACCTGGATCTGCGGTACGGAGCCGCCCACGGAGTCGGCGGCGGCAGCACGCACCACATCACCATCCGCGACTGCGATTTCTCTTGGATCGGCGGCGGACACCAGTTCACGCACCCCAACGGCAAGCCAGTCCGTTTCGGCAACGGGATCGAATTCTGGGGCAACGCCCACGACTGCCTGGTGGAGCGTTGCCGCCTGTGGGAGATCTACGATGCGGCGTTGACCAACCAGAACAAGAGCACTCCGTCCCAGGAATACAACATCGTCTATCGCTACAACCTGATCTGGAACAGCGAGTACTCCTTCGAGTATTGGAACAATCCCGAGGAGTCGCTGACGCATCACATCTACTTCGAGCACAACACGTGCTTTGGCGCGGGCCATGGCTGGAGCCACGCGCAGCGGCCCAATCCGGCGGGGCGGCACCTGTGCTTCTACACCAACCGGGCAACGACCTCGGACTTTTACATCCGCAATAACATCTTCTGCCAGGCGACGAACGTGGCGTTTGACGCCCTGTGGTGGAACCCGGAGGCGGTGGCCGACAAGCGAGTCATTTGCCTGGACCACAACTGCTGGCTGCAGCCGGAAGGCGTGATGATCCGCTTCAAGGGGAAGGACTACACGCAGGCCGATTTTGCCGTCTATCAGCGTGAACTGGGGCAGGAGACGCACTCGTTGGCCGCGGATCCGCGCCTGGCCGACGCATCGCGGCTCGATTTTCACCTGCGTCCCGATTCGCCCTGCATCGACGCCGGCGCCGACGTGGGCGCAAAGAGCGACTTCGAGCGGCGCGCGGTTCCGCAGGGCAGGGCGCCGGACATGGGCGCCCTGGAGGCCGTTGCCCCTTGAGAAGCCTGCCGGCAGCATCCGCTATGTGGCCTGAGGAGACCATCATGCCTTATCACCGTCGTATCGCATCGTGGCTGCTATGGACAGCCATTGCCTGTGCGCCGGCGTCCGCGTCCGAGATCTTCGTCGCACCCGGTGGCAATGATTCCAACCCAGGCACCAAAGAAATGCCCCTCGCTACGCTGGAAAAGGCCCGCGACGCGGTTCGCGAGTTGAAACGCGCTGGAGGACTTCCCCAGGGTGGTGTGACCATCTATTTGCGCGGTGGCGAGTATCCACGATCGGAACCGCTGGTTCTCTCGCCCGAGGATTCCGGCAAAGTCGACCGGCCCGTCTCCTTCGCCGCATACCAGGACGAAAAACCCGTTCTGTTCGGTGGGCGACGGATCACTGGTCTTAAGCCGTGCGAGGACGGAGTGTGGCAGGCCACCCTCCCTGAGGCGAAAGGCGGTGGCTGGGTATTTCGCACTCTGTACGTCAATGGAACCCGCTACACGCTGGCCCGCTCACCGAACCACGGCCGCTACCGTATGGCCGGGGCTGTGCCGGACGCCGACTCGCCCCAATCGGGTCGGGATGCAGGCAAGTCAAAGGGCGCGTTTCTTGCCGCGCCAGGCACGATCCAAGCCTGGCCGGACCTGGCAACCGTCAATCTGAAGGTCTGGAACAGTTGGTGGACCGCCTTGCTGACGTTGAAGCACGTCAACCCGGCCACGGATGTCGTCGAACTCGCTGGCCCGGCGCGCCGCACGCTGCCCAATAACGAGCTATCGCCATTTATCGTCGAGAACCATCGCGGCGCCTTGGACGCGCCCGGCGAATGGCAGTTGGATCGCGTCAGTGGCCTGCTGCGGATCATCCCGCGCCCAGGCGATGATTTGAGCCGAGCCGAGATCCTGGCCCCGGTCACCGAGCATCTGCTGATCCTGGCCGGCGAACCGGCCCAGGGCCGTCTGGTCGAGCATGTCCAGTTCCGGGGGTTGGTGTTTCGTTGTTCCAACTGGACCCTTCCGCCCGAGGGGCACGACGACACGCAGGCCGCGGTAGCGGTCGGCGCGGTGATCGAGGCCACCGGTGCGCGCCATTGCCTCTTCGAAGGCTGCGAAGTCGCACAGACCGATTCCTACGCCATCTGGTTGCGTAGCGGCTCTCGCGACTGTGCCGTGCGACATTGCCACATCCACGACCTGGGCGCTGGTGGAGTCAAGATCGGCGAATCACTGTGCGAGAGGCCCGAAGTCCGCGCCGGCGGCAACTGCGTGCACAACTGCTTGATCCACAACGGAGGTCATGTGCACGGCTCCGGCGTAGGCGTGTGGATCGGCGCCTGTTCGGACAATCTCGTCACGCACAACGAGATCTGCGATCTTTGGTACACGGGCGTCTCGCTGGGTTGGCGTTGGGGCACCACGCTCAACGGCACGCACAACAATCATATCACGCATAACCATATCCACCACGTGATGCAGCGATTGGACGACGGCGGTGGGATCTACAGTCTGGGCCTCCAACCGCAGACCGTTCTGGCGCACAACCATATTCACGATATCGGTCACATTCATGGCAAGGCCCACGGCATCTATCTCGACGAGGGCAGCGCCGGAATCCTGGTCGAAAGCAACGTGATCCACGACACACGATCGGGAATCGTGCGTCTGCAAGTCGGCACCAGTTCGAACATCATCGTCAACAACATCTGCGCTTTCGGCGAGGCCTTTCAAGTCGACATGGAAGTCGCCCGGACGAACATCTTTCAGAACAACATCGTTTGCTGGCAGCGGGCCAAGCTGTTTCGCTACGACAAGTGGCCCAACTACGAGAAGTTCATCAGCCAGAATGTCTACTGGCGGACCGATGACGAACCGATCCTGCTGGCCGGCCACACTTGGGACGAGTGGCGCGCGATACGCCAGACGCCCACCGGGTTCTACAAAGGCGCGACAATGGACCAAGGCTCGGTGATCGCCGACCCGCAGTTCGTGGACCTTGCCAGGCGCGACTTCCACCTGAAGCCGACGTCGCCCGCCTATGCTCGTGGTTTCCAGCCCATCGACATGGACGCCATTGGGCTGACCGGCGAGGGGGCATGGCGCTCGCTGCCGGCTCGGGCTCGCGTGCCAATTTCCCCTGAAGACGATCCGGGGTTGGCGTTCAGCGAAGATTTCGAGCGTCTTCCGCTCGGCGCCAAGCCGACTTACGCCCAAGTTATCGAAGACGCGAACGTGCCTGGCGCCATGCTGACCGTAAGCGACGAGCAGGCGGCCGGCGGCTTGAAGAGCCTCAAGCTCGTGGACCTTCCCGGTCAAAGAACCGGCTATACGCCGCATTTTGTGATCGCCCCTGGCGTCTTCACGGGCGATGAGTTGCTGAGCTTCGATCTGCTGCTGCAGTCCGGGGCGCAATTCCGTGCCGAGTGGCGTAGCACCCAAGGCCCGGCCGGGATGCAGGTTGGCCCCAAGCTCGAAATCAACGCCAAGCGGCAGGTTCTTGCCGCCGGAAAGGCGCTCGACGGTTCGACCGTGCCGGAAGATCAATGGCTGCACGTCGAGATGCGCTGCCGGCTTGGCCCGGAAACGGAGAAGACCTGGAGCCTGCAGATAACGACCAAGGACGGCGCGCCCCTGACAGCCAACGCACTCTCCTGCGACGAGCAATTCGAAACCCTCGACTGGCTCGGGTTCATGAGTGCAGGCACGGAAGCAGGCATCTCCTTCCTCGACAATCTGCAACTCGGACCGGCCAGACCCGCCCCACCGTAGCCGTAAGGCGAGGACTCTTGCCTGGCGCGCGTCGCGGCCAAGAATGCGACATTCTGCGCGAAATGGGGCATCGCCGATGTCGCAGCAGTAATGGAGAACACTTACGCCGCTCAGAATCGCAGCCGAGGGCAACAGCCGTTATCAGAGAATCCGGCCAGCCCCTCAGTTGACGTAGCCTTCCGCGCGGCGAGAATCGAGATTAGTCGTCTCCGTCACAGGGAGAGAAACCTATGGCCATAACCGCTTCCACACGGCATCGTCTTCGTGTGCTGTTCCTGGAGAGTTTTTCGGCTGCCGACATCGCCGAACCTCTGGCTTCGTTCGACGCCGGCGCCTCGGCAAGCGAGGTGCGGGCGGTGATGGAACGCTGCCGGTACAAGGTGGCTGGCATCCGCCGCGACGGCAGAATCCAGGGATACGTGCGGTGCGAGCAGTTGGGCGACGCGACTTGCGGCGAGTGCATGAGCCCCTTTGCGGAAGGCGAGGTCGTGCCGGCGAGCACGGGGTTGCCCGACCTGGTGATGCTCTTGAGAGATCGTCCCTGGATCTTCGTCACCGTGCTGGGCCAGGTCGGCGGGATCGTGACCAAGACCGACTTCGAGAAACCGCCGGTTCGCATGTGGCTGTTCGGGATGATCACGATCATCGAGATGAGCCTGACCCAGTTGATCGAGGAAGCTTACCCCGACGGCCAGTGGCGCGACTGCCTTCCGGAAGGCCGGTTGCAGAAGGCCGAGACGCTGCTGCAGGAGCGACAGCGCCGCAGCCAGAGTCTCGATCTGCTGGACTGCCTGCAGTTCTCCGACCGGGGGCAGATTGTGCTCCGTAACGAGGGCTTGCGGACGAAGGCCGGGTTCGTGTCGCGCACGCGCGGCGAACAAACGGTCAAGGAACTCGAAGCCCTGCGCAACAACCTTGCCCACTCGCAAGACATCGTCGCCTGCGACTGGGACACGATCGTGAAGATGGCGGAGAACCTGGACAAGGTGTTGGGGCCTCCGGGTTAAGCTGCCACACCAGGCCATCACGGCCGGTCGGCGGGGTCATCGCCACCGACCTGGCCCAGGATGCCCTGATCCTTCGCCTTGGGCAGGACCGCGAATCGGTACGTGGTATAGGTGGAGCAGACGGCGGCCAGCAAGCACCATACCGAGGTGAAGGCGTAGTCAAATGACCAGGCCGCGACGACGGCGGAAGCGGTTCCGAGCGCCACGGGGAGGTAAAGTTTGCGCCTTTCCGACGTGAGGAGCAAGGGCACGGCCGCGGTGAAGAGATAAAGCAAACGCAGGCCGGTTCGCGCCGTCACGGAGAGGGCCGCGGCGTCCCACGGATGCTCGTAACGAATCGAGTGCCGTACGACAAGGACTTCGACGGGAATTGCGCCAAGCGCCATCGGCAGGTAGTAGATGAAGAACCATCCCGTGCTGAGCACGGTCCAGGCAGCCAGGCAGCGACGCAAGGCAGAGCGGGTCTCGATCAAGAAGGCCGACAGTGAAAACCAGGTCGGCCAGAAAGCCATGGCGAAGAACAGATAGAACTGGGCGGCCACGGCGACCATCGGCCGGTCGGCTCGCGCCACCCCCGTCCAGACCAGCCCCTCTGCGACCTGCTGAATCCCGAAAAAAAGGGGGATTGCCGCCAGCGGCCAGTAACGCGGCGCCTTAAACGCAGCCGCGCGCAGGCAGTAGACCCCCATCGGGATGAGCGTACTCGCCGATGCGAAGCTGACTTCCGCCGAGTAGCACATGCGAGCCCTCTCGCGGATCTTGACGATCACTCCCATCCGCGTATCATCTAGTGGCTACTGCGAATGGAGAACTTGGGCAGCCTGGCACGCATGAATCAGAGATACGGCGTATCGTAACAGACACGAGATTATTTGTCACGCTGCGAAGAATGCCGTGTATTGCTGTCGTTCGTTGCCGCTGTGGCGACGGGGTAGTGTGGAGGGGCTGTCCGCCGGGCCAACAATGCTGTTCGATCCCCCCAGGGCGATGGACAACGTTGTTTGCGTATCTTGCACCTGTGAGCTAGGGTTTCTAGGACATCGTAGCCTTGGGTTTCCGGGGACAACGAGGTTCTGGCGGTCATGCAAAGCCGAAAAGGAGGGTTGTAGCGATGAGTCGGGTAGTGGTAGCGATGGTGATCGTGTTGTTGTCCGCCGGCGTGGCAGCCGCCCAGTATGAGTACGTCCCGGCCCCCGTGGTGACGCCGGTCGTGCCCGCTCCGGTGCCAGTCGTGGTGCCTGCCCCAGTTCCGGCAGTCACCTATTACTCGCCGGTCGTTCCCGTGTATCCACGACCTGCGTACGTCGTGGCGCCCGGCCCGGTCGTCTATGGCGGCCGCTATGTAGTCCGATCGCGGTACTATCCGTACGCATATCCTTACCCCGCGCGAGTGGTTGTTCGCGGCTGGTAGTTGGAATTTGCTTCAGCTACGGACTGCGTCGGGCGATCGTGGCCGACGCGTCAACGGGCCCTCTGGCCGCCTGGACGGGCATGCGGTATGCTGCCATCCATGAGCATGCCACAAGAGTACCTGCGCAGTCCGGAGTTGATGTCGGTCGGTGACACGGCCCTGGTGGTGGTGGACGTCCAGGAGCGACTGATTCCGGCGATCGCCGGCGGCAGCCGGGTCGTGTGGAATGTGCGTCGGCTTGTCGACGTTGCGAAGTTGCTCGATATGCCGGTGTTGGCGACCGAGCAGTACCCGGCCGGTCTTGGACGCAGCGTGCCCGAGCTAGCAGCGCGTCTGGGGGAGGTGCCCTCCAAGCTGAGTTTCAGTTGCCTGGGCTGCCCGGCGTTTCTCGACGCCTTGCAGCAATTGGGGAGCGCCAAGCTGCTGGTGTGCGGTGTCGAGGCCCATGTGTGCGTTCAACAGACGGTACTCGACCTGATCGCCGGGGCTTGGCGAACCTATGTGGCGGTCGACGCCGTGGGCTCGCGGCAGGCAGCAGACTATGAAACGGCCCTGCGGCGAATGGAGATGGCTGGGGCCACGCTGACCACCACTGAGGCGGCCTTGTTTGAGTGGTGCCAGGCGGCAGGCACGCC
>CALARR010000034.1 GCA_937889015.1 uncultured Planctomycetales bacterium | reverse complement strand
TTGATCTGCTTGTGCAGTTCGGCCACGCGCGCACGGATCTGGGCGGCCGACATGCCCTTGGGCGGCTTGCGGCCCAGATCCCGTATTTCAGCGGAGAGCTTGCTTCGCAGGCTGCAGGCTGCCAGGAACTCCTTCTCCTTGGAGCATGTCACCGCTTTGCCGTCGGCCGTATACAGAGAGCCGCTGGCGCAGACCAGGCGCGTTCCGGCCGAGAATTGCCAGAGCCGCTGGTTGGCAATCAAGGCGTCGACGCCGGCCACGACCGTTGCCGAAAGGCTCACCGACACGATCCTGTCGGTGGTGAATTCGCCGTTGGCCCGGCTGACGGCCTTGGGGCGGGTTCGGCCCGACGGAACGTAGAGCACGTCCTCGGTCGCCAGCAGGTAGCCCTGCGGAGAAAGGTCGTTGCGCCCGGCATCAAGGTGGCTGATGGTGTCATTCTTCCAGAGCACGCGGCCGTCGTCGGCCCGGGCCGCGCAGAGATACACGTTTTCGTGCGGAAAGATGCCGGCGCCGAAGTAGGCCACGCCGCCGTCCACCAGCACGCTGGTGCGCACCGGCCAACGGGAAATCATCTCGCCCCGGGCAAGGATCGCTTCGTCGGCCGGTGCGAGGCGCAACTTCCAGACAAGCGTCCCTGCAGCCCCATCGAGGCAGTACGCATATCCGTCGTCGGAGCCGACATACACCCGGCCATTGGCGACGGTGGGCGCCAATCGGACCGGAGCGTCGGTGAAGAAGTGCCAGAGCTCCTTGCCGCTGTGCAGATCCAGGCAGCGGACCTGATGATCGACCGAGGATCCGAAGTAGACGCGGCCTTCGACGGCCGCCACGTCCAAGGCGTCGTCGAAACGAATGCGGTCGCCGATCTGGCGCCCTTCGATCACCCGTCCTGCCGCTTCGGTCCAGGTTCGGCGGGGAACGGCCGACGAGGAAAAGAGCCATGCCTGCCGCAGCGGCAAACCGACTTGCTCCGCGGTCACGCCGCTGCGTTGCTGGTCGCCCAGGTACGTGGGCCAGTCAGCGGCCGACGCCGTGGCACATATCCCTAATGCCAGAACCAGCAAACCAATCCGATTCCGCTGCATGGCGTCACCTCGCGGGCAGAATGAGGGGATCTTTCAGAAGCTGCCGGCGGAGTTCCGGCAGAAACGGTCGCCGCCAGCCAGGAGGAGTAGGCAGACAAGCGCTGACATGGGTCGACGCATGGAGAGATCTCTCGGTTCTGGCACTGGGCGGTTGTGCGGCGGGGAGCGAACAGGGGCGCACTTCACCGTAGACGCTTGCGTAGCCCGTGTCAAGGATTACCGTCCCCTGTCCAGCCACGGCGGCGAAAGGTGGCGAAAGCATCCCGTATTGCTCCTGGAACTACAGCCTTGACGAACACCGGCTGCGCGGCCAATACTACAACCCGCTTCATCAGCGACTGCAGTGACGCGGGAATCAAGGCCCTCGATACCGCGTAGGGTTGGCAAACAATTGCGTCTCAGGTAAGTAATGCCGTTAGGCTGACCATCGGGAGGCCGGTTTTCCCGGGCAACGGCCCGGACAGCCACGACATTCCTTTTCTGACACCCAATAAACCGAGCCGCAGGTGTTCACCAGCAGCGCACCAGGGGACACGAGTACATCGCCCATGTCGAATAGCAACGCGTGGATTCTCCGGTTTTCTTGGCTCGTGTTCTCTCTCTTGGCAGTGCAAGACGTGACGCGCGCTCAGGAGGTCCTTTGGGCGGAGGGTTTCGCCAAGGCCTCGGACTGGCAGAAGAGAGAGAGTCGTCACCAGGAGAAGATCGTCACCGAAGGCATCAGCGTCGATATCCAGTCCTTGCGTGACGGCAGCCGGCCCGGGCCCTTTCTCCGGTTAGAGGATCGTTCGCCCCGAGATCACTGGTTCTGGCTGCACAGGCGAAAGGCGCAAGGTGCCTGGGACCTGTCGCGCGCGACGCGGATCACGCTCTGGTCCAGGAGCAACGGCGCCAAGTCCGTGCTCCGGTTCCTCGTGGGGGATAACCGGGGCAACGTCGCCTACTATACCCTGGGCAACGTGGAGAACAGGGCCTGGACACAGACGTCGCTGGACCTTCGGCGCACGCCGCCGTTCAACACGGTCGGGGCGGTGGACTGGTGTTGCGTCACGCTCGTCGGTCTTCGCACGGACGCCGGGCACGGCTACACATTTGACTTTCACGACCTGCGTATCGAAGCGGGAGAAGAGCGTTACGTGACGGGCGCCGACGCGGAGGGGTTGCTGCGTCCGGCGGTTCTTGGGGGGGCTCCCCTGGGCTTCCTGGCGCCCGTCTCGTCCAGCGACCTCAGCGACTCCATGGTAGGACTCAATCTCACGGGAAATGTGGAAGAAACGGATCTTGACCGGATCGCGCAGGCGGGCGTCAAGTGGGCAAAGTTGTCCTGCTTCATGCTTGGCGACGATTCCGCGCGCACGGAGCACATGGTGGATGCACTGCTCGCCCGCCGCATCCAGGTCGTTGGTCAATTGCCCCAGACGCTTCCATGGTCAAAGGAACTATTCCCCGACGTACAAGGCGCACCGGGCGAACGTGTTCCGATTGCCTACAGCCCCAAGGCGATGGCGTGGTTTCAGGAGCGCGTGCGGCATGGCGCCGAACGTTTGAAGGGACGCGTCGGCGTCTGGGAGATCGGCAACGAACCCGACATTCCGAAATTCTGGATGCCGACCCCCGACCCGGCCGCATTTGGCACATTCGTCACCGAGACGTCGAAGGCTCTCAAGTCGGTGGACCCGCGGAACAAGGTCATCAGCGGCGGCGTCTGCGGATTCTGGGGGGCGGATTTCTCGGGGGCTCGCCGTTTCCTGACCACGTTCTTCGAGACCGGCGTGGGCGCGCACATCGACATCCTCGGCCTTCACCCCTACCGGTCCCATCCCGAGTCCGGCGCGGCGAACATGACCCAGCGCCAGGTGGCCGACGAACTGCGCAGCCTGATGGGGCGGTTCGGCTTGAGCCTGCCGCTCTGGGACACCGAGTGGCAGATCACGGGTGCGGTCGACCGGTCGGAGGTCCCCTACGCCACGGACCTCGCCGAAGCAAAGGGCATGTTGCGGAAGTACCTGGTCGAGGCGCACGCAGGCTTCCTGCACATGAACTGGCAGATTGCCAAGGCCACGTCCAACATGGACCATCCGGGACAGATCTTCGCTGCCGACGGCCGCCCCACGGCAAAATACGTAACGTTGTGTCACACGGGGGCGTTGTTTGCGAGGATCGCCTCGCCCCTGGATATCCCCTTGCGATTGGCGAAGCACTCCGAGGAGCCGGCGCTGGTGTTGCTCGCGCAACACGGCTTCGACGAGCCTGCTGCGCTTCAGGACTGGAAGGCCACGGCCGGCGCCCTGGTCGACAACCATGCGGCGTTTCGCGGCAAAGGCGCGCTGAAGCTCTCCGGCGGCCACGCGACACGGATTGACACAGCCAAGCGATGGCGGTCCGTCTTGGGCGCAACGTTCATCGAGGTGCGCGGCGTGTTGAAGGGCGACGGCTGTGACGTGGCCATCCGTCCCTCGCCATGTGACGCCCAGGGCAATGAACTCCCACCCCCACGAAGCCCGAAAACGCCGTTCCGGACCCGGCCGGAGTATACTCCCTTCTGCTTCCGGTTTCCGGCAGAAGGAGATTGGCACGACTTCGGGCTGCGCATTGAGCTGCCCAAGGGCGGGACGGCGTATGTGGATGAGGTGAGTCTCGTTTATCCCATTTCGCCGCCGGAAATCGTCTCGTTCGCCTTCCGGCTTCACGGCTCGAAAACGCCCGCCGTCTTCTTCTGGAACCCGGCGAGACCGTCCGACCGGCAACCATGCCGAACGGTCGATCTCGCAATTCAGGGAGGCCTTGACGGTGAGTTAGTACTGCTGGACACTTTTACAGGCGAGATCCGCCCACTGGAGCGCCCCCAACCCAGCGGAGACGAGATCCTGTTCCGCAACCTGCCCCTGTGCGACTACCCGCTGGCGATAGCGCGGCGCGATGCGTTTCCCTCCGCCCCTACCCCCGCATGGCTTGCGGCCTTCGCCGATGCGGATGACATTGTTGATCGCTCCTTCCGAGACCGCACCGGCGATTTCTATCTCCGGGGCTTCTGGAGCGGAGCTTTCGACCTGGTGGAGTGTACGGGCATTCCCGGGGAAGCAAGCGCCAAACTGACGGCACTCCGACGCGTGCGTTCCCTCTGGCGAACCTTCCCCATCACGCCCCAGCCGATCGCCGTCCAACCCGCTGCACCATTGCGGATGACCCTGCGCCCAGCGTCTGGCGCGTGGCGCGACTCCACAGCCAACCTCCGTTCCAGGAACGTCAACCGCTTCTTCTATCCACTCGACGACGCGGACGTCCGGGCGACCGTGCATGGGGTGAAGATCGCGGAACGCACCTTGCCGGAGCGCCCGTGGGCGGATTCTCCGGACAATGCTTTCACCTGGTTTTTCCTTCGCCGCGACAAGCAGCGATCGGAGGTCTTTGTTGTGGTTCCCAAAGGGCAAAACTGTGATCGCCACGACATTGCCATTGACCTTTCGCGTCCGCCCCGCGCCCAGGCCGTATTGCTCTCCTCGCGTGCCCTGGAAGCCCAATGCGTCGGCTACTGGACAGAAGCCATGCCCGGCCAGGAGAATGGCGTTTGCAGCATTGAACTCGAGGATCACAACGGTTGGTCTTCGGGCGTCGTGCTGGTCAATCCGCGCACGGGAGCGGTCTGCGGCAAGGCCGCGGTGAAGAGGCTGGAGGGCGGCCGCGTCTTGCTTGAGGTCCCGCCGGCTCCGCAGCCGCTTCTGCTCCTACCCCAACAACTTCTGCCGAAGGTTATGGATGCCTTGCGGTCACACGGGTGAAAGAAAGGAAAACCGAATGAATACCACTTCTCTCTTCCGTGCGCTTTTCGCCGTTGCGCTCGTCGCAGCGGCGTTGTCGGCTTCAGCCGTGGAGCTTCCACGCGACATCAAGTACGTGGCGCATCAGGGCGAGGAGCGGCTGGCGCCGAACCATTCGATCCCGGCCTACAAGCTCGCCGTGGAACACAAGCTCGATTACATGAAACTCGACGTCCGCGAGACGAAGGACGGCGTGGTCGTGATCCAGCACGACGAGACGATCAAGGCGATGACCGGCGCGGATCTCGTGATCAAGGACACCCCCTACGCCGAACTGAAGAAATACGTTTACCGGGCGCGCGGCGGCTTCACGAACGAGACGATCGTGACCCTGCCCGAGGCGCTCGCGATCGCAAAAGCGATGCCGGGCATCTGGATCGACTTCAAGTATTTCAGGCCCGACTTCGCGGAGAAGGTGCTGACCATCGTGGCGCAGGCCGGCATTGCGCGCGACCGCGTGATGGTGGCCACGTTCAACCAGGCCGCGCTCGAATACATGCGCGACAACCATCCCGACATCCGCCGCGTGGGGCACATCCAGATCAGCCACCCGGGCGACGAGGACGGTTACAAGCTGAGCTTCGCGCGCGACGAGGTCGTTCCGACCGAAGAGGAGGCCGTCAAACAGATCTTCGCCTACCGCGACCGGATGAAGCTCTTCGGCGTGAACGTTCCCTGCCGGCCAACTCCCCGGCTGAAATACCGCATTTCGAAGGAAGCCGTGCGCGCTCTCAAGGCGGGCGGCTTGTGGGTGTCGATCTGGTTTGTGAACGATCCCGAGAACGGCGTGTATTACCGCGAGGCGGGCGCCGACGCGATCGTGACGGCCAATGCCGGCGCCACGGTTCCGGCGCCGTAAGTCGGCCAGGAAGTGTCTTCGCCTCCGGCAGCCGGAATACAGCTCACCATCAGCACGTGCCGCCGGCCGGAGCCTACTTCTTTTCGTCCCAAAGGGACTCGATCAATTCGAGGGTTCGGTTGACCAGCTCTCGCCCGCCCTCGGGGCCGATCAGGGTGCTTTGTGGAATGGCGCCATACGCCCCGCCCTCAACCGAACGTTGCGTTGGAAGGTAGCCACCGCCGCCGGGACTGGCCAGCTCGACCACGAACGTCTGGACCGCCTTGCTTCGCGCCTTGATCTGCATGCCATAGTCCAGGTACAGTTCGAAGGGATTGGTGGCCATAGCCATGTCGCCAATCCGGAGTACATGGACAGTGACAGGAATAGTGGACACGGTCTTCTGCAGTTCATAGCGCTCTAAGGTGCGCCAGGCCCTGGCCAGCAACCAGTGCGTTCCTGTTATCGGACCATACCAGTGCGGCTTGTTCTTCAGCTCCGGGTGCTCCTCGAACTGCTTGTACATCTGCTTGTATTCGGCAAGCAACCGATCGAACGTTTCCTGGACCGATTCGGCTTTCTTGTTATGAAACGTGCTGCGCCGCGTCGTCAGGTCCTTCTCGGTGATGACTCTCCGCTTCAGTTCGACCTGTTCAACGCGATGCGCAAACACCGGATTCGGGTCAATGTTCTCTTTCATGCATGGCAGTATGGAGGTCACGGCATCTGAAATCCGGATGCCGATCTGCTCCATCTGGGTGCGTCCGGTGAGCTTTTCCATGCGCTTTTCGGCGCGTTCATCCACCAGGACTCTCGGCGACTGGTCTCCGGCCGCCGAAACCTGTGGCAGGATGAAAAGCTCCTCGCCCAAACGCCGGCGAAGCTCAGTGCGTGTCTCATGCCAGAAGTCGGCTGAAATCTGACGTCCATAGGCGACTTGAGATGGCGTGGCAATGTTAATCACGACCCCCGTGAGATGTCCTTTCACATCCCAGGTATAAAGCAAGCCCAGTGAATGGTCCTCGTAACCCTCCACATGACTGAAATCGGGGGTGTTCACGGCGCCATACATCTCCGATGTGCCATGATGATAGGCCGTCAGGCGATTTCGCCCCGTCGTGGCGTACGCCAGTCCGAAGCTGACCCCGCCCGGTTTCCTCGCCTTCCAAGCCTGGCCGATGGCTTCCGCGATCCGCTGGGCTGCGAATTCGACATACTCTTCTGCCGACATGACGCCCAGGTCGATACCCCATTTCGCCCACGCAGCCGGGACATGGATCCCATACTGTGAGTGCATTTTTTCCAGGTCCGGCGCCGTGCCCTGGTCAGGAGCCGTGTGGGTATGCGTGGCGTTGAGGATGACCTTATTCGCGTCAACCTCCGGTATCGCTTTTCGAACCAGGTCCTGGACCCGCGAATAGAGGATGTCGGTTACTCCCACCAAGTCCAACGAGACCAGGATCACCAGGTCCGATGTACCGTTGCCTCTGGTTGACTCGATGGCCAGGGCGGTTGCATAGATGTGGTCCCGGACACCCTCGGAGACTCGTGCTGATGACCCTCCCGTGATCACCACGGGCCTGTCGGGCGTTATATCGGCAGAGGCCCACCCGAGTTTGAGGCCGCCGGCGCCTCCTTCGTTTGCGGCCTCGAGCGATGTGCCCGCCGCCATCAGGCTAAGACTCAAACATACGCAAGCTATTCGGATACTAGTCATCATGCACCTGGCTCCTGTTTTCTATAGTGCAACGTCATTGGGTCAGCGGCGGGACGTCCTGGTCCACCTTGAGCAACATCAGCCGGTCGACACGCACTTCATCGGGGTTTTGGGAACCTTTCACATACGAAGGGCCTTGAAGCTTCACCGAGACGTAGACGTCGAATAGCTGCTTGAAATTCTTCGCCTCGAAGGCCTTCTTCAGGCTGAAATTGAGCGTCCACGACCAATGGGTCCAAAGTCGTGTCCTGTCGGAGTAGATCCGTGTCCTGCCGGCATAGTACCAGTGGTATTTCTCATCTTGGGGCACGTCCGCCTTGGCCAGTTGGGCGTTGGCGATGGATTTCCTGAATTTCCATTCGTAGATTCCGAAAGTGAATGGCCTGGCATGGTAGTCCTCTTTGCCGTTGCTGTCGCGAGCCTTCGCCTTGCCGCCGCAGGCGTCGGGGTCCTCCACCCAGGCGCCGCCGTCGAGGCCGTTGACGTCGATCTCTACTTTGTCCTTGCCCTCGAAACGGATGCCGTCCAGCGGTTTTGCCGCGATGGTCCTCTTCTTTTCCGGAAACTCCATGGCATCACAGAAGAACTCGATCGCGGCTTCTCGCGTGTCCTTCCATGAGCTTCGGAAATATTTGTTTCCGAAGACATCCGCGTCTCCGGCTATTCGTTGGCGCAGGACCTCCTTGTCGAGCCGGAGGGGATTGCCGTGACTGTTCCAGAGCAACAGGTAGGCGTGGTCGACGACGAGGCGTTCCTGCCGGATATTCTCCACGATGGGTCGCTCTTCCGCCGCGGCCTGTTCCGCCTGTTCGAGGAGCGCATACAGGGTCTTGAAGTACTCGGCGTCCATGAACTTGCGCTTGGCCGGCGGCGACGAGGTGAGCGGCCCGGCGCTTTCGGCCATGCGCTTTTCCGTATAGGCCTTGAATTCCTTCATCGGCGCTGCGGCTTTGCCGTAAAACATCGTCATGAACTCTTCGACCAGCTTTTCGTCGTCGAGGTCGGGATCGTTCATCATTTTGGCGCCCACGTAGTAGCGCAGGTCGAAAAGCGTGAGAGGGACGGTCGTTCCCAGCTCCATTTCGACAAAGACATGTTTTGCCCCGATATCCCTGTATTTCCGGACCAGGCCGGGGATCGCTGCGGTGTTGTGGATCGGCGTCTGGAAGCCGCAACGGTACGTCTTCCAATAGTCCCAGATCGCGAGATGGGGCGAGCAGTTGTGCCACTGCTCCAACGCCTCCTCGTAGGGCTGGTTGTTCGGATGCGAAAGCGGGAACATCACATCCCGTCTGACTTTGCCCGATTCGGTGAACTCGTGGTCCATGTAGGCGAGGCGAACGATCACGTTTCCCTTCGGCTTGATGCCGCTTCGCGGAGGAGTGGTGGAATCCTGGTAGGCGAACATCATGATGTAGATGTCAGGGCAGGCGCTGCGAACCTCGTCCCAGAGTTTGTTCATGAAGTGGATGACGAGTCCGGAAACGTCATGTTCTTGGACGAATGCCTGGCATTGCGGACAAAAACACTCCACGTGGCAATCATTCATGTCCACGACATAGAACAGCGGATACGGCGCCCCGGAAAGGTCGCAACGGGCGCGATCGTTCTTCACATGCTCCTTCAGCCTTTCGGCGACGCGTTTCAGAGCCTCCGGTTGCGAGAAGCAGATCGACCCGCAGTTGGGTGTGTTCACGATCTGCCGGCTGCCGTTCCTGTTCATCCAGGAGATCTCGCGCGGGAAATCGTGGGAGTACTTGTGCAACGTATGCACCCCGCCTGGCGAACCGCAGCTTTCGTTGAAGCCGTGCTGCGGCGAATTGCCGCCGCTGTTTTGCCGGAGTTTGCGCCGGTAGTCGGCGGGGATCTCGGCGTGTCCCGGATAAATGTCGCGGTAGATGAAGGGCGTGGCGTGCCGGAGGTCGGTTCCGCGTGCGACCGACACGGCCGCCGTCTCCGGGACGCGCTCGAAGTTGACGCTCAGGTAGCGCACGCCCGCGAACCGCTCCAAGAACTCGTAGATTCCGAAAAGGACTCCCCGGGGCCGGCCGCCGGCGATGACCAGGTCTTTTCCGATGGCCTTGAGGTGGTACTCTTCTTTTCCATAGTCTTTCATGCCGTGGGCGGCGGCAAAGCTGGTCTGGCCGACATAGATCGCCGGTTCCGTGTTCTGCTCCGCCTCGGGAACGATCCGCAGAGTTCTTCCTGTGATCTTCTGGAGGTACTCTTGGAGTTGCGCGGCGGCGTGCTCTTCGGCCTTCGTCCGATCCGCGGCGATCACGATACGATAGGTGTCGTCCACCGTCAGGTCTTGGGCCCCAAGAGCCTCCACGGCGACCAGCAAGGGAGCCACGGCCGCGAAAATCAAGAATGGTTTCATGTTCACACCCCGTCATTTCTCATCTACACCGAGCCTGGAGCCGATCCAGGCTCGTTTGGCCATCCATCTACCAAGGCACCACCTGTCCTGTGGATGGTCTCGCATTCATTATTGAGGGCTGCATTGCCAATGACCATAGAGCGGCTTTTCAAGGCAGCGGATGCCAGCCGCTTCGGCTGGTATCCGCGTGGAATGCCGGACATTGACTGCGCCGGCATCAATAGTGGTCAAGGATTCCTTTTGAACGCATAGAGGCCCTGTACCAGGTATTCGACTTCTCCACGCGAATTGGTGACGAACGAGAAGTCGATTGGCGGGGCGTCGCCCGATGCGGCGCGGCGAAACCGGTTGGCTCCGAGCTTGGTCACCCGTCCCCCCTCCTTTCCCACCAGCCGGCCGTCTTGCACGCGCAATTCGATCGTGCGCATGTTGACGTACGAGCCGGCATAGCGCCGCATTTCCTCGGCGTCGAGGGGCTGGACCTGGTTTGCGACGGCAACGGGCGACGGTCGAAGGCCCAGCACCAGTTCGGCCGCCTTGTCCTGCACGCGAGTCAGTTGTACGCCCGTCTTGTTGGCCAGGACGACGACGGCGAATCGCTGGGCGGGATACATGCGCACCGTACTGCCGTAGCCCGACAGCTTGCCGCCATGAGAAAGCCATCGCACGCCGTCGCGGTCGTCTACGTTGAGGCCATAAGCGGTACGTCTGCCGCCAGAAGGCAGGGCAACGTACGGCGTGGAGAGTTTCTGGATGACATAGGGCGACAGCGCGCGTTTTCCCTCCAACTGGCCGTCGTTCATGAAGGCGATACAGAAACGGGCGAAGAGGGGCGCGCTGCAGAACAACTTTCCTGCCGGACGCGTGGCAGCAATGTCATAAAGGTCGTCGAGGTTGGGGATGAGTTTCGCCGGCCCCTGGCCTTCAGGGCCATGACCATGCGCCATGGGCCCGGCTTTCGCTTCCGCCAGGTAGAACGTGGCGCGCGTCATGCCCAGCGGCCTGAGGATGAGTTCCGTGACGGCCGGGGCGTAATAGCAGCCCGACGCGCTCTCGATGGCCAGGCCGGCCAGCCAGTAGCCGACGTTGGAGTAGGAGTAAATGGATCCAGGTTCCCACAGGCAAAAACGTGCACCCTGGGTTCGAAGCATCTCACCCAGCCTGGAATCGTCTTGGGGCCCCACGTTCCCATAGGCTGCGGTGGCGGCCAGCCCCGCGCTGTGCGTGAGCGCCTGGTGCAGCGTGAGTTTCGCCATGCCGGGGGGCAGACCGCTCACACAGTCGCTCAGCGGCGCGTCCAGTTTCAGCTTGCCGGCCTCGGCGAGCGTGACGACTGCGGCCGCGGTGAACATCTTGGTGGTGGAGGCGAGCAGAAACAGCATGTCGGCCTGCATCGGCGCGCCCGTCTCGATGTTCGCCAGGCCGTAGGCCTTGGTGTAAATGACTTCTTTTCCCAGGACCACGGCCAGCACGGCGCCGGGGCAATTGGTGCGTTGCAGTTCGGCCTGCACGCAGGTGTCGAGATCTTCAAAACGATCATCCCCTGCGGCCTGCGCGGTGTTCAGCAGCAGGAGCAAGCCGGCCAGCAGGTGCAGGCTAGCCAGCAGGTACGGAATTCGTTGCGGCATATTTTCCTCGGCAGTGTGGACGCGTCCAGGCATGGCGTGGCGGAGAGCGATTGCTCACATTCGGGCCGTAGTTCCGTAGCGGCGTACCAACGCGGCGTTTTCGGCGGCCTGATCGCTGTAGCGGTCGTAGATGCCTACGATCACCGCGTCGCTGGGCTTGATCCCGGCGAACGTGTCGCGAAAGGCCTGCTCGACCCAGGCCTTACGCTCCGAGAGCCGGCCAGCGGCCAGGATCTTGAAGGCCAGGCAGGGCCGCTTGGTCTGCTGGATCGACTTGAACATCCGCGGCGGATCCTCGGTCAGGTAGACCTCACCGACGGGGATCGGCACGTGGCCCAGCAGCTTGCGCAGTTGCTCGGCGCTGCGGTGGCGTTCGTAGACGCAGGTCATGTAGTAGTCCACTTCCCAGCCTTTGGACTCAACCACGTCCACCACCTCGGCGATGTGCGTTCCGACGCCGGCCAACATGCCCGCGTCGTGGACGCGCTTCAGATAGTCTCCGATCTGGTCGAGCTTCCCGTCTTGGCGAAACAGCCGGTCGGTCACCTCGCCGTGGTGGGCCGCGCCGATGCAGCCCGCCTTGGCCATCACCGGCAACTGCGCGCACTTGCTCGGGTCGCCGGCACCCAGGTAGTGCATCTTGATGCCCTCGTCGAGCAGGCGCTGGTTGAGATCGTAGTTCGGCCGTCCTGAAGCCCAGCAGTTGATCCCCACCTCGTGGCAGCGCCGCAGGGTCTGGATGATGCGCTCGGGCGTGTAGTAGTTCTTCATCTCGTAGTTCACGAACACCGAGAGGTGCGACCCGGCATTAAAACAGTTGGCGCCGCAGATCAGGCGCGAGATGCGATGCGGACCGAACTGGATCTGCGGCATCCCAGCCTCTTCCCGCGGCTCACCCGCAGCCCCGGACTGTGCCGCCAGCGCGACGGCGGGCAGCGTGCCGGCCTGCTTGAGGAACTGGCGCCGAGCGTCACGACACGTGTCCGTTCGCTCGACTGAGGAGTCAGCACCCTTGTCGCCGGTGGTCATAGACGCCTCCGTAGTGGAAGAGGTAGGGCCAACGCCAAGTGACCCTTAGACCCTGTATCGCTCAGGTCCTGCGCATTGGACGCCGCGGAAGATTGCCCGGCCGAAGCCCGGTTTCCTCTGGTCAGCCTTGACTGCAGGCAACGCGGAGTTCGACCGTATTCTGGCGCACTCCGGACTCCTGGAGAGTAGACCCTGCGGTTTTCTTGGTCAATGCACAATGGCGCAAGCCGATGGCACTTTTGCGCAAGTCGCCGCGGCCAGCCAGCTCAGCCAGCGCGGTGCTCTCGGAGGCAAGAGGGCTTGAGGAATCGGCGCACCGTCGGCCAGTTCCGCCGAAGCCAGAAACCGCTCTTGGATTGCCGCTTGCTTGGGAGGGTGCGGTTCCGGCGAGAAGCCGGGCAAGCAGAAGCGGAAAGACATCCAAACGTCTTTCCATTGAAGTGATGCCGTAGAAACACGGAAAAGGGAGCTTGACTGCGCGCCGTGCGTGGCGATACTAACTCTCATGAAACGAAAACTCTTAGGCATTCTGTCGGCGCGTGTGAACTGGGGAAATCTACTGTTTCTCAGCGCATGGTTCTGGTGGTCGGCTGCGCCTGCGCACGCCGAAATGCACGCCGGTGTGGCCAAGGTGGACATCACCCCACAGCAGCCGTGCGTGTTGGCGGGGTACGCGGGCCGGACCAGCCTATCCACCGGCGTGCACGATCCGCTCTCCGCGCGCGCCGTGGCGTTTGAGGAGGGGGGCAAGCGGCTGGTGCTCGTGTCCTCGGACCTCATCGGCTACTACACGACCGTGGATTACATGCGCAGCGCCATCCTCGACGCGTGCAAGCTCGAGCCGGAAGAGCTGGTGCTCACCGCCATCCACACCCACGCGGCGCCGAAGGCATCTCTTGAAGCGGAGAACACCCACCCGAACAATGTGGAGTACACCAAGACGGTGAGCGCTCAATTGGTCAAGCTGGTGCAGCAAGCGCTTGCCGGGCTGAAACCGGCCCGCATCGGCGTCGGCATCGGCGCATCACCGGTCGGCATCAACCGCCGCGAAACCGTGATCGACAAGAATGGACAAAAGCAAATCCGCCTGGGTCGCAATCCCAGCGGCAGCACCGACAAGGATGTGCAAGTGCTCCAGATTCGCGAGCAGTCCGGCGAGAAGCCGTTGGCCATGCTCTTCGCTTACGCAACGCACGGCACGTCCTTGGGATCAAAGAACCTCGTCGTCAGCGGCGACGTCCTCGGGCTGGCCGCGCAGTTTGTTGAACAACACCTCGGCGATGGAATCATCGCGCCCGTGTTCGCCGGCGCGTCGGGCGACATTGATCCATGGTTCCGCGTGCTGCCCGAAATCAAGACCGGCAACGGATGGATTCCCGAATCGGTACTGCTGGGCACGATGCTCGGCGAGGAAGTCGTACAGACGTCGGGGAAGATTCTCGAATTTACTGAAGCTGGTCCGATCCATTCCATCATCAAAACCATCGAGCTGCCAGCGAAGACGAATCCGACCGCCACGCTTCCGATGACCATCACGGTGGCGCGCATCGGCAACGTGGCATTTGCCGGTTTGGGCGGCGAAGTGTTTCACGAGATAGGCCGGGCGATCAAGAAGGCGTCGCCGTTCCCGCACACCTTCATCATCACCCACTGCAACGGCAGGGCCGGTTATCTCGTCGTCAAGGAAGCCTATCCCGAAGGCGGCTACGAAGTGAAGACCACTCATTTCGCGCCCGAAGCGGCCGAGATCGTGCTCCAAGAGGTGACGCTGCTGCTCAAACAGTTGGCCGATCACTGAGGAGTATGGGGAGAGCGGCCACTGATCGATGCCGGCGCAGTCAATGATCGCAGTTTCGCGGCGTGAGCGCGAGGGCACATGAAAGATGTCAGCCTCAATGCCCCAGGCTGATACTCGCAAAAGCATCGAGCCAGGACCAGGCTGGAAGTGACAGGCGTTTGGGGCGTGCCGACCGGTAACGGTCGAGGTTCATCCGGTGTTCTGGATTCCCCGCCATCCCGGACTTGACGCGGGGCGGTCAACCATCCACGGCCAATACCGCGGTCCGTTGCCCCTGCTCCCGCCAAGTCTTGCCGCCGCCTCTCCCGCACAGTATGGTGAGATGTTTGACCCGCCCTCTGATCCCGCCCTTGGCTCCTGAGACTCCTGCCATGCCCACGCCCTCCCGTTCCCTGAAGTTCTTCGTGGTCTTTCTGTCGATTCTGACGGCAAACTTCGCGTGGTCCGCCGATTCGGGCGGCGACGGCATCGGCGACGAGTTGCGGCAGGAACTGTACTTGCCGCCGGGCAGGCTCGACTTCGTGACGATCGCTACCAGCAAGGACCAGCACGATACCGAGAAAACAGCGGCCCAAAACGCGCCGGACATTCTGAAGCTCGAGGCCTGCCACGTGGGACAGCAGCGGCTCTTGTTCAGAATCACATTCGCGCGAAAGCCGGTCTTCGAGGGTGCGGGCATCATCCTCTACACCGACCTCGACACCAATCGCCAGACTGGCCGGCAAGATTCAGCCACACACCGCGGCGTCGACTTGATGGCGACCTTGTCGGGAAGCCGGCTGGAGGTTACACGCCACAATCCCGCCTTTACCAAGGGAAACTCGTACGTCGCGGCCGCCAAAATCGTCGGCTGCTGCCTGTATGTCGTGCTGGACGCTCCGCTAGCGGTTGCAGAAGGCAAGGTGCGGTTCGAGGCCTATCTGCTTTGCCAGCGCAAGGGCGGCCGGTCCGATTCCACGCCGCGTCTTCTGGCCGAACTGCCCTGGCTCGCCGATCGCAAGGTGCCCACCGTTTCCGCCAAAGGCGTTTCCGACCTGCGTTCTCTTTCCGACTATCGCTACCACAACGATCGGGTGAAACTTGAAAGCCTCGCGGACAAAGGTCTGACGTACGAGAAGATCCGCCCCGCAAAACCAATCGAGCCGGGCCGTCCCCGGCCCTTGCCGCCTTTCTCCACGACAAGCCGCAAGCCGGGCAAGGCTGGATCCGTCGCCATCGAGCGCGTGCCGGTGCAACTGCTCGAAGAGGCCGGCGTCGCACGCAGCGGCGCATGCCTCTCGTTCGGGCTTCCGCTTCCCCAGGGCGCCCTGTTCGAACTGGACAACCTGCGCCTGCTTTCCTCTGCAGGTCGGGAGATCGCGGCACAGTTCACAGCCACGAGCTTCTGGCCTGATGACAGCCTGAAATGGGTCCTCATCGATACGGCCCTTCCGCTGGCTGCGCGGCAGTCAATGGACTGCCGGGTGGAATTCGGCAGCCGGGTGCATCGCGGCACGCAGGCGTCGCCACTGAAGGCCGAGTCCGTCGGCGAGACAATCACGGTCGTTACCGGGCCGCTCAAGGTAGAAATCGACAAACGACGTTTCCGTCTGTTCAGCGCCGTGTGGCTGGACGCGAACCACGACGGTCGCTTCACCGACGACGAAGGCGCGGCGGCATCGGGCCCGGAGGGGGCTGTTCTGGTTGACCAGAACGGCGAGCGGTTCACCATGTCGAACCGACCGCCGGAGAGCGTGCGGATCGAGGAACAAGGGCCGCAGAAAGTGGTCCTGCGCGTGGAAGGACCGTACGCGGCCGACGATGGCCGGACGTACATGCGCTATATTGCCCGGCTGATCTTCCGCGCCGGTTCGCCGCGCGTGGAGCTGGTGTTCACGCATGTGAACGATTATCTCAAGACCGAGTTCACCGACATCACGTCGCTTGGGATCCCGATGAAGCTGGCCGGCGGCCTGCAGCGCGCGGCGCTATCTCTGGCAGGCGACGACGCGAAGCGGAGCACGCATCAAGGCCGGGCCGTCGCGGTTGTCCAGCTCGATGAGCGCACCTGCTCGTTGCGTGCCGATGGCAAGACGTCGCAAGGCAGGCAGGCGTCGGGCGCCGCTTCCTGTGTTGGCCCACGCGGAGCGGCGACCGTCGCCTTCCACGATTTCTGGCAGCGCTGGCCCAAGGCGCTGTCGGCCGACGCCCAGGGACTGCAGATCGATCTGCTCCCCAAACAGCCGGACAAGGACTTCGGCAAGGGGCTGCCGCACTATCTTCTCTATCCATTTGTCGAGGGCTTCTATCGCTTCAAGTGGGGCATGGCGTTCACCGAACGCGTGAGCTTCGACTTCAGCGGCAAGATCGGCCCCGAAGAATTGCTGGCCGAAGCCAACTCGGCAGTCGTCGCAGTGCTTCCGGCCGCATGGTACGCCAAGAGCAATGCGTTGGGCCCCATGGCAGTGCCTCAGGGAGGCCAGTTCGGCTTGTGGGACAAGTACCTGGCCGATTGCTACCAGAATTACCTGCGCGTGCGCGACAAGGACCGTACGTATGGCTACTTCAACTACGGCGACTGGTACGGCGAACGCGGCCGCAACTGGGGCAACAACGAGTACGACCTGGCCCATGGCTACTTCATGCAGTTTGTGCGTTCGGGCAACCGCGACTATTTCCGTCTGGCGCTCGTGGCCGCCCGGCATCAGGCCGACGTGGATTGCGTGCACGCTTATCCCGACCCGCACTACGTGGGCGCGAACCACCAGCACTCGATTGGGCACACGGGAACGTGGTCGCAAAACCCGCGCCATGCCACCTGGAGCCACCGGTATGACTCCCACACCAGCGCCGAGAACGGACACACTTGGGCGGAAGGAATGCTCGACGCCTGGTTCCTCGCCGGCGAGTCCCCGGTGATGGAAAGTGCCCTGGCCCTCAGCGAGCACCTCACCTGGGCCACGTCGCCCAACTTCAAAGCTCTGGGCACCCACGAGCGGTCGGCGGGCTGGTCGCTGAAAGCCATCATGGCCGCTTACAACGCCACTTACGATCCACTCTATCTGGACGCTGCCCGGCGCATCGCTGCCGTGGCCCTGGCGGAACAGAAGTTCGACGACGGCGGGGCCTGGCCGCATGTCTTGCCGCAAGACCATGCGGGCGGACACCCCGGCGCGCGCGGCAATGCTGTCTTTCTCATCAGCATCCTGCTGGCCGGTCTGCAGGACTATCATCTCCAGACGCACGATCCGGCCGTCGCCAAATCAATCGTCTCCGGTGCCCGATGGCTGGTCAAGTGCTGGAACGAAGAGGCCCAAGGCTGGCCTTATACGGCCTCGCCTGCGGGCGAGCCCTATTTCAAACCCAGCACCGGCTTGAGCCTGATGCCCATCGGGCCGCTGGCCTATGCGGGGCATCTGACGGGCGAATCGCGGTTCATGGAAATTGTGGAAGCCGCCTTGGGCGCGACCCTGCGCTCCGGGGCAGGCTCCGATGGGAAGGCAATCGCCCAAAAGATGATCTTCGCCTCGGGCGCCCTGGCCCTGTTGCAGGGGTGGTACGCAGAACACCACAAAGACCAGCAGGCAACGCTGCTATCAACGGAATTCAGGCCATGACCTTCGCTGATGGGTTCTTCTGGCTCGGGACGTACAGCAAGGACCGCAGGGGAAATACCGGCTGACGCAACTTGGGGTGTAACATGAAACTGACAGTGTTCCTCCATGGAGTCTTGGTGATCACCTCGGCAACCGCATTTGCCGGCTATTCGGTTGACGTTCGCCTCGACAAGGGCGACGGCTTCTACAAGGTTGGCGAAGAGACGGTCTGCACCGCCACACTGCTGAAGGACGGCAAGCCGGCCGCGGGTGAAAAGCTGCGTTGCACCGTGAAACGTGAACGCGACATCTTGCGCCAGGATGAGTTCCTCTGCGATGGCAAGGCGGTGACAATCAGGGCGTCGATGGATCGTCCGGGCTGGCTCTTCTTCGGGTTTGAAATCATCGGCCCCGACGGCAATCCGCTGCAAGGCGCGGGAGTCTTCAAACACAGGATGAAACCTACGATCGTGGGCGAGATTGGCGCCATGTACGATGCCCACAAGATCAAAGCGCTCGATTCTCGTCCCGCGGACTTCGACGCCTACTGGGCATCCTGCCGCTTCAAGCTCGATCAGGCGCCGCTGGACCCGAAGATGACCGAGGTCGATGTCCCCCGGGCCTTGCGGGGCAAGGTCAACTGCTATAGCGTCGAGGTCAAGTGCCTTGGCCGCACTCCCGTGACCGGCTATCTGGCCGTGCCCGTCGACGCGAGGCCTAAGAACCTATCCCAGAACCGCGATAGCCACGTCGGGCGGCCCGGCAAGGCTGAACTGCCAACAGGTTCTGGGACCGGCGCTAAGGACCTATCCCAAAACCACCCTAGCCACGTCGGGCGGCCCGGCAAGGCTGAACTGCCGACAGGTTCTGGGACCGGCTCTAAGGGTCTGCCTGCTTATGTCAACTATCAGAGCAGGGTGTGGCAAGATGCGAGCAAGAA
>CALARR010000033.1 GCA_937889015.1 uncultured Planctomycetales bacterium | reverse complement strand
GGGCTGGAACCGATCCGCACAGGAAAAGGCCTGCTCACCATTATTTTGGGTGGATCGCTTGTGGCAAGGGGTGAAGTTGGGTGCATAATGGCGGGCCGTGATGAACGACCAGGCCCTCGGTGCGTCCCCTTGAATACGCGCGATCTTCCAGTTGGGTTAATACGTGCTCCGAACTGGCTGGATCTCAAGGCGCGCGGGAGAAGCCGGTGGCCGACTGTCAAAATGGCACCCGCATAGACCCATGTGCGCCACGGGGGCCCCAAGCAATTGTTGGCGATAATGCGCAAGATATGGCTATAAAACATGTTACGTAGATGCTGTCAACGCTTGGCACGCGGCTTGCGTTCCTGGGGGCCCAAACAGGCTTCAACTGCCAATTGAGGCCGTGTTGTTGCTTCGTGGCAACGCCGAATCCTATGCCCGGGGTTCTGTGTGTCGGAATCGGTGCTTCGGGCTTACAGATTTTTGTTCCTGGCCAACAACAGGAGGAATCCGCTGTGGCGAAACAGATGGTCTTTGATGACGAGGCGCGGCAACCGCTAGCCGCCGGGGTAGGCAAGTTGGCGCGCGCCGTGGCCAGCACCCTCGGCCCGCGTGGTCGTAATGCGGTGCTGGACAAGGGGTGGGGCCCCCCCAAGGTGACTAAGGACGGCGTGACTGTCGCCGAAGAGATCAGCTTGGACGACCCGTACGAAAACTTGGGTGCGCAACTGGTCAAGGAAGCGGCCAGCAAGACCAACGACGTGGCTGGCGATGGGACCACCACGGCCACCGTTCTGGCCGAGGCCATTTACCGCGAGGGCTTGCGCACGATCGCCGCCGGAGCCGATCCCATGGCTCTGTCGCGCGGAATTCACAAGGCCGTTGAGGTGGTCATCGAGTCCATCAAGAAGATGGCCACGGCCGTCGACGAGAAGAGCAAGAAGGAAATCGCCCAGGTGGCGACGATTGCCGGCAACAACGATCCTTCCATCGGCGCGGTGTTGGCCGACGCCTTCCTGAAGGTCGGCAAGGATGGCGTGATCACCGTCGAAGAAGGGCGGCAGTCGGAGACCCAGGTCGAGGTCGTCGAGGGAATGCAGTTCGACCGCGGCTATCTCTCGCCGCACTTCGTGACCAACATGGAGAACCAGACCTGCGAGCTCGAGAAGTGCCTCGTGCTGATCCACGAGGAGAAGATCTCCAACGCCAAGAATCTGGTTCCGCTGCTGGAGTCGGTCAGCAAGGCCGGCAAGCCGCTGTTGATCATCGCCGAGGAGATCGAAGGCGAGGCCTTGGCCACGCTGGTGGTCAACAAGATGCGCGGCATCCTCAATGTCTGCGCCGTGAAGGCCCCCGGCTACGGCGACCGCCGCAAGGCCATGTTGGGCGACATCGCCACCCTGACCGGCGGCCAGGCGATCTTCAAGGACCTGGGCGTGACGCTCGAGTCGGTCAAACTCTCCGACCTCGGCACCAGCAAGAAGGTCATCATCAGTTCAGAGAACACGACCATGATCGGCGGCGCGGGCACCAAAGACGCCATCGCCGGCCGGGCCGACCAGATCCGCAAGGAAATCGAGACCACGACCAGCGATTACGATCGCGAGAAGCTGCAAGAGCGGCTGGCCAAGCTGGCCGGCGGCGTGGCTCAGATCCAGGTGGGCGCGGCCACCGAAACCGAAATGAAAGAGCGGAAGTACCTGCTCGAAGACGCGCGCAACGCCACCAAGGCGGCCTTGGAAGAGGGCATTGTGCCCGGCGGCGGCGTGGCCCTGCTGCGCTGCTCCAAGGCCTTGGACAAGATCGACCTCGGCGGCGATGAAGCCCTGGGCGCACGCATTGTGCGGAGCGTCCTGGAAGAGCCGCTGCGGCGGATCGCCGAGAACGCCGGCCAGGATGGCTCGGTGGTCGCCCATCGCGTGCGCCAGATGAAGAGCCGCAACGAGGGCTACGATGCCGACAAGGACCAGTACTGCGATCTGGTCGAGGCCGGAATCATCGACCCGGCCAAGGTCGTGCGCACGGCCCTGCAGAATGCGGCCAGCGTGGCCAGCCTGCTGCTGACCACCTCCTGCCTCGTGACCGACGTTCCCAAGGACGAAGAGCCGACGCCTCCGGGACACGGGGGTGGTGGAGGCATGGACGGAATGGGCGGCATGGGAGGTATGAGTGGCATGGGCGGAATGGGTGGCATGGGAATGTAGCGGTCGCCGGCCGCGTCGCTGCGGCCGGCTCTCTCCAAGTTCTGCATCCAAATCAACCAGTTAACAAACATCAACCATTCGTTGAAGGGACTTACCATGAAGGATATCAAGCTGCGGCCGCTGGATGACCGGGTAGTTGTGGAGCCGATGGAAGCCGAAGAGATGACCGCCGGCGGGATCGTTCTGCCCGACACCGCCAAGGAAAAGCCCCAGCGCGGGACCGTGTTGGCCTTGGGGCCGGGCAAGCTCCTGGACAACGGTCAGCGGAGCCAACTGTCGGTGGCGGTCGGCGACGAAGTGATCTACGGCAAGTACTCCGGCAGCGACATCGAGGTCGATGGCCGCGAGGTGAAGAT
The DNA here is from genome assembly GCA_937889015.1 of uncultured Planctomycetales bacterium. Lineage (GTDB taxonomy): Bacteria > Planctomycetota > Planctomycetia > Pirellulales > Thermoguttaceae > CALARR01. The sequence goes on along the minus strand of CALARR010000033.1, from coordinate 57,376 downwards.
CCTCCGCGAGAGCGACATCCTGGCCAAGGTGGTCAAGTAAGCGGATGCCGCTTTTCTCCCCGAATTTCAACCAGCAGTGAGGAATTGCCATCGTGGCTAAACAAATTCTGTATTCCGATCAGGCCCGGAACCGACTTCTCCGCGGCGTGGACAAGCTGGCGGACGCCGTGGCCGTGACCATGGGCCCCACCGGCCGCAACGTGATCCTGCAGAAGTCGTTCGGCAGCCCGTCCGTGACCAAGGACGGCGTGACCGTGAGCAAGGAAGTGGAATTGGAAGACCACTTCGAAAATATGGGCGCGAAGATGGTCAACGAGGTGGCGTCCAAGACCTCGGACATCGCTGGCGACGGAACCACCACGGCTACCGTGTTGGCGCGCGCCATCTTGAAGGAAGGTCTCCGCAACGTGACCGCCGGCAGCAACCCGATGAGCATTCGTCGCGGGATTGAAAAGGCGGTCGAGGCGGTGATCGAGCACCTCAAGAGCCTGGCCAAGCCGGTGACCAACAAGGACGAGATCGCCCAGGTCGGGGCCATCAGCGCCAACAACGACAAGGCGATCGGCGACCTGTTGGCCGAGGCCATGGACAAGGTTGGCAAAGACGGCGTGATCACCGTCGAAGAGGGCAAGACCGCCCAGACCACCTACGAGGTGGTCGAGGGCATGCAGTTCGACAAGGGCTATCTCTCCCCCTACTTCATCAACCGCACTCCGGAGATGGATTGCGTGTTGGAAGATCCTCTGATCCTCATCCATGAGAAGAAGATCGCCAACCTCCGCGAGATGATTCCGCTGTTGGAGCAGGTCGCGCAGTCGGGGCGTCCGCTGTTGATCATCGCCGAGGACGTGGAAGGGGAAGCCCTGGCGGCCTTGGTGGTGAACAAGCTCCGCGGCGTGCTGAACATCTGCGCTGTGAAGGCCCCGGGCTTTGGCGATCGCCGCAAGGCGATGCTGGGCGACATCTCGGTCCTCACCGGCGGCACGCTGTTCAGCGAAGACCTGGGCGTGAAGCTCGAGAACGTGACCATCGGCCAGTTGGGCAAGGCCAAGAAGGTCACCGTCGACAAGGACTCCACGACGATCGTCGAAGGCGCCGGCAAGCAGGCCGATATCAAGGCCCGCATCGCCCAGCTCCGCAAGCAGATCGAGGAGACCGAAAGCGACTACGATCGCGAGAAGTACCAGGAGCGTTTGGCGAAGTTGGCGGGCGGCGTGGCCGTGGTTTCGGTCGGCGCCAGCACCGAGGCCGAGATGAAGCAGACCAAGGCTCGCGTCGAGGACGCCCTGCACGCCACGCGTGCGGCGGCCGAGGAAGGCATCCTGCCCGGTGGCGGCGTGGCCTTGCTGCGCTGCATGGAGGTTGTGGAGAAGCTCCGCGGCAGCCTCCGCGGCGACGAGAAGATCGGCGCCGACATCGTGCGCCGGGCCCTCTCTGAGCCGATCCGGACCATTGCCGGCAACTCCGGCGTGGACGGCGCGGTGGTCGCCGACGAGGTTCTGCAGAAGCCGGTCAACATGGGCTACGACGCCAATAGCGCCAAGTACGTCGACATGTTCAAGGCCGGGATTATCGATCCCCTGAAGGTCGTGCGCACCGCGCTGCAAAACGCGGCCAGCATCGCCGCTTTGGCTCTGACCACCGAAACCATGGTCACCGAGTTGAAGAAGGAGGACAAGAAGAAGGAAATCGAGGGCGCGGTCCGTTAGTGTGCGTTCCACGCACGTGCAGCGTGCAACGGCCCTCGGTTGGCATGCAACAGGGCCCACCGTCGCTGCATGCCGAGGGAACGCGATCACGACCCGCATCGCATCCTTCACCTGTCGAGGGGCCGCCAGGAATCGTGCCTGGCACGCCCCTGGCGGGATAGGTATTCGGCGATTCGAGCAAGGCGGGCCGCCCTCTCGCGCTCCGGGAGGGCTGGCCCGTTTTTGGGTCGCTTCGCCATGAACGCAAGGTGAATCGCCTGGCTGTTGAACAGTCGGGCCTGCGGCACGCGACCTGCCGCGGCCTCCCCTCCACCATGGCTACGATGGCTGAAAAACGCGACTACTACGAGATCCTGGGGGTGGCTCGTTCCGCCTCCAACGACGAGATCTCTCAGGCCTACCGCAAATTGGCCTTGAAGTATCATCCGGACCGCAATCCGGGCGATGAAGAGGCGGTGGCCTTGTTCAAGGAGGCGGCCGAGGCCTTCGAAGTCCTCTGCAATTCAGAGAAGAGGGCACGCTACGATCGTTACGGGCATGCGGGCATCGACGGCATGGCCGGCGGCGCGCCCCACTTCCGCGATGTCAGCGACATCTTCGACGCCTTTGGCGACATCTTCGGCGATAGCCTGTTCGGTGGACTGTTCGGCGGCGGCCGTCGCCGCGGCCAGCACGGTCGCCGAGGCGGCGACGTGCAGTGCGAGGTCACGCTCGACTTGCTCGAAGCGGCGCGCGGCGCGTCCAAGACGGTCCGTTTCCGCCGTCACCAGCATTGCGAGACCTGTCAAGGCACCGGCGCCAAACCGGGCACCAAGCCCGAAGTGTGCCAGTACTGCCGGGGCCAAGGGCGGGTCGTTCAATCCAGCGGCATCTTCTCGATCCAGACCACCTGCCCGGGATGCCAAGGCAGCGGCCGGCAGATCCGCCATCCCTGTCCCGACTGCCAAGGCAGCGGTTTTCAGGAGATCGAGGTCACGCGCGAAGTGCGGATTCCGGCCGGCGTGGACGATCAGAGCCAGTTGCGCCTGCAGGGCGAGGGCGAGCCCGGCCAGGGAGGCGGTCCCAGCGGTGATTGCTATTGCTTCATTCATGTCCAGGAGCACGCGCTGTTTCAGCGCCGTGGGCAGCACCTGGTGTGCCAAGTGCCGATCAGCTACAGCCAGGCCGCCTTGGGCGCGAGCATCGAGGTGCCGACAATCGACGGGCGCGAGGAGGTCCAGATTCCGCGCGGCACGCAGAGCGGCGACATGTTCACGTTGCGTGGCAAGGGAATGCCCGACCTGCGCGGCCGCGGTTGCGGCGACCTGGTGATTCAAGTCCACATCGAAGTGCCGCGCGATTTGAGCGAGGAGCACGAGGAGGTGCTGCGGACCCTGGCCCAATTGGAGAACGCGCGCGTGAGCCCCAAGCGTTCGAGCTTCTTGGAGCGATTGAAACAGTACTTCCAGCATTCCGGATGATAGGCCGACGAACCGATGGAACACGAACAGCATCAGCCCAATCCACCCGGTCCTTCGCAGGATGAACCGCCGAAAACGGCCCCGGCTGCCGAGGAGGCCCTGGAGAATCTCCGTGGCGAGTTGGCGGACATGAAAGACCGCTACCTGCGCAGCCAGGCCGAACTGGACAACTATCGCAAGCGCATCCAACGCGAAATGGCTGACCAGCGGCGTTACGCCAGCCTGGACCTGCTCCGCGATCTGTTGCCTGTGCTTGACAACATCGATCGGGCGATCCAGGCGGCGGAGAAGACCCACGATGCGGAGAGCCTGTTGCAGGGATTCAAGATGGTCGGACAGCAACTCCAGCAACTGCTCAAACAGCATCACTGCCAGCGGATCGAGGCCCTGCACAAGCCGTTCGATCCACGCCAGCACGATGCCATCATGCAGATGCCCAACAGCGAGCATCCCGATCAGACGGTGGTCCAAGAGGCTTTGCCCGGCTATGTCCTGCACGATCGCGTGGTGCGACCCAGCCAGGTCGTCGTCTCCGCCCGGCCTGCCGAAGAGGAAGCCGAATAGCGGAGCACCAGGCGCAGCCCCGATTGCAAGGGCTGGTTGTTTTTCGAAGGAGAGATGCGTTTCATGCCTACCTATGATTACCAGTGCGATGCGTGCGAGCATCGCTTTGAGCTCTTTCAGTCGATCACGGCCCCGCCGGCCAAGAAATGCCCCGAGTGCGGCAAGAACAAGCTGCGGCGCTTGATCGGGCCGGGGGCGGCGATCGTCTTCAAAGGCAAGGGCTTCTACACCACCGACTACCGCAGCGAATCCTACAAGAAGGCGGCCGCCGCCGACAGCAGTCACTCCAGCAGCAGCGGCTCCAATGGCAGTTCCAGCAATAGCAACGGCGCGGCCGCCGCGAAGAGCGACGCGAAGAGCAAGTCGGCCAGCAAGTGACGCCGGAAGACGGTCGTCGCGCCTCAACGCGAGGGAGCACTCCATGCCCGTTCGCTGCCCGACCTGCCAACGCGGTTTCGAGCCCGCGGAGAGCCCGGCCATGCCCTTCTGCAGCCAACGCTGCCGGGAGATCGACCTGGGCCGCTGGCTGGACGAGAAGGTCGGCCTGCCGGTGATCCGCAACGCGGAAGAAGAGGAGCCGCCGCCCGACGGTAGCGACCCGCACCAGGAACACCACTAGCGGCGCCGCGCCGCCCCGCCGCTGTGGGTCGTCGGGGGCGGCACGCACGTGCTTCGCCTCTTGCCTGGCGCGTTGCGCCCAATTTCGCCGCGAACCGGGCGCCGCAGGTCGAGGGCCGATGCTGTGCTCCGCCGTCGGCCGTCCAACCGGCGGACGCCTTTCTCCAGGGCCAATCGCCGCACCGTCTGGAACCTCGCACGCCGCTCTGCTAACATGGCAGGACTGTCGGCGCTCGGAACGTGTCCGAGCGCAGCCTGTCTGGGCAAATTGCGGTTGGCACCGTTCCGTAGCGATTCGACCCGCCCGGCCGCCCATGGAATCGTGGCCATGGCGGCGAACCGAGCGGGTCCCTCGGGATGGTAGCTTCCCCCTGCCCAAAACGCTTGGGAGCCGGACGCAAGACCACAATGACCACCGACAAGAATCGACTCTTCGTGACGGATGACGGCCGGAACGTCATGTTCACCTTCATCCTGGTCAGTTCGTTGTTTCTCTTGTGGGGACTGTGCAATGGCATGATCGACGTGATGGACAAGCACTTCCAGGATGAGCTGGGGCTGACCAAATCCCAGTCGGCCTGGGTGCAGTTCGCCCACTACCTGGGTTACTTCCTCATGGCCATGCCGGCGGGCTGGCTGGCGACGCGCTTGGGCTACAAAGGGGGCATCATCGCCGGCCTGTTGATGGTCGCGGCGGGCGGATTCTGGTTTCTCCCGGCCACGCGGATCAACGCCCTGGCCCAGGCGGGCACGGTCTCTTCCACCACGGCGTTCATCGGATACCTGGCCGGAGTCTGCGCGATTGCCGCCGGACTCACGTTCCTGGAAACCGTCGCCAATCCCTACACGACCGTGCTCGGATCGCAGCGCTATGCGGCCACGCGGATCAATCTCGCCCAGTCGTGTAACGGCGTGGGCTGGATCCTCGGTCCGCCCATCGGCGGCGTGTTCTTCTATTCGGTGGACGCGGCGGGCAAGAGCACCGGCAGCGAGACCCTCTATATTCCCTATGTTCTGGTGGGGATCGTGGTCCTCGTGCTCTCGGTGATCTTCTACTTCGCGCCCATTCCCGATATCCGCGGCGAGGACGACTACCACCTCGATGACGCCACACCCAACGTCTCGCACTCCATCTGGACGCATCCACACTTCGTGCTGGCCGTCGTGGCGCAGTTCCTTTATGTTGCCGCGCAAGCAGGCATCTTTAGCTTCTTCATCAACTACATGACCGAGCAGGTCCCGCCCATTCCCGCTTCCTGGAACCTGGAAATGTTGCGGAGTTGGTTCACGATCCACGACAACGGCGCTCTATCGATCAGTGCCCAGGGCGCGGCAAACCTGCTCACCCTCGGCTTTGTCTGTTTTCTGACTGGTCGGTTCACGGGCGCCTTGCTGCTGAAGAAGTACTCGGCGCACAAGGTCCTCGGCCTTTATGGCGCGATGAACGTCATCATCTGCCTGTTGATCTTCGCCAAGTTGGGCTGGGTCTCCGTGGTGTGCGTGTTCCTCAGCTTCTTCTTCATGTCGATCATGTTCCCGACCATCTTCGCCTTGGGGATCTTCGGCCTGGGGGCGCGCGCCAAGAAGGCGTCGGCCTTCATCGTCATGGCCATCATGGGCGGGGCTGTGCTGCCGAAACTCATGGGCTATGTGGCCGACCAGTATGACATGTCGCGCGGCTTCGCGGTGCCCATGGTCTGCTTCGCCTTCGTGGCGTTTTATGGCCTCTGCTGGCCCATGTTCAGCAAGGCGGATTCATTGCACGGGCTGAAGACTACCGGCGGCCATTAGGTTTCCGCTGCGGAAGGTCCACGCCGAGTCATCCTGAAGCGTAGCGAAGGATCTCGAATCGGCCGGATTGCCGACTGCGCTGCGAAGGACAGATCTCCAGCCCGCTTTCCGCAACTGATAGGGCCGGCTAATCGCGGAGGATCAGGCAATCGGCCTCGTTGCTGACGGCGCGGTTGCCCTCCACGCGCGCCACCACGGTGGCCGTGATCAAGTCGCCCGTGACATTCAATACGGTGCGGCACATGTCCAGGATGCGGTCGACGCCGAGGATGATCGCGATCCCTTCCATCGGCACGCCGACCATGCCCAGGACCATCATCAACAGCGGCAGCGAACCGGCCGGAATCCCGGCCGTGCCCATGGCCGTCACCACCGACATCAAGACCACCACCAGTTGCTGACTGAGGCTCAGTTCCACGCCAAACACCTGGGCCAGAAACAGCACCGTGACCCCTTCAAAGATCGCCGTGCCGTTCATGTTCAGCGTTGCCCCCAGGGGAAGCACGAAGCCGGCCAATTCGCGCGGAATCCCCAAATCTTCGTGAGCCACCTCGATCGTGGTGGGCAGCGTGGCGTTGCTCGACGAGGTCGAGAAGGCCGTAATCAGCACCAGGCGCGTCTTGCGGAAGAACTCCAACGGGCTCCGTCGGGACACGAATTTCAAAATGATCGCGTAGCCCACGAACTCCATGACGGCCATCGTGCCCAACACCGCGAGCACGTACTTCATGAGGCTCAGCAGCAGGTCGAACCCAAACCGCGCGGTCACGCTGTAGATCAGGCAGAACACGCCGATCGGGGCCAGCTTCATGACCATGTGGATGATGGTCACCGTGGCATGCCCCAGACTCTGCAGGAATTCCATCAACGGACGAGACTGCTCGGCCGGCAGGCCCGCCAACGCCGCGCCCAACACGAGCGTGAAGAAGATCACCGCCAGCATGTCGCCGTCGGCCGCGGCCTTGATCGGGTTGCGCGGGATGATCTTCACCAGCAAGTCGATGCTGAAGGCATTGCCCGACAGGCCCATCGCCTCTTCCGTCTTGCTCTTGTACGTCTCCATCAGTCGGGCCTTGACCTCGGGGTCAAGGTCCGCGCCGGGGCGAAAGACGTTCATCGTCGTCAGGCCCAGCGTCGTGGCCAACACCGTCAGGCACAGGAAGCACAGGAGGGTCACGGCGCCAATCCGGCCCACTTTCCGCAGATCGCCGAGGTTGGCCACGCCCAGGGCCAGCGAACTGACGATCAAAGGAATGACCGTCATGATCAGTCCCGAGAGCCACATCTTGCCCAGGGGCTCGGTCACCAGGCTGACGAAACGCTCGGTGAGTTCGCCGCCGTGGGTGATGAGGTTGGTCGTGACTCCGGCAGCGGCGCCAAGGAGCAGCCCCAGCAGAATTCGGGTGTGCAGCGGCATCTATTGCATCTCAGGTAAGTAATGCCGTGAGGCCGACCATCGGTAGACCGGTTTCCCAGGGCAACGGACGGGACAGCTACCACATTGCTCTTCTGACACCCAAGAAACTTCGTTGAGTGCAGGATCGCGCTTCAGGAACCGCTGCCACCGACAGGGCCAGTTCGGGGCATGTCCTGAACCTTTCAGAATACACCGCAGGGGGTCGGTTCGCCACCCCTGCCGTCGGGCACCGCAAGTAATCCAGGCAGGGCCGAAAACGGGGCATTCTGAAACGCAGCGAAGAATCTCCTCGGTCGTAGAGACAACCGAGATCCTTCGCTTCGCAGGGTGACCGTCGGGGGCAACGACCTTTGGCAGCGAAGCTTGCCGGGCCCCAGCCGTCGCGGCCAATCCCGGTCCTCCGGAGGGTTCGAACCGTGAGCACGCAACACAGATCCGACGATCGCGCGCAACTCGCGATTCTGAACGCCGTCAACCCCGTTGGTCTGGCGCGCGCGGAACGTACAGGCAGTCGGGATCGGACTCCAAGGGGTCGCCCGTGACGCCATAGGCCCGTGCCCGGCTCCCGCCGCACGGCACGCGATACTCGCACCAGCCGCATTTCCCTTTGAATAGATCGGGATTGCGCAAGGAACGGAAGGTGGGGTGGTTCTGATAGACGTCTACCACCGAATCGACCGGAAAGCGTCCGCACAACAGGGGCAAGAACCCGGCCGGGTAGATCTGGCCTGTGTGGCCCACGAACATCACTCCTTTGCCGTCGCCGGCGCCTAGGGGGGCGCGGTGACCGCGGCGCCGCAAACCATCTTCGTGTCCGGCCGGACCCGCCAGGGGATTGCCCCCTTGCTCCAACACAAAACGTCGATAATGGGGGGCTTCGGTCGTCTTGACCGCGTAGGGCTGGTGCGTCGAATGGTGCCACAAGCGTTGGAAGACCTCCTCGTACTGCTGTGGCTCGATGCGCTGCTCCTCCACGCCGCGTCCCACTGGCACCAGGAAGAACACCGACCACATGGCGATTCCTCGATCGCGCAGCAACTCCGCCATGGCGTCGATCTGCCCCACGTTGCGCTGGGTGATCGACGTGTTGACCTGCACCGCCAGGCCCAACTCGCGCGCGTTGGCCAGCATCTGCAGCGTGCGGTCAAAGCTCCCCTGCCAGCCGCGAAAGGCGTCGTGCGTCGCCGCGTCGGCCCCATCCAGGCTGATTCCCAGGCGGCGAACTCCGGCTGCCTGGGCCGCAATAAAGGCCTCGCGCGTGGCCAGCGGCGTTGCCGAGGGGGTGAGCACCGGCTCCAGTCCAACTTTCACCGCATGCTGCAACAACTCGAACAGGTCGGGACGCTTCAGCGGATCGCCCCCCGTAAAGACCATCATCGGCCGCTTGGGGAACGTGGCTACCTGCTCGATCAGGGCCTTCGAAAGATCGGTGGACAGTTCCTGCGGGTCGGCATGCTCCTGGGCCGAGGCCCGGCAGTGCTTGCAGACCAGATCACAGGCCTGGGTCACCTCATAGTAGAACATGAGGGGACAGCGGTGGAAATCTTCGGCCGTATATGCGTGCACGCGCGGGATAACCAAGGCTTGAGGGTGAACCAAGAACGTATCCGTCTGTCATTGTCCGGGCCAAGGCGATGCCAGTCAAGTCGGAGGTGTGCCGTCACTGGGGGAGAGTCACCGCCTGCAGGCTTCCGTCCAGGTTCGTCCAGGCCGCCAGCGATCCGGCGACCACCACCCACTGCGCGCCGCTCTTGGACTCGCAACGCCCCAGGATCTTGCCGGCGCCATCCAAGATCAACAGCCCGCCTCTGCCCGCGCTCACCGCCAGTCTGGCCTTCTTTCCAGTACCGGTCGCGGCCAGATCGTAGACGCCGCCAGGAAGAGGCGTTTGCCAGAGGATCTTGCCCGCACCGGTCAAGGCCACGACTTGGGCGCTTTGTGCGGCGCAGACCACCTCGTCGATCCCGTCGCCAGTCACGTCGACCAGCGCGATCCGCGTGACCTTGTCGCCCAGGTTAACACGCCAGAGTTGTTTGCCCTTGGCGTCGAAGCAGAACAGGTCGCCGCCATCCATGCCGCAGAAGACCTTGGGCGAGCGCGTCGCGTCGACACTGCCGGCGGCGACCGCCGTCATCTCCGGTGTGACGGTAGCCGCGACCCACAGCCGCCGGCCATTGGGCCGCAGCACGTTGAGCTGATAGTAGGCGTTGCCGGCGATGACTTCGTCCTGGCCGTCGCCGTCCAGGTCCTTGGCGCAGCCCACCGTGGCCGAATGGGCGTAGATCACGCTTGGCCAGAGGAGTTTGCCCTGGGCATCGTAGGCGAAGTACTGCCAGCTCACGCAGCCGCAAAGCACCTCCGGCCGGCCGTCGCCGTTCACATCGCCGGGGAAGACCGTGCGCACATCGCTGGCCGTTCCTCGATAACGGGCCGGCTTGGCCTCCCAGCGGAGTTGACCCTGGCCGTCGATCAGGCCCACGCGCTCGCCACGTCCACCGAAGAGAACCTCGCAGCGCCGGTCGCCGTCGACGTCGGCGCAGGCCAGGGCATCGACCGCGGCGGCCCCCCGCGTGTCGTAATTCCAGAGCGGCACGCCCTTGGCCGAGACGGCCATCACGCGCCCCGACTCGCCGGCGACAACGATTTCGCTTGTTCCATCGCCGTCGAGGTCGCCGGCAGTCATGGCGTTCAACGGCACATGCTTGCCCTGGGGCACGCCCAGCAGCTCGACTTCTGAGAGATAGCACGAAGTCTTTTCACTGGCTGGGGCCAGCTTGATCCGCACCTGGCGCGCTTTTTGGTTCAGCGCGGCCTCCATGCGTACATTTTCGCTGCCGCTGCTCCCCACGCGCCCCGCGATCGAGAAGGGGCCAGGCACCTCGCGAATATCGCTTTGAAACCCATCGCAACTCACTTGCGCCTGTCGGTCGCCGATGCCCCAAGTCGGGTTGCCTTGCCATTCGTACAAAGCGATGCCGCGGAGGTCGGCCTCTTCGGCCAGTTCCAGCGTGATTTCCACTCCCCTGCCTGCGCTCCAAATGGTCGAATGGACTGAACCGCTTCGCTTGCCGTCGATCAGATCTTCCACCGGCCGGTTGCTGGAGGCAGTCCGGCTGGATTTGACGCTTTGGATGGCCAAAGGGGCCAAAGGCGGCTCGACGCCCGGGTGTTGCCAGGCCGCCGGCAGCGACGATCCCGTGGACCGTTCGGCCACTTTGGTTGGTGGCATGGTCGGCAGCGCGACCAGCTTGCCGTGCGCGGCGCGCAGCCAGGCCAAGGGGGGGGCAGAGCTGAGTGCAAGGGGTGTGCTGCCGGCCGGCACAGACAGGGTCAGGCTGCCGGACGCGTCGGCCGTGGCGGTCTGGTCGGCCGCCGTCACCTGGAACCCGGGCGCCAAACGCAACGTCAGGCGCGTCGCGGTCGCGGCGATCAGCCGGCCCGTCTTGGCCGCCAGATCCAAATCGATGCTGATCGGCGTCTCGGCTTGGACTGTCGCGCCTTCGCAGTTCAACCGGGAGCAGCCCACCAGCAGCAGGCGGTCATCGGCCAGCAACAGCATTTCGGCATCGGTGCTTAGACCCGGCAGCCGGTCCTGGCCCGGCCCAAAGGCCACCACATCGCAAAGGACGCCGCGCTGGACAACGAAGGCCTCTGGAGCAATCGCGCGGACCGCCAGTTGCCCCGGGCCTTCCAAGGGCTCGGCTCGGAGCACGTTCACAAAACGGTAGGCCTGATCGTGCTTCAGGTCCAGGCTGACCTGCTGTGCCAGGCAACTCACGGGCAGATCGGCTACGGTCTTGAGCTTCTCCAGGGTGGCCGGTGCGCCATCGGCGTTGACCAGCGTCAACCGCATGGGCGCGTGTTTGACCTCCAACCGCCCCTCGTCGTGCAATGTGGCTTCGCCCCAAGGCCGCCAGCAGCAGCGCAGCGTGTAACGCCCCGCCTTGTCGGCCCGGACCTCGTCGCGGACCAGCAGATAGTCGTTCCGCCGCCAGAATAGGCTGCGAGTCCACTGCGCTCCGGTGTAGTCGTCGACCCAGGTCCGGGCGTAAGCCGCGGAGCCGAAATCCTCGGCGCGTCCCAGTCCGGCCACGGCGGGCGCGGGAGCGGCGGCACCGTCGCGCATGACGACCAGGCTGTTGTGATACTTAGGCAGGCTCTTGATGTACTCGCCGTCGACCAGCAGCGGACAGCCGCCGGCCGCATAGCTAATGATGGCGTTCACGTCGAAGTGCATGTGGTTGCCCCGGCCGTGCCCATCGAGCATCAAGTACTCGTCGTCGCGCTGCCAGCCGCCTCGCAGGCTGAGCTTGTCGAAGACCTGCTCCAACGGCAGGTTCGGCCCCGGGCCTTTGACGTTGCCCCGCCTGGCGTATTCGTAGGACTCCAGCGGCAGGCGCGCGACGCGCAGGCCCACGTGCTCGCGCGGCGGTTCGGGCTGGAGGCTCGAATTGTACGGATTGCCCACGTAGTACTCGGTGCTACGCCCCGCCAGAAACGACCCCCACACGTAGCCCGGCGAACGATAGTACCAACCGCACACCTGCAACACGGGCGCAATACACGACGCGCTGGTCAAAGCCGAATGGTCCCCAAACGCCGCCTGGTAGCCGGCGTTGTCCATGACCATCAAGGCCACGTCCGCCGCCTCGCGCGCATGGCCTTCCTCAAAGAAGGTCAGGTCGTTCTCGGCCAGGCTGTAGATCATGGTGTGGATCACGGGCAGCCATTGATAGGCGGCTGAGTCCTCCATCGGCTTGCTGCAATGCTTCTGGCCATTGAAGATGCCACGCGCCACGGTCAGCCAGTCGTTGACATACTCGACCTGGTAGTGGCGCTTCAGGTAGTTGCCGGCGAACAGCACGCCCGTCGCGGGGAACGTCAGGTGGTTGTGGACAATATGCTTGTTGGCCGCCCAACGCTCCATCGCGCCCGGTCGATTCCAGCCCTGGTAGACCACGCACTCCAGGCCCAAGCGGACGATGAGATTCGTGATCGCCAGCCTCTCGGCATCCGAAAACAGCCCGCACTCTTCGATCAGGTCCCAGATAATTGCCACTTCGTAGGTGTAGGCGTCACGGAAATCCCGGTCATAGCGCGTCATGCCGTTGGCCACGATATACGGATCGGCGCGGTGGTATTCTTCGAGAGCCAGGAACAGTTCGCGCGCCACGGTCGCGCAGGCCGGATCGCCCGTGCGGTGGTAACGCATGCCGTAATCGAGCAGCACGCCCACGGCCGAGCGGCCTTGGCCGGGACTGGCGAACAGGCGGCGGCCTTTTTCGGTGGCTGCCGCGGCCAGCTTGTCGCTCAAGGGCTCCAGGATTGCGCCCTGGCGCTGGTCTGGATCGAGCTGCAGATCGAGCAGCCGGTCGATGCTCAATTGCCCTTGCTTGCCCTGCTTGCGCAGCAGCGCGGCGAAGACCTCGGCCGCCCGGCGTGTGCCCTCGGCCGTGCTGCCGCCCACCAGCACGTAGTTGTGCTGCGTGCCGAAAGGACTGTGTACGGTGCGAAGCTCATAGCCCTTGCGTCCCGTGAAGCCCTGGTCCAGGCAGACGAAGAAGTTGTGATACAGGCGTGCGACCCAACAGTGATTGTCCAGATGGCCCAGGAGGATCAGATGGTTGGCGGCGAATTGCTCGGCCGTGATCTGTTTGTCGGTTTTCAACGGCAATTCGACGCCGGTCGCCTCGCGTACCGCTTGCTGGATTAGCAGGGCCGCGTCGCGCCAGGCCGGCTCATCGGCGTGACAGAGGATCGCCTGAGCGCGGCCTTCGTCGACGATTGGCGTGCGCAGGGCCAGAGGTTTGACCTGCCGGATCGCACACTGCTGCACGAGGGCCGCTTCGGCCGCCAGACGCTCTTGCGTCGGATCCTTGGCCTTGGCGGCAGGCAACAGCGAGCAGAGCATCAGAGTCGCGCGCAGCAACATGGGTGGGCCTTTCGATGGGCTGGGGCGGGGTACCGGTCAGAATAGCATCGCCGGCGCACCGCGACAAGGATTTCGCAGGCCCTAGTCGGGCACGCTCCGCATCATGGCGAAGGTTATTATGGGCACGGTGAACAATGCGAGCACGTACAAGACTGCCAGGATCGCAACCAACTGCCAGAAGACCTTTTGGGCGCGCAGGGCGGATTCCATGTGCGCTGTCTGCCCGCTCCGCAAAAATGCGCGGATGCGGCTGCCATACGACCACAGCAGGGCGGATAAGACGCCGAAAATTAGCGTGGCGAATCCGTAGAGGAAGAACGCCAATGCCGCTGTGGAGGCTCCGATGCGCGACAATGAGATCGCCGTCCCGATCGAGAGCGCGCCCATCATCGCAGTGAACAAGAATCCGACTACAGCCAGAAAGGTCACCCAGGGAGCCGTGCCGCGCAGGGCGTTCGACACCCCGGCCATGGCGACCGCCGGGTTCCGCGCCTCGTCCGGCATCGTCAGATCGGCTGCCGGCGAGGCAAATGGGTTGTCCCCTTGATCTACCACCATTATCCCTGGAGGTGAAGCCTTTGCAGACGCGACTTCTTCCTGCATCACGACGGGGGCCGCGACACGTTGACCGCAGTTCGGGCACTGGACCTGGTTCGTCATGCAAATACCTCATTGTTAGGGGGCACACTCGTCAGGATATCGACCGGCCGGCGCAGCCACAAGACGCCGTATCGGGCATATCGCCCCGGGGCTTGCTTTGAGACACGCCGTCCATTACAGAAGAGGGGAGCAGAATGACCTCCCGCGTATGTGGACAGGAAATGCAGGTGGCGGTGCGCCCAGTACTACCTGTACTGATAAGGGCGCAACGAGAAAACAGTCAGAAGGGAGCGAGACATGCGTGCAAGGGTGTGCTGTGGCAAGGGAACGATAGTCCTGGCAATCCTGATAGCCGTTGTGCTGTGCAGCCCGACCTGGGCCGCTAAGAACGTGATCCTCATGATCGCGGATGGGGCGGGATTCAACGTCTTCGACGCCGCGCGCATGTACCAGGGCAAGTGGGATCCCGCAACCAAGCGCGGTACACAGGTCTACGATGCACCGGGGTGGGTCAAATACGCCTGCTCCACCTTTCCCTTGAATACGTCGAAGAAGCCCTTGGGAACGGGGGTCCAGGATCCCGTTGTGATCTACAGCTCGGCCAAGGCTTGGGACAAGGTCGAGGGCTACGCCTGGCTCAAGGCCGGCTACACCGACTCGGCGGCCGCGGCCACGGCCCTCTCCACGGCCCAGAAGACCTTCAACAACGCCATCAACTGGAGCGACAAGGATGCGCCGATCCAGCCCACGATAACCGAGGCCGCTAAGGCGGCGGGCAAGGCGGCCGGCGTGATTACCACGGTCGAATGGTCGCACGCTACGCCCGCCGGGGCGAGCAACGCGCACGTCGCCGAACGCGACGACTACGAGTCGATCGCCAACCAGATGCTGGAAGGCGGTGTTTTGGACGTCATCATGGGCGCGGGCAATCCCGATTTCAACAACAACGGCGAGCCGTGGCAGGTCAAGAAGCCAATTGCGAAGAAGAAGCCCATCGCAGACGCCAAGGCCGACGGGAAGAAGACTGACGACGCCAAACAGGCCGCGCGCCAGGGCGGCGAAGACAAGCAGGAATACAAGTACGTGGGCGGACGCGAGACCTGGCTGGCCATCGAAGCCGCACGCGCCAGACCTGGTGACACCTACCAGGGCTTCCGACCAGTCTCCACCAAGGCCGAGTTCGAGGCGCTCACCAGCGGGCCGGCTCCGGCCAAGGTCCTGGGTACGGCGCAGGCCGCGACAACGCTCCAGCAGGCGCGCGCCGCCGCGACTTCCGACGACCCCACCGCCGACACGCCCCTGAATGCCAATGTCCCCAGCTTGGCCACCATGGTCCGCGGGGCAATCAACGTCCTGGACGAAAACCCCAAGGGATTCTTCCTGATGGTCGAAGGGGGCGCTGTGGATTGGGCGAATCACAAGAATCAGCCGGGCCGGATGCTCCAGGAAATGGCCGACTTCAACACCGCGGTCGAGGCCGTCGTCCAATGGGTCGAAACCCACAGCAATTGGAGCGAGACCATGGTGATCATCACGGCCGACCACGAAACCGGACTGCTGTGGGGACCGAATTCGGACACCAAACCCTTCGATCCGATCGTGAACCTGGGCCCCGGCAAGGTCCCCGGACTCAAGTACCACTCCAAGAGTCACACCAATAGCCTCGTGCCCGTCTATGCACGCGGCACGGGGAGCGAAAAGCTCAGCAAGTCGATCGTGGCCATCGACCCCGTTCGCGGCGCGTATGTCGACAACACGACCATTGGTCGTGTGCTGCACGCTGCCGTCGCGGGGACCGAGTTGCGACCGGCCGACTCCGGCAGCAAGAGTTGGACCGATTCCTATTCGGGCCGCGGCCGGCGCCGCAAGACGGCCAAGTAGCGCGTCGTTCCGCACGCCACGGCATGCGCGGTGGCCATCAGGTCCGCGCATCGCCTGCGGCAACACGGTTCGTCGGCCGAGACCTTCTGTTGGTGCAGGAGCCGAATCATGACCAAGCGGTGTTTGCGGTTCGGCCTTGCCTGCCTGTTGCTGGTCGCGTGGCTGGCGAGGCCATGGCCGGCCATCGGCAGCGAAAGACCGCGGCGCCCACCGAACGTGGTGCTCGTGTTGACCGACGATCAGGGGTTCGGTGACCTGGGATGCCACGGCAACCCGCTGGTCCGCACACCGCACCTGGACCGCTTCGCCAGTCAGTCGCTGGAATTGACGCAGTTCTACGCCTGTCCCGTCTGCTCGCCTTCGCGTGCGGCCTTGCTCACCGGGCGCTATCCGCTGCGCACGGGCGTGGTCGACGTCTTCGGCGATGCCTGCAAGATGAAGTCCGAGGAGGTGACCCTGGCCGAGGCCTTGGCGGCCGCCGGTTACGCGACGGGCCTCTTCGGCAAGTGGCACCTGGGCGATGCGTCGCCGCATCGCCCCGCCGAGCAAGGCTTTCAGGAAGTGCTCAGCTACCGGGGAATCGCTCCGCGCCCCTACTTCGATCCCGCTCTGCTGCACAACGGTCAGGCGGTGAAGATCCCCGGGTATTGCATGGATATCTTCGCCGACCACGCCATCGCCTTCGTGCGGCAGAACAAGGACCGGCCCTTCTTTCTCTATCTGGCCACGAACCTGATCCACACTCCGCTGGAAGTCGCCCCCGCGGCGGTTGAGCCCTTCCGGCAGGCGGGACTGGACGAACCCACGTCCAAAGTCTGGGCCATGCTCAAGAGCGTGGACGACAACTTTGGCCGGTTGATGGCTGCGCTGGCCGAGTTGGAATTGGAACAGGATACCCTGGTGTGGTTCACCTCGGACAACGGACCGTGCACCGGCTCGACCACGCCCCAACGCCACATGGCGGGACTGCGCGGGTTGAAAGGCACGGTCTACGAAAACGGGATTCGCGTGCCTTGTTTCCTCCGCTGGCCAGGACGGCTGCCGCCCGGAACCAAGGTCGATCGCATCGCCGCCCTGATCGACGTGATGCCCACGATCCTCGACGCCTGTGGCGTGCCCAAGCCGCCCAGCGTATCTTGGGACGGCGTGAGCCTCCTGCCCTTGCTCGAAAACGCCGCTGTCGCCTGGCCTGACCGCACCCTTTTCTTTCAGTGGGAAGGCACGCCCCGGCCGGAAAAGGGGATGTGCTTTGCCGTGCGCAATCAGCGTTGGAAACTGGTGCAAGCGGCGGGCATCGCCGATCGCCAGGCTCATATTCGCCGCAAGTATGCCGAATTGTGCGCGGCCCAGGGACGCGGACCGCTGACGATTGAAGGTCCGTCGCGGCTGGAGTTGTTCGATATCGCGGCCGATCCGGGCGAAACCCGGGACCTGGCCGGCGCGCATCCCGAGATGGTGCGCCCAATGCAGCAAGCGTATGATCGTTGGTTCGATGACGTGTGGACCGCTTGGCAGCAACCTTGATGGCTGGAGAAAACATGATGCAGCGTTGGATGCGACTCCTGGGCGTGGCGATGGTGTTTGTGGTGTTTGGCGGCCGCTGGGCAGCGAGCCAGGAAACCCTATTGGGGCCCGCCCCGGAAGGTTCCTTCACGATTGTCGTCATTCCCGATACCCAGGACTATCGTGGCAAGGGGACCAAGGCCCAGCCCAAGAGCGAAGATCCGGTGACCAACGAGCCTTTCCAGATCCACACGCGCTGGATCGTCGAAAACCTGCAAACTCAGCGGATCGTCTTCGTCTCCCACGTGGGAGACATTGTGGACCGCAACGTTCCCGAACAGTGGGCCGTGGCTCGCGAGTGCATGGACCGCCTGCACGGCCGCGTGCCCTACGGAATCGCCGTGGGCAACCATGACATGAAGGCCAGCGGCGACAGCAGCCTCTTTCAGCAGAATTTTCCGGCCAGTCGCTTTGCCGGTTGTGCCTGGTATGCCGGCTCCTACTCCGGCCCCGACGAGGAGAACCTGGGGAACAACGCCAACAGTTGCCAGCTCTTCTCCGCCGGCGGAATGGATTTTGTCTTCCTGCACCTGGCCTGCAATGCGCCCGACGAGGTGTTGAGCTGGGCCGACCAGATGTTGCGCAAGTACGCCGCGCGGCGCGCCCTGATCACCACGCACATGGGCCTGGGACCGCGCGAAAAGCCCAAGAAGGCCAGCGACTTCGCCGACGCACCCAAGGGCCGCATGCAGTGGAACAAGGACTTCGGCACGCGCGGGAACTCGCCCCAGCAGATGTGGGACAAGTGCTTCTCCAAGCATGACAACCTGTTCATCGTTTTCTCTGGCGACCAGAGTCGCACTCAGGCCCTGCGCCAGGTGTCGCCCAACGAGCACGGCAAGCCGGTCCACGAGGTGATGTCGGACTACCACAAGAACTGGCTCCGTGTCAACCGCTTCCTGCCCGCAAAGAACCGGATCGAGGTTTACACCATTGATTCTCGTAGCGGCGAACTCTGCCGCAGCACGGACAGAGTCACGCAGGCCGACCAGCATTGCTTCACGTTGGACTACGACATGTCCGGCCGCCCGGCGCCGTGACGAACGCCCGAAGAAGTCCTGGGTTCGCAGCGGTGGCAGAAAGCACCTGTCCCAGAACCATCATCGCCACGTCGGGCGGCCCTGCAGAGCGGAACTGCCGGCAGGCTTTGGGACCGGCAGAGCGTTCCTTCGGGGCATCCTGAGCGAGTCCGGCAAGGTCTGCGACGTATGCAAGCGCGGAGGATCGTGATGCGTCGGCCGAACAGGAAGGCTGGTCGCGCACACCCGCTCGTGGCGCATCACGCGCGGCCCGGTTTGCGGTGTTGAAACCGGCACGACAGGACGCCTTCCACTCAGCCGAAGAGCCTCCGCTCTTTCTCTCAAGCCCGCATCCGTTGCACGAGTGCGCCGCGCAGAAACGTTCGCGAAAAATTGCCGAAAACTTTCCTCAAGTTTTTTGACTTGGTCTTCACGCCGTGTATATCCAAGTACCAGGCGACGCGAGAACGGAGTGGAGAGGAGCGAAAGCTCGGCCGGCTCCGGACTCCTCGTGCGGCGAGGAATTCTCGCGGCGACTCCTGGTCGTCGAGTGCGGTGTCACAGAGGGCGACTGACCTGCGCGAGCCCGGCTCGTCAGTTCGCGTGTCGCTTTCGTTGGTCGCTGATGTTCGGAAGAGATCTCGCGGTCTCTTGGGTCAGTTGCACAGGTTCACGCGCGGCGGATGGCCGCCGTGGCCGGGGACAAAGCCGACTGTGGTGCCATGATTCGAGCTGTGGGTTCCCTCGATGTGTGTTGGATGCACGCGAACTACGCGAGGCTCGCGCGGTCCGGGCCCGACCCAGCGGCACTCAGTCGCCAACTGAGTGCCGTAGACCGCCGCCGCCGGCTGCGAATGCAGCAGGAAGACTTGCAGTCCGGAGCGGTTGCCTACGGGGCACTGCCCCCGTGCCGACTCCGGCCCCGTCCCCCCTCATAATCAAGGAGCCGCCATAGAGAACAACATCGTTCACCGCCAGGCCGGCGCGCAAGCCGCGTACACAGACGAGCCTTTCCCCGTGGGTCCGATCGCCGCAGTCATCGGCCCAGCCCAGCATGCTGTCGCATGTCGCTCGTCTAGCGGAAAGCGCGCCGGCTTATTTTCTTGCTCATGCGGACCGCGGATCCTGCAAATGCAGAGCTGCCCCCGACCGGCTCTCAGGGGAAGACCAGGAACTTCAACAGCGGATGCTGGAACTCGCGAGCCTGCATCCCCTTCTGAATCGCCTTGTTGGCCTGCTGCAGCACGCGAGGTTCGTTGTCCCGCAATTCGTGGTTGATCGCCTCTTCGATCAGCTTGCGCAGCGCATTCAGCAGGTCGTTCGACAGCTTCAAGCCGGTCAGCCTCAGATCCACCTGCAACGCCTCGGCTGGCGCGACGGAGAGCTTGCCGTCGGCCTTCTGCAACCGCACCTGCCCGATCAGCCGCAATTCGACCATCGTGTCGTAGCCGGTCGATGCGCTCAGCACATCCGGGATCTTGTAACGCACGCGGCCCTGAACAGGAACGCTGGCGCGGACTTCAAACAGCAGCCAGCCTTCGCCCGGTTTGCCGTAGGGCCGAAGATACGGAATCCGCAGCACTTCGATCTTGGGCTCCCCCTTCAAACGGGCTTGGATCTGATATTCCTCTTCCAGGCCGCGGATATGGTGCGTCTTCTTGCGGCGCAGGTCGCGGAGCGTCGGCGCGGGCAGTTCCAGCGTTTGCTCTCGCTTGCGCGTCTTGGTCTTGTCGTACTGCCGATCGGCCAATTCCTCCTGGGCCAGGACCCGCACCACCGTGTTGAGCGTGGAAACAAGCCCGGCGGGCAACTCGCTCCAGGCGTAGAGATCGGCGGCGATGGCCGGGACGCCGGGTTGGAGCACCTGGACTTTGTTGCCATCGGTAAAGACGAGTGGGATGGGCCCAGGCGTTGGGCACGGCGCGGAGAGTGTCACGGATTCGCCCTGTCGGTGAGTTCCTGCATGGAGAGGCTGCGCGCGCATGCGGAAGATCTCCGCCGGCCCCGGCAGCCAAGGACCGGGCCGCAACGGGCCGCCGGACGCTGTCAGGAATGGACCGGCAGGTGATCGAAGCACCACATCGATAGAGGGGGATTCCGCTGCCTGGCAGGCCAAGTGACAGAGCGTGAGCCCCAGGCACACCGCCAGGATGGGGGTGTGCTGGCGAGCACGCGCCATACTTGACTGCCAGAAGCGACCTATGGTTATGGAGAATGGAGAGTCTAGGTAAGGCATCTCGGTTTATCGCTCCACGACTAAATCTTCATGGATGGAAGGCCGATGTTGGCGTTTATCTTCTGGGACACCGAACCCGGAAGCGTCCGCCATGCTCAGGGCTTTGGTCCCGGTTGAGCCGACGGCGACTCCAGGGGTGCGGATTAAGTCGGAGTGGTTCGAGATCATGGATTCCCTGCCTGTTGATGCCATTCGCCATATCGTTCTGGCTACCCTGGGAGAGTTAAAAGCAGCCCCCGCCGATGGCACTCGCCTGGAAGAACGCCTCTTACGTCGCGATCCTACGCACCTTGGCTGCCGTTTCCAATACGATTCGATCCGCGCCGTTTGGTTTGCCGACAACCCGGCGATCGAGTTCTTCAATCAGGATGGCCAGTTCTTGAAGAGCGTCCCGGTCGATCGGGAATCGCTGGTCCGGGCGGCGTGAGGTCGGGCTGTCGCGGGACTCGTCCTGAATCGTCTTGCCCCCAGTAAGAATCGATCCTGAAACCACCCCAACCACCTCGGGCGGCCCTGCAGGACCGAACTGCCGACAGGCTTTCGGACCGGCTCTAAGTATGGCCAACGATTTGCCTACCGATCGTTTCGGGACGCCGGTATTGTCGTCGGCACGCACCGATTTCGCACGGATCCTGGTGCGGCACACGGTTGCCCAGGCCCTGGCCCATCTGCGTGGCGAGACCATAGAAGGCCAGGTAGTCTACTTCTATGTGGTCGACGATCAGAACCGGCTGTGCGGCGTGGTGCCGACCCGAGCGCTGTTGCTCAGTGCCGCCGACACGCCGGTCGCCGACATCATGATCCGCGAAGTGGTCAAGCTGCCTGCCGACGCGACCCTGATGGACGCCTGCGAGTTGTTCATCCTGCACCGCTTGCTGGCCTTGCCGATCGTCGATGCCAAGGGGAAGATCCTGGGCATCGTCGATGTCAACCTGTACACGGACGAAGTGATCGATCTGGCCGACCGCAACGCCAGCAACGACGCATTCGCCCTTATCGGTGTGCGTCTGGCTCAAGTGCGGCGAGCCGGGGTGCTGACCGTCTTTCGCCGGCGATTTCCCTGGTTGTTGTGCAATATCACCGGAGGGTTGATCTGTGCCTTTCTGGCCAGCCTCTTCACCGGCCTGTTGCAGGAAGTGATCGTGCTGGCACTGTTCATCCCGGTGGTCCTGGCCCTCGCCGAGAGCGTGAGCATCCAGTCCCTCACCTTGACCCTCCAATTGCAGCAGGGGCAGCGGCCTAACTGGGTGACGCTGGGCCGGGCTCTGCTTCGCGAGTCACCCATCGGCGCGATGATCGGCGTCTCCGGCGGCGCGATGGTCGCCCTGGTGGCTTGGGCCTGGAGAGGCACCGCGCAGATCGCGCTGTGCATGCTCTGCAGCATTGGGCTAGCCGTGGCCACGGCGGCCGTGCTCGGACTGATCGTGCCCACAGTCCTGGCCTGGTGGCGCCGGGATGCAGAAGTGGCGGCGGGGCCGATTGCCTTGGCCTTGACCGATATAGCCACGCTGTTCTGCTACCTGGGGCTGGCCGCCTGGTGGCTGGGGTAGCGGCACACTACCGGCCGGGTTCGCCGCCACGGCTGGAACGGCCGCCGTACGAACGCCCGGACCCCGACGGCGGTCCGCCGCCCGATGGCCCCATTCCGCCAGGGCCCATCCCGCCCGAGGGCGCACCTGAACCCGGTCCCATCGACGGACCCGACGCACCCGATGACGGGCCCGAAGGGCCGCCAAACCGTCCAAAACCGAACGAAGAGCCGGGCAATCCGAATCCTCCCGGGAAGCCCGGAAATGGAAAACCGGAGCGGAATTCGCCCTGCGAGGATTCGCCGCCGGGCGTGCCGCTCGCGGTCGGGGTCGCACTGCGGCGCGCGCCGGCGGTGGTCTGGATATTCGGACCTATCATGGCCGTCAAGGCTCGCTGCACCGCCGGCAGACTGGCTCGTTCCAGCGTCACGACGCGCATCGTTTGGCTGGAATCGACGGCCGCGTCGTCCAGTTGCTCGATCAGTTGTTTGACCTCCTGGAAGAGCGGGTCCGGGGCTACCACCACCAGGGCATTGGTCTTTTCATCCACGCCGACGGACATCTTTTGCACTTCCTCGGGCGCGTTACGCGAAGAACTGCCGCCGCGCCGCGAGCCGCCGCGGAGCATCGCAAAGAACTCCTGGGGACCGGGTGAACGATTGCCGCCTGTCGCGGCGCTGGTGGTCATCCGGTCTTGATACACCTGCTTGATGATCTCGGCAACGTCCGCAGCGCCCGTGTGGTAGACGGGGATGATCCGCGGTCGTGGTTCCACCACGACCTCCTCTGGGCTCCCCTTGCGGTCGAGGATCTTCAGCAACTCCTCGATCATGTCCAGGTCGGCGGGATTGGCCTGCACGACCAGGGCGTTCAGTCGCGTGTCGGGGGTGATCCGTACGCTGCCGCTGGGAGTGATCGAACCGCCGCCCAATCCCAGCAACGTTCCCACCATGCCTCCGCCCGCGTCACCCAGGGCCGCGCCAGCCAAATCACCCAACAAGGATCCGCCTCCGCCGGACGTACCGCTCGTACCGCCACCGAAGACCTGGTCCAATGTCTCCGAGACCGCGGCGGCCTTGGCGTGCTTGAGGTAGAAGATGGTCAAGGGACTGCCGCCGGCGATCGGGCCGCTGCCCAGTTGGCTCAACAACTGCTCGAAGGCGTCCAGCGCTTCCGTATCCTCGCAGGCAATCAGCACGCCCCCCGGTCCGGCTGCAACCAGAATCGGGGCCGGCTGGGGCGGCTTCTCCTTCTCGAACGGCTGGGGCGAGTCGGACGAGGAGGGGGTCGCTTTCTCCACGGCCTGGCTCACCAGGTGCGCTCGGACCCTCGTGCGCAGGGCCGTCTTTCCGCTCGGGGCGGGCTGCTGCGGTGCCCCTTCGGGTCGGGCTGCCGGTGGGGGCGACGCTGGACTGGCGGGCGCTGATGGGCCCGGAACGGCTGGGCTGCCGCTGGGCCCGTGACCGGGCAACGCCTTGGCTGGCGACGGCTGTGCCGCGCTCGGCAGCGGCTTGGGGGGCGCTTCCATCAGCCGTTGCAGCAGGTCCGGATCCGCGACCGCCGGTCTTCCGGTGGGATTCGCGTCCTCGTCATCCTGACTGGGGCGCAGTTCGTGGATCATGGTCCCGGGGCTCACGACCCGGACCTTGTTCTCACGCATCGTCGGCCAGATCTCCTGAACGCGATCCAGGGTCTGACGCACATTGCGGCCGTACAAGGGCAACAGACGCAGCGTGCTGGCCTGTTGGCCCACCTTACCGTCGGGACCGCCGCCCATCTTCTCCAGCACAACGCGGATCTGCGCCACCTGGGATGCCGTGCCACGCACCAGCAGTTGCCGGCTGGAAGGATCGGCGTCCACCTGCGGCGCCTGGCCGCCGCTCTCGGCAAAAAGCTTGTTCACGGCCACGACGGCCAACTGCGGGTCCATCCGTCCCAAAGGGATGACTTCCACCTTGCGCCCGTCACGCTGCATCTGATCCAACGTGGCGCGGATCGTGGCCTGCTGATCGGGCCGGGCCAAAGCCACCAGTGTTCCCGCCTTGGGATCCAGCGACAAACGCACGTCCGGTTGGCCGGCCAGCAAGGTCTGCACGACCTTCAGTGCCGATTCCGGGTCCGCGCCGGCAATCGGATAGACCTCCAGTTGTGGCGCCCCGACGCTCAGGCCGCTCGTCCCGCCCGAAACGGGTATATCCAAGGTTTTGAGAATCTCTTCGACTCGCGCCAGCTTCTCTGGCTTGCCGGTCACGATCAGTCTTTGGCTCGCCGTGTCGATCGCAAAGCGCACCGAGCCGTCGGTCGCCGCGGTGCGATCCGGCGGGATATCCAGCAACTGCCGCAGCACGTCCAAGACCTGTTGCGGCACGGCCTGCCGCAAGGCATAGGACCGCACCTGGCCCAGCGGGCCGTCGGGTTCCTCAATCCGCCTGAGCATCTTGCGGATGTTTCGCAGGCGGCCGGCCGTGTCGGTGACCTGCACCTGCCGCGCCTGGCCCAGCACCACCAGCGAACCTTGCGGCCCCTGCAGCTTCTTGATTTCCGCCTCAGCTTCTTCCGGGCTGAGACGTTCCAGGTCGAAGATCACCGAGACCATCTCGAACTCGCCGCGGCGCTCCAGGTCTTCGGCCTCGACGATCGGCACCAGGTTGGCCGGGATTCCGTCCTGCAAGTTGACCAGCATCAACATCCGCTCGCGGCGAACCAGGGCATAGCCCTTGGTCAACAACACGCTGTTCAGCAGATCGATGGCCTCGGCCGGACTGTAAGGCCGGTCGTCGGTGTAATTGAAAGAACCGGGCGGAGGCGCGTCGAGCACCAGCGACAGACCGGCCTGTTGGGCGAACCAGTCCAACACGTCCTTCCACGGCTGAAAGCGGAAACTGAACCGCAGGCGAACGGCATCATCCGGTAGCTTGGCATCGCTTGGGCTCGCATTCGATGTCGCCTTGGAGCCCAAGGCCGCGGCATTGGGCGCGGCGGTGGCGCTGGGCTTGGCGTCCACCGCTTTCGCAACAGAGTTCGGTTCGGCCGAGGGGCCGGGTTTGGCCTCGGCCGTTGCCGGGAGCGGACGCGGTGGGGCGGCTGTCGGTTCGGCCGGCTTGGGCTCCGCAGATTCCTTGGTCGCCACGGGATCGAGCGGCTTGGGTTGGCCGGATTCCTTTGCGTGCTCCGGATCGGCCGCCGCTGCATCGCTCCGCATCGACTTCCAGGCCGCTTGCTGCTGGGGCTGGAGAATCTCGGCCAAGGCCTTTTCGGCCATCGGCGGCATGCTGCCGGCGTCGCGCACCGAAGGCGGCGCGTGGGCCTTGAGCAACTCATCCACCTGTTGCTGTTGTTGGCTGGTCAGTTGTAAGCGATCCAATACCTGCGGCTCGCGCAGGGCGGCCAGCCCCAAGCGGCGTACACGCAGAGTCTCCACGCGCCGCCGTTGTTGGGCGGTCAACAGAGCCAGGCCACGCGTCTCCGATTCGCGGCGGAAGGCCGCCAGTTGCGCGGCACTCTGCTCCTGCGGGAGGCCCTTGATCCGCAACACCAGTTCTACGGCCTCCGCCTCGCGCGCGTCGATCAAACCCAGCAACGCCTTACGCTGCGCCTCGGTCAACTGCAACTCATCGACCGCCGCATCTTCGACCGCCAAGGCCAAAACGCCGACCAGGTCCGCCTCGGCCGCCAGGACCCGGTTCGCTCCCGGGCCGAAGACGATCCCCAGCAGGGCCACCAAAGGCAACGCAGGTGCCATCACACGCAGAAGAGACATCATCAGAAGAGATCCTCGATCCTTTCCCTCGCCCGACCGCGCGACACAGCCAAAGCGAAGGCCATCTTCGATCGTATCCCCAATTCGGGGCGCATGCCAGAAAAAAACGTCAGAGACCGTGGCGAGCTGTCAACCCTGTGGTGGGGGCGCAGATTGGGCCCACCGTCTGCCCTAAGCAGTTAAACCCCATCGGTGACACCGAGTCTCGCGGTGCGAGTGAATTGGGCAAGGTTTTCTGACGCCCAGGCAGCGAATTCGGTCCCAAACCACGGTCGAACCTGTGTGCAGCCTCCTGCTCTGGGAGCCTAACGGCGAGACGACGTTCCAAACCGACGAAGTGCGGTTCAGAACTCCAGCTCCCGGAAGGCCTTGAACCCCATCCGCATAGGGATGACCGTCGCGGCGATCGTCAGCACCACGCTCACCGCGGTCCCGGTCAAAAGCCACGCGGAGAAGTAGCTCGCCACAGTGGCTACGGCCGGCATGCACGGACGGTAGATGTTGAGGGCGGAGTAGAAATGGCAGGGCAGGGCCGTCGCGGCCACGATGATGGCGATGAACAGGGCGCTGACCACGAGGTTCAACGTGCCGCCAAACCCGGCCGCGATTCGCGAAGGGGACTGTTCGCGAAAGTCGGGTAGCTTGGCCCCCAAACCCACCGCGATGCCCGACAGTCCCACGCTCAATAGCGCGCAGGTGAATTGGTGACTGAGCACAATCACTCCATGGACGCCCAGCATGAGATCGCTCAACAGGATCAACGCGCAGCAAGGCAGCATGAAGGCCAGCGAGGCGAAGAGGAACTTGCCCCACAGGATCGTCTCGCGCCGCAACGGCAGGAGGCCCAGGATCCAGAAGCGGCGTCCTTCGAGACTGATCGTGGGAAAGATGAAACGCGTGTTGAAAATGGCCAGCAGCAGTCCGACCACGGACAGGTTCAGAAAACTGATCGTGTTCACGGAACCGGCGTACTGCACGTCATAATTGAATCGGCGGACGTTGAGAAAATACAAGCACAGCAGGCCAAAGAGGATCAGAAATTGCGACCACTGCACCGGATCGCGGCGGAATAGCCTCAGGTCCTTCAGCAACAACAACCGCAGGCTCAAGGTCATGAAGCTCGTGGCCCGGAGCAGGCCCCGATCGAGGCCGCCCAATCGAGGTCGTCTTCGGCCGCTCTGCGAGCCCTGCAGGGCGCTGAAGGCGGGACGATAGAGCCTCTCGGCCATGGCCGCCACCAGTTCCCGGAAGAACAAGGCATTGCTCACCAGGAGCAACAGGAACAGAAGACTCTCGGCGACCTCTCCGCGCGAGGCCTCCAGCAACCCGCTGCTGAGCCACCAGCTTGGCAGAAGACGCTGCTCGGTGTACTGCAGGCGGCCCAGAATCTCGTAGAACCAGGTGGGGGTCAGGAGCCGACCCTCCGGCAGGCTGAATAGCGAAATGGCCAGCCAAATCGAAATCCCCACCATGATCGAGCCGGCCACAATCACGATCAGCAGGCGGCGTCGCGGCAAGGCATAGACGATCCACATGCAGATCGCGGCGCCCAGTGCCGCCGGGATGTACACGAACGAGACCATGAAGGGCGGTATGAGAAGGTAGTAGTACCAGGGCGCCTCGCCGACGAACCCAAAAGCCAGGAATAATGGACTGCCCAGCAGCAAGAAGCCCCAACTGCTCAGCAGCACCGCCTCCTGGAACTTGTGTACGAAGATCCGCTGCGCGCGCGCCGGAAGCGTGATCAGAAATCGCGCCTCATCGCAGAAGAAGAGAGAACCGTACAGAATGATGCCCGAAGAGAAGACGAGCATTACGGTCAAGGATGCAAGGAACATGCCGAACAGTCCGCGCACGGTCTGGTCGTAGGTGTCACGCACACAGATGGCTCTCTCCAGGAACTGAAAGCCTTCGACGCACAGGGCCAACAACACCGTCCACAACAGCAGGCTCAGGAAGAGCATCAGCGCCAGCCGCAAACGCGTACGGTGAACGGCCTGGTGCAGCGTGGTGCGGACCAGCCGCGTGCGCATCCGCCAAAAGGCCACGGCCTCGACACGCACCGAGGCCAGACGCGGGCCGCCGTCACGATCGCCAGGCAAGTCCAGAGATGCAGAACCCAAGGCACTCCTCGTTGTCTCTGAGAAGGGGAAAGGCCGTCGGGCCACGGAGTTGGGGCGTGACCGCCACGGAGCCCCACAGGGGACTCGTGGTCCGCGCCGTGCCCCCCCAGCACCCACACTCTACCCGGAACGCCGTTTTCCAGCCAGCGTTTCGGTATCCCTGCGCATGGGTGGCCAGGGTTGATTGGTGAGCGTGCAAAGAAAGACTGGCACGCCCCCTTGCACGTGTCGTGCGGACTGGTATGCTGCTGGTATACCAGCGTTCGTCAACGTTTCTCACGACCTGCTCCGCGGGGCATGCCGACCTTGGTCACCCAGCCCAATCTTCGCCAGCGCGCCTACCGTTTCATTCAGGACCGGATCGTGTCGGGCCAATTGGCCGCCGGTTCCTTGGTCTCCGAGCAATCCCTGGCGCGCGAGATCGGCATCAGTCGAACCCCGGTGCGCGAGGCCCTGCGACAACTGGAACTGGAGGGGCTGGTCGAGCAGGTGCCGCGGTTCGGCACGATCGTGCGTCGCGCGGATCGGCGTGAGATCGTCGAGTGCTATGAGTTGCGCGAAGCCTTGGAAAGTTATGCCGTGGCCCAGGCCGCGCAGCGGATCACGCGCGGCGAGATGGCCCAGTTGGAGGCCCTCTGCATCCAATTCGCGCACATCGCACGCCAGATGGAAGAGGCGGGCGCCGACCACCTGGACGACGATGCGATGCGCGCCTTCCTGGCCGCCGACATGGCCTTTCACATGCTGTTGCTCCGCGCCGGCGGCAATCAGCGGCTGATGAAGATTGTGGCCGATTCGCGTGTCTTGACGCGGATCTTCGGCTATCAGCGGCAGGAACATGACCGGCATGTGGTGGCCGAAGCCCACGACTATCACCGCCGGGTGTTCGAGGCGGTGCGCGCCGGCGAGGCCGAGGTGGCTCGCCAGACGATGGCCGAGCACATCCGCACCAGTCTCCGCGAGACCCTGGAGCACTTCGACCGCCAGGAGACGTCGGGCCGGCCCGAACGCGCGTTTCCCAGCAGCCTTCCCGACGACGTGCTGCAAGAGTTGGAACGGGTCGAGCGTGCCACGCGTTTGGCCCAAACCTCTTCACCGACAGATAAGGGAGGGCGATCATGAAACGTCGCGAGTTCTTGCAGGCATCTACGGGGGCGGGACTGGCTTGGGCGACCGGCAACGACTCTTCCCCCGCCGAGCCGAGCCGTCGGACGCCGCCCGCCCCCGAGCAAATCACCTGGAACCGGCGCGTCCCGGTCCGCTATCAAGCCGACGTGGCCGTGATCGGCGGCGGCATGGCCGGTGTCTCGGCCGCCTGCGCCGCGGCGCGCTCCGGGGCCAAGGTCCTGCTGGTGGAGCGGTTTGCGGTCACAGGCGGCAACGCCACGGTGGGCGGTGTGGCCTCGTTTTGCGGCGAGACCCGCGGTCAGGGCGAAGTCTTCGACGCGATTGTGGCCGAGTTGGAACGATTCGATGCCATCGCCCGCTATCAGCCGTACGAAAAGCGGGAATCTCGCGTATTCGACCACGAGATTCTGGCCGTCGTGCTGCAAGAGTTGCTCTTGAAGCGTGGGGTGAAGCTGCTGCTGCACACGCGGTTCGTCGACGCGGCCGTGAGCGATGGCCGGATCAGCGAGTGCATCGTCTGCGGCAAGTCGGGACCTGAGGCCCTGCGCGCTCGGCAGTTCATCGACTGCAGCGGTGAAGGCGAACTGGCGCGCGCCGCGGGATGCACTACGCTCAAAGGCCGGCCGGAAGACGGTCTGCAATTGCCCATGTCGTTGATGTTCTTCGTGCGGCACGTCGACGATAAGCACGTGCGAGTGCAGATGCCCGAGGGGTGGCTGGAGCCGATCCTCGATGCCGAGGATCTGCCCATGACCAGCGTCTGGCCCAATGGGCCCGGTGGCAATGCCCTGAAGATCAAGATTCCCATGTTCGACTCGTCGGACACCGAGAGTATGACCGCCGCCGAGATCCGCGCCCGGCAGCGGATGATGCAAGTCTTGGACTACTATCAGCGCCAGCGCGAGCGGCCCTGGCTGTTGGATCACTGTTCGCCGCAGATCGGCATTCGCGAGGGGCAGCGCGTCTTGGGGGATTACGTATTGACGGTCGAAGACCTCCGCGCCGGCCGAAAGTTCGACGACGCGATCGCGCGCGGCGTGTTCTATCTGGACGGCCACAAGCCCGACGATGACAAACGCACCTACATCCTCCCCAAGAACGAATTACGCGTGCCGCCCTACCAGATCCCGCTCCGCTGCCTGCTGGTTCGCGACGCGCGCAACCTGCTGGTGGCGGGGCGCTGCTTCTCGGCCGAGCAGTTGGCCCTCTCCTCGGCCCGGGTGATGACGACCTGCGCCATGATGGGCCAGGCGGCGGGCATTACCGCCGCCCTCGCCGTCCAACGCCAGTGCGATCTGCGCGATATCAACCCGCAGGAGGTCCGCCGCAGCGTCGAGCAGCATGGCGCCCTGCTGGATGGGTAAGCCCGGCACGGAATAACCGTGCGGAACGAGGAATGTGGAACAACGAACCGCCTGCGTGCTCCAGGCAAAGATAACCGAAAACCGGCAGCTTCTTCCCCGACGGAGGCTCAACATGAATCGTCAGTGGTGGATCGAGGTGGTGGGCGTTCTGGCCTTGGCCGGATCG
This sequence comes from uncultured Planctomycetales bacterium, assembly GCA_937889015.1. Lineage (GTDB taxonomy): Bacteria > Planctomycetota > Planctomycetia > Pirellulales > Thermoguttaceae > CALARR01. The sequence goes on along the minus strand of CALARR010000033.1, from coordinate 26,516 downwards.
ACCTGGGCTGCGGCGGCCGAGCCAGATGCCAACCCGTCGCGACCCTTCGGGTACCGGCAACTGGATCGCGTGCCCTACAACAATCCGGGGTTCGTGGTCGACCTGGGCGTGGGCCTCTGGGCCTGGCCCTTGCCCATGGACTTCGACGGCGACGGCGACCTGGATCTGGTCGTCTCCTGCAACGACAAGCCTTACAACGGCACCTACTTCTTCGAAAACTGCGGCCCCGACCCCAAGTTCCCCGTGTTCCGGCCGGGCAAGTGGATCGGCGTCGGCCAGGCCAATGTCCAGGTTTCCTACGTGGACGGCCAGGCCGTCGTGCTCACCCCAGGCACGACTCATCCCGAGTTCAAGACCAAGGGATTGGAGGCGGGCGAGAAGTTGCCGGTGCAGCTCAAGGATGTACATCCGAACAAGGTTCGGGCCAACCAGTGGAAACTGGTGGACTATGACGGCGACGGCCTGCTGGACATCATCGTCGGCGTGGGCGACTGGACCGATTACGGTTGGGACGACGCCTTCAACGAGTTGGGTGAGTGGACCCGCGGCCCCTTGCACGGCTTGGTGTATTTCGTACGCAACCTGGGCCCGAAGGAACAACCGCGCTACGCCGCGGCCGTGAAGGTGATGGCCGGGGGCAAGCCGGTGGACGTCTTCGGCATGCCTTCGCCCAATTTCGCCGATTTCGACGGCGACGGCGACCTGGATCTGTTGTGCGGTGAGTTTGTCGACACGTTGACGTACTTCGAGAATGTGGGCACGCGTCAGAAGCCCATTTACGCCGCGGGCCGCAAGATCCTGCTGGACGGTCAGCCGCTGCGCATGGATCTGTGCATGATCGATCCGGTGGCTATCGACTGGGATCGCGACGGCGATATGGATCTGGTCGTGGGCCAGGAGGACGGCCGCGTGGCCCTCTTGGAGCACACCGGCAAGGTAGAAAAAGGCCTGCCCGTCTTCGCCGCCCCGCATTGGTTCCAGCAGCAGGCCGAAAACCTCAAGTTCGGCGCCCTGGTCTCCCCCGAAAGCGTCGATTGGGACGGTGACGGCGACGAGGACTTGATTTGCGGCAACAGCGCGGGCTACATCGGGTTCATCGAAAACCTGGACGGGGGCGTTCCGCCGCGCTGGGCTGCGCCACGCTACCTGGAAGCGGACGGAGAGGTGATTCGCATCCTCGCCGGTCCCAACGGCTCGATCCAAGGCCCGTGCGAAGCCAAGTGGGGATACACCACGCTGAGCGTCGCCGACTGGGATCACGATGGCCTGCCGGACCTGGTCGTCAATTCCATCTGGGGCAAGGTGCTCTGGTACCGCAACACGGGCACGCGGCAGAAGCCGGTTCTGGCCGCTGCCGCGCCGATCCAGGTGCAGTGGCCCGGCAAACCGCCCAAGCCTCAGTGGTTCTGGTGGGATCCGCAGGACAAAGATCTGGTGACGCAGTGGCGCACGCGGCCGGTGGTCTATGATGTCAACGGCGACGGCCTGAACGACCTGGTGATTCTCGATCAGGAAGGGTATCTATGCTGGTTCCAACGCCAGTCCGCCGCCGGCACGTTGCTGTTGTTGCCGCCGCAACGTGTGTTCTACGGCGCCGGCCGCGCCGCCTTCGATGGCAAGGGCTCGGCGGAGGGCGCACAGGCCAGCTTCGCCCCGCTGCAACTGAACACGGGCCGCGCCGGACGCAGCGGGCGCCGCAAGTTCTGCATCGCCGACTGGGACTTGGACGGCCGTTTTGACTTGCTGTTGAACAGCCGCAATGTGAGCTTCTTCCGCAATATCGAGGTGGATCTGCGCCACAGCCGTCTGCCCGAAGGCACGATCGTGTTCAGCGATCTGGGCCTGGTCTCCGACCGGCATCTGGCCGGACACGACACCAGCCCCACCACCGTCGATTGGAACAAGGACGGCGTGCGCGACCTGCTGGTCGGCGGCGAGGACGGCCACTTCTACTACATGCTCAATCCTTTCCAGCAGCGCAAGGCGGTGACCCCCGGCCCCTTGGACAAACACCTCGTGGTCGTTTGGGACTTCGAGTCGACCGGCCCCGGCCCCTTGGCCGACAAGGCACCGGCAGGCGTGGCCGCGGATACGCTCGAAGCCCTGGGCGCGGTCGCGGTCGAAAAGGGGGTGGCACGCGTCCCCGCAAGCCGTGGGGCCGCCTTCCAAGCCCACAGTTCCGACGACCTGTCTCCCGATCGCGAGTTGACCCTTTGGGCGCGCATCCGCGTCAGCCAGACGCCACGCGGATTACCCAGCCTGATCGACAAACGGCGATTCAAGGATCCCGAGGCGCGGAGTTACGGCATGTACCTGACCTCCGACCCGAAACAAGGCCGCGATACCTTTGGCCTGGGTGGTCAGGTCTCGGCCAACGGCACGGGCAAGGCCAGCGTCTCCGATGCCAAGAGCGAGAAGGCCTTGCCCTGCGGCCAGTGGTGCCAGGTGGCGATGATCGTGCGCAATCGCGACGGCCGCCTCGTCGTCGAGTGGTATGGCCGGGTCGATGAGCCGGGCCAAACCACCCCCTGGACCCTGCTCAACGGACCGGTCAGTACGGCCGACGTGAACTCGATCTACCGCTCCAACGAACCGCTGTTGCTGGGCAACACTCATTCCCTGGGCCAACCCAGCACGCCGATCGACTACGACGAAGTGCGGTTCTACGACCGCGCCTTGACCGCAGACGAGATGAACGCGCTGACAAGTAAGCCATAGGCGATCCCTGGAAGTCCCCAATCCCTAATCCTCAATCCCTAGCTCCTCCCATGTCCCTCACCATACCGTTGCGTGGAGTTGTTCCGCCGCTTGTGACCCCATTGGCCCGAGCCGATCGGCTCGACGCGGATGGACTGTCGCGCTTGATCGAACATGTGCTGGCCGGGGGCGTGGCGGGGCTGTTTGTCCTGGGCACGACCGGCGAGGGGCCGAGCCTCAGCTATCGCCTGCGGCGCGAGATGATCCAGCGTTCCGTGCAGCAGGTCAACGGCCGAGTGCCCGTGCTGGTTGGCATCACCGACACGGCCTTTGCCGAATCCGTGCGCCTGGCCGAGCATGCGGCCGAAGTGGGGGCCGCGGCCCTGGTCCTCGCTCCACCCCCCTATTTCCCCGCCGAACAGGAAGACCTGGCGCGATACGTCGAGCACCTGGTCCGAGAGGTCTCGCTGCCCCTGTACTTGTACAACATGCCCACCCACACCAAGCTCAGCTTCGCCCCGGAAACGGTTCGCCGCTTGATGCAGGTGCCGCAGATCGCGGGCATCAAAGATAGCTCGGGACAAATGATCTACTTCCACAAGCTCTGCCGGCTGGCGGTGCAACGGCCCGACTGGAGCGTATTGATCGGCCCCGAGGAACTCCTGGCCGAGTCCGTGCTCCTGGGCGGCGATGGCGGCGTGTCCGGCGGCGCCAATCTCTTTCCTCGGCTGTATGTCGAGTTGTACGAAGCGGCTCGGGCCGGAGACCGCGATCGGGCCGCCACGCTGCACACGCAAGTCATGCGCTTGGCTTCGGCCGTCTATTCCCTCGCCACGCACGGCGCGGCGGTCACGGCCGGGCTGAAATCAGCCTTGGCCTGTCTGGGAATCTGCCAGGCCGGCATGGCCCAGCCGTTCACCGCCCTGGCCGATGCCGAGTGTCAGATCTTGCGTCAGCGCCTGGCGGAAATCACGCCCGAGCTGCCTTCTGCCGCCACGAGCGTTCCCCCTCGCCGGCCAGATAGCGTCAAACGCGTTTGAGAATCGGCCCGCGCTTCAGCCGCTGAGTCTCGCCTTGGTGCGCTGCGCCCGCCCGAACCGCTACTGCAGGCCCAACCCGCGCATCACCAGCCAATCGCGCACGAAATCGGGCAAGAGACGCGCCAGACGCATGGCGAGCCGCGCTTCCAGTCCGACGGGATAACGCGTGCGCGGACGCGTGACGCTCAGCGCGTGGCGCACGGCCCAGGTCACTCGCCGCACGGGCATGGCGGTCTTCGCCAGCTTCTCGGCCGTGTCGCGCACCGCCTTCAGGTCCTTCTCGTACAGTTGCATGCGCTCGGCCGAGACACTGGAGCTCATGCGTGCCGAGATATCGCCGCTCTTCCTCCAGATCGGCGTGTCCGTGCTGCCCGGCTCTACGATCGAAACGCCGATGCCCCAGGTCCGCAATTCCACTCGCAGGCTGTCCGTGATCGCCTCCATGGCATATTTCGAAGCGGCGTAGGGGCGAAGTAGGGCGGCGACATGAAGCCGTTGAAGGAGCCGATGTTCACAATCCGGCCACGCGCCACGCGCAACCAGGGGAGCATGGCCTGGATCATGGCCACGTGGCCGATCAGGTTTACCTCCAATTGTTGGCGGAGATCCTCGATCGGCACCAATTCCAGGGGCCCAATGACGGCGATGCCCGCGTTGTTCACCAGTCCCCACAGTCCTTGCGGCCCGACCGCCTTTTCCACGGCAGCCGCGGCTGCCGCGATATCGGCGGCCGTGGTCACGTCCAGGGGCAGGGCCTGGATCGCGCCGTTACCCAATTGTTCCAGGCGCCGTCCGTCGTCCGGGTCGCGCACCCCGGCAAAGACGCGAAAACCGTGCTTGGCCAGATCCAAAGCACACGCAGCGCCAATTCCTGTCGAAGCGCCGCTGATGACCACCGACTTCCGCGAATCGGCCATAACTTCCTTTCATCCGTGGGGAGAGGCTGCCATGCTGCCCGGCTTCACCAGATTTTCTCAGGGGATGACAATCCCCACAAGGCCCCACTCCCTTCAAATGGGGCAGCGCAGGCAGCCTGACGCACACTGCGGATGCGTCCCGACGCTCCGCAAAGCTGTCGCAAAACGGCAACGAATTGTCGCAATCGGCCGGGGGTTTCTGCTGGGACACGGCGGTCCCTCGGATATAGTGAGGAGGGTGTGGCGACCGTGCTTCGCGCACCGCAACGCTCAACAAGACCTATAGCGGTTCTTCCACCCACCGCGAAATCACCGGACCCGAACCGAGAGGAGGAGCTTCCATGAGGACTTCCTGGTTGTGGATCGCGTTGTTGTTATCGTTCACGACAATGGCGACCATGGGGGCCGAGCTGGCCGCGGCCACTTCGAACGCTCCCTCTCCCGCTTTGCAGGACGCCTTTCGCGATCCGCCCGCATCCGCGCGCCCTTGGGTCTACTGGTGGTGGGTGGCCGCCAACGTGGACGAACAGACCATCACCCGAGACCTTGAGGAAATGAAGAAGAAGGGGATTGGCGGCGTCTTGATGTTCGACGCGCGCGGCTACCACGACAACTACGTGCCGCCGCCTCCCGCCGGGGCCGAGTTCATGGACGCCAAGTGGCGTCAACTTCTGAAGTTCTCGGTCCAGGAGGCCTCGCGTCTGGGGATCCAGATGAGCGTCAATCTCAGCAGTTGCGCCGGGGCGCTCAAAGGGCCCTGGGAGGTGGGCGACGACGCCCCCAAGAAGCTCTGCTGGAAAGCGGTGGAGGTCCAGGGGCCGCAACGGCTGTCGATGGCCTTGCCGCAGGACGAATGGGGCCGCTTTTGGGACGCCGCCCTGGTCGCCGCGCGCCACGCCGAGCCGACCCAACCGGCCGCCAAGCCGGGCGAGGTCCTGGCCGCCGAAGTCGTCGATCTCGCCGGCCATGTTGACGCTCAGGGCAGACTCGCATGGGATGTTCCGGCCGGCAAGTGGACCCTGATCCGCTTCGTTTGTGCCCTAATGGAGGATCGCCAGTATGATGTGGACATCCTCAGCGAGAGTGCGGTCGAAGGGCATTTCAATCGCATGGCCAAGGCGGTTTTGGCCGACGCGGGCCCCTTGGCCGGCAAGGCGATCACCCACTTCTACAGCGTCAGTTGGGAAGGGGCGATCCCCACCTGGACGCCCGGCTTCGACCGCTATTTCCTCAAGTACTGCGGCTACGACGTACGTCCCTATCTGCCCGTCCTGGCCGGCATCACCGTACGCGACCGCGAGACCTCGGACCGTTTCCAGCGCGACTACAACCGGGCCCTGGCCGAGTGTTTCCAGAAACACTTCTACGGCCGGCTGCGCGAACTGTGCCACCGCGCCGGCGTGCAGTGGCACTCCGAGTCGGGCGGACCCTGGAAGCGGGACATGCCCACCTTCAAGCATGCGGATCAACTGGCCTTCCTGGCCGAAAACGACATGCCACAAGGTGAATTCTGGTGGGGCCGCGCAGGACGGTACTTCAACCGTCCCATCGCCATGGCCGCGCGCACCTATGGCCGCCCCTTCGCCGCCGCCGAAGCCTTCACCCACATGCAATTGCACTGGTCGGCCTACCCGGCCACCATCAAACCCATGGGCGATGTCAGCTTCTGCGATGGCATCAACTTCTTCATCTGGCACACGTTCACCTGCTCGCCCCCCGAGTTCGGCAAGCCGGGAATCGAGTACTTCGCCGGCACGCACATCAATCCCAACGTCACCTGGTGGGAACAGTCCGGCGCGTTCCTCAAGTACCTCGCACGCTGCCAGCACCTGCTCCGCCAAGGTCAGAGTGTGGTCGACGTCTGCTGCTACACGGGCGACGAGCCCTATCTGCATTGGGGACGTGCGGAAAAATGGACCGCCAAGCCAAAGTTCCTGCTCGGAAAGGGCTACACCTACGATCTGGTGAACACCCCGGTGCTGTTGGAGCGTCTGCAGATGGCCGATGGCCGTCTGGTCCTGCCCGACGGCATGCAGTACCGGCTCTTGGTGGTCGATCTGGACGGCAAGGCCGTGCCGCCGGCCGCGCTGCGCAAGATCGTCGAGTTGGTCCAGAACGGGGCGACCGTGGTGCTGGGCGATCGGCCCGAGGTCGCTCCCGGACTGCGCGACTATCCGGCCTGCGACCAGGAGGTGGTCCGGTTGGCCGAGCAGTTGTGGGGACCGCCGGCGACCGGGACCACGGCTCGCAAACTCGGCAAGGGCCAGGTGATTGTGGGACGGCCTATCGACGAAGTGCTGCAGTCGGCGAACATTCTCCCCGACTTCGATGGGCCGCTGGATTGGACCCATCGCCGCGACGGCGACACGGATATCTACTTCCTGGCCAGCATCAAGGCCCAGCAGGCCGAGTGCACCTTCCGCGTGGCCGGCAAAGAGCCCGAGTTCTGGGACGCCGTGACCGGTCAGACGCGGGACGCCGTCTGCTGCCGCACCACCGACGACGGCCGAACCGTGCTGCCAGTGAGCCTGCCCGAAAACGGCTCGCTGTTCGTCGTTTTCCGCAAACCGGCTGCCGCCATGCGGATCGCCTCGGTCGCGGCCGCGCCGGGCGCGGTGGACGTCCTGGGCCGGGAGGGCGACAAGGCCCGGTTGACCCTCTGGACCAAGGACCGCTGTACCTGGAGCCTGGTCGGCGGAGGCCAACGCGCCGCCCAGTGCGCCGAACTGCCCGAACCGCTCACGCTCAGCGGCAGTTGGGAAGTGCGCTTCACGCCCGGCTGGGGCGCGCCGGCGTCGGCCGTGTTCGAAAAATTGCTGCCCTGGAACGAACACCCCGACGCGGGCATTAAACACTTCTCCGGCACGGGCACGTACCACAAGAAGTTCACCCTCAGCGCGCAGCAGGCGGCCGCACGCGTGCGGTTGCAGTTGGGCGAAGTGAACTACCTGGCCGAGGTGCGCGTGAACGGCAAGGATCTGGGCCTGGTGTGGACCGCCCCTTGGTGCCTGGATCTCACCGGCGCGGTCCGCGCCGGCGAAAACCACCTGGAGATCGCTGTCACCAATGTCTGGGCCAATCGGCTCATCGGCGACGCCGCTCTGCCACCGGAAAAGCGATTGACCAAGACGAACGTGCAATTGCACGCCCGGCCGCGCGACTTCAAACGCCACGAAGGCTACTCGGCGCACGATCCGCTGCTGCCGGCCGGGCTGGTCGGTCCGGTGTGTCTGCAGTTCGGCCGGGATGTGGTGCAGTAGTTCCCCTTTGTGCGACAGGAGCCCAATACCCATGACACGCATCCCTCGTCGTCTGTTCCTGGAGCGATCGGCCAAGACCGCCTTGACCACGGCGTCCGGCATGGCGCTGCTCGGTTCTGTGCCGGCCCACGCCGCCGACCCATCCTCGCACCGCCAAGGCCGGCCCGGCCAGCCGGCCGAGACGGCGTCAGTCGCTGGTGCGCAGACCGGCTCCAAGAAACGGCCCGAGATCGTGGCCATCTACTACCCGCATTGGCACAACTATGACCACGGCAGCTCGTGGAAAGGCGAAGGCTGGACCGAATGGGAGGGGCTCAAGGCGGCCGTGCCGCGCTTTCCCGGGCACCACCAGCCGTTGAAGCCCTCCTGGGGCTGTTTCGACGAGAGCGATCCCCTGTGGACCGCCAAGGAGATCGACCTGGCGGCCGACCACGGCATCGACGTGTTCCTCTACGACTGGTACTGGCACAGCGGCGTGCGGTGCATGGAAGAGGCCCTCGAACAGGGCTTTCTCAAAGCGCCGAATCGGGCTCGGATGAAATTCGCCCTGATGTGGGCCAATCACGATCGCCGCGACCAGTTTTGCCCCGAATTCGGCAAACCTCGCACCGTGTGGCTGCACTCGCGGCATTCCTCTGGCGACTTGCAGCGCGTGGTCGATTACGGCATTGCCCACTATTTCCGCGAGCCCAACTACTGGCGCGTGCAGGGCAGGCTGTTCTTCAGCCTCTTCGAGGCCACGCGCTTCGTGGCGGAGTTGGGCGGCGCGCAGACCACGCGCGCCGTGCTCGCCCAGATGGACGATCGCTTGCGCCAGGCCGGACTGCCCGCCATGCACTGGAACGGCATGGTCCGCGATCTCAAGTCCGCCGCTTTGCTCCAGGAAGCCGGATTCTCCAGCACCAGCCGCTACAACGTGGCCCGATCCGGCAAACCCCTGGTCGACGGCACGGATCGCTACGAGAACCTCATCGAGGCGCATCGCCAGCACTGGCAGAACATGCGCGGCGCGCCGCTGGTGGATCTGCCGGTGGCGACCATGGGCTGGGATTCCACGCCCCGCTGCCGCCCCGACGTGCCGTGGCCCTTTCCCAAGTCCGAATACCCCTACACGCACGTCGTGGTCGGCAACACGCCCCAGCGTTTCGAACAACTGCTCCGCGATGCGGCCCAGCACGTCGCACAAGACCCACGCCACCCCTTCGCCGTGGTTCTGAATGCCTGGAACGAATGGACGGAGGGTGGATTCCTGCTGCCCGAGGAAAAAGAGGGCACGGGCTACCTGGAGGCGATCCGCAATGTGTTCGGCCGATCCGATCGGCCGTAGGGCATGGGGAAGCGGTCCGCGATCGGCCGGCCGTGCCTGAGGCCCTGTTCACTTCGGGGCGTCCGGATCTTCGGCCTCGTGGTCGTGGTCGGGCACGACCTGCGTGGCCTCGTCGCCAAACAACCGCGTCAGCCGCTCGCGGAGCATCAACCGGGCACGCAGCAAGCGCACCTTCACGTTGTTCTCCGAGATGCCCAGCATCTGGGCCGTTTCGCGGGTCGAGTATTCCTCGATGTCGCGCAGGACAAACACCACCCGGTACTTGTCGTCCAGTGAATCCAACGCCGTGTCAATGATCTGACGCACCTCGCGTCGTCCGGCGATCTGTTCTGGCGTCTCGCGCCAGACTGCGATGTACTCGGGGTGCGGCAGGTCTCCGTAACCCTCATCGCGTGGGGGTGTGTCCAACGACACCGTGGCCCGAACGGCCTGCCTCCGCAGCAGTGCCAGGGCATGGTTGGTGGCAATCCGGCTCAGCCAGGTGCCGAATCGCGATTCCTGGCGAAACCCCTCCAAGTGCTCCACCACACTGAGAAACGTCTGCTGGACAACTTCCTCCGCGTCCTCGTGCCGTCCCAGAATCCGACGACCAAGGGCGTAGATCCGCCGTTCGTGCCTGGACACAAGGGTGTCCATCGCCTGGAAATCTCCCCCCTGAGCCCGAGCCACCAGGGGCTGGTCTTCATCCGGAAGCGGGGGGCTGGTTTCGGGTTGCGGCATAGGTGGACCGTGGGCAATTGACCGTCGGATTGTAGCGGTTTGCACGCATTAGCCCAAGAGACCGCGCCCCGGCCCGTCCGGACTCCTGCGTACTCGCACAAATGACGAAATTGTATCCAGTCACCATAACCGGAGTTTCTTGTGTAATCACACCCACTTGCCCGATCGTGAATACTTTCGCATCCTGCGTCGACAAAGTATATTGACGGCCCATACTGTCCCCATGTCAGCCCCATGCCGCACGCGTGCCGTGGACACCTGACAGGCAGGCCCCGGGCCTGCGCGCGACGACTTCGGTCCTGCGGTCGCCCATCCACCGCCTGCAGCGCCTGGTCACCGAACCACGTAGAGCCAATAACCACCTGCGATCTGAGGAGCGCCCTGTGAGCATTCGAAATCTGGACAAGATCTTTGATCCACATCGCGTCGCGGTCATCGGGGCGAGCGATACGCCCAGCAGCGTGGGATACACGGTGCTGCGGAACCTGATTGGTTCGGGATTTCGCGGGGTGGTCTATCCGGTCAACGCCAAGCGCGAGTCGGTGCAGGGCATTCAGGCCTATAAGGACATTCCCAGCCTGCCGCACGCCCCCGACCTGGCCGTCATATGCACCCCCTCGCAGACCGTGCCGCAGTTGCTGCGCGAGTGCGGCGAGGTGGGCACGCGCGGCATCGTGGTTATTTCCGCCGGGTTCCGCGAGATCGGCGAAGCCGGCCGGAAGTTGGAGGACGAGGTTCGCGAGGTGCAGGCGCGCTACGATGGCATGCGGATTCTGGGGCCCAATTGCCTGGGAATCATCGTGCCCGGCATCCATCTCAACGCCAGCTTTGCCGCGGCCACGCCCAAGAAGGGGCACATCGGCTTCATCTCCCAGTCGGGCGCCCTCTGCACCTCGGTCTTGGATTGGGCCATCGACGAAGGCATCGGCTTCTCCTACTTCGTCTCCGTGGGGAACATGCTCGACGTGAGCATGGCCGACCTGATCGACTATTTCGGCTCAGCCACCGAAACGCAGTCCATCATTCTCTACATCGAGTCCATCACCGAGGCGCGCGAATTCGTCTCCGCCGCGCGCGCCTTCGCACGCACCAAGCCCATCGTGGCCTACAAAGCCGGCCGCTTCGCCGAATCCGCCCAGGCCGCGGCCTCGCACACCGGGGCCATGGCCGGCGTGGACGCCGTCTACGAAGCCGCCTTCCAACGCGCCGGCATCGAACGCATCTTCCAGATCGAGGATATGTTCGACTGTGCGGAACTGCTGGCACGCCAACAGACTCCCAAGGGCGACCGCCTGGCCATCGTCACCAATGCCGGCGGCCCGGGCGTGATGACCACCGACGCCCTGATCGATCGTGACGGCACCCTGGCGGTGCTGTCCGAGGAGACCATCCAACGCCTGAACGAATGCCTGCCCCCCTTCTGGTCGCACAACAACCCGGTCGACGTGCTCGGCGATGCCCCGCCCGATCGCTTCGCCAAGGCCCTGGAGATCGTGCTTCAGGACAAGGGGGTCGACGCCGTGCTCGTGATCCTTACGCCCCAGGCCATGACCGACTGCGGTGGCACCGCCGAGGCGGTTGGCCAGGTGGCCGCCAAGGCCCACAAGCCGGTGCTGGCCGCCTGGATGGGCGGCGAGACGGTCGACGCCGGCGTGCAACTGTTGAACAAGGCCGGCATCCCCTCCTACACCACGCCCGAAAAGGCCGTCCGCGCCTTCATGCACCTGGTCTCCTACGCGCGCAACCTGGAGATTCTCCACGAAACGCCCCGCGATCTGCCCATGACCTTCAGCCTCGACCGGCAGCGGATGCGGAACCTCTTCGACACCATCCTGACCGAAGGCGAGGAAATCCTCTCCGAGAACATCTCCAAGGCCTTCCTCGACGCCTACGAAATCCCCGTCACCAAGCCCCAAGCGGCCCGCTCGCCGGAAGAGGCCGCCGAAGTCGCGCACCGCATGGGCTATCCGGTGGTGATGAAGATCCATTCTCCCCAGATCACGCACAAGACCGATGTCGGCGGCGTGGCCCTCAACCTGACCAGCGACGAGATGGTCCGCGATGCCTACAACAAGATGGTCCGGCGCACCAACGAGAAGCGGCCCGACGCCACCATCCTCGGCGTGACCATCCAGAAGATGGTCAACTACTCCAACGGCTTCGAGCTGATCATGGGCATGAAGAAGGATCCCGTGTTCGGCGCCGTGATCATGGTCGGCATGGGCGGTGTGGCGGCCGAGGTCTTCCTCGATCGCGCCTTGGGCATGCCCCCCTTGAACGAAGCCCTCGCCCGGCGCATGGTCGAGTCGCTCAAATCCTGGCCGCTGCTGCGCGGCTACCGCGGCAAGCCGGCTGTGAACATCGACCGCCTGATCGAAATCCTCATCCGCTTCAGCTACCTGGTGGCCGACTATCCGGAAATCAAGGAGTTGGACGTCAACCCGCTGCTGGTCACGCCCGAAGACGTCATCGCGTTGGACGCGCGCGTGATCATCGACCGCGAAGTGGCCGTGCATTCCGTCCGCCCCTACGCCCACTTGGCCATTCGCCCCTATCCCGAAGAGTACGTCACCCAGCGCACCCTGAAGGAAGGCACCGACGTGGTCTTGCGGCCCATCAAGCCCGAAGACGAGCCGATGTGGCACGAGTTGCTCGCCAACTGCTCCACGCAGTCCTTGTGGTTCCGCTTCAGCTATCTCTTCAAGCAAACCACCCACGAAATGGCCACGCGCTACTGCTTCATCGACTATGACCGCGAAATCGGCATCGTGGCCGAAGTGGAAGAAGAAGGCCAGCGCAAGCTGATCGCCGTGGGACGCCTCGTGGCCGACATGAACCACGAGGTGGCCGAGTACGCCGTGATCGTGGTCGACCGCTGGCACGGTCACGGATTGGGCGGCATGCTCACCGACTACTGCCTGGAAGTCGCCAAGCGCTGGGGAGTCAAACGCGTGGTCGCCGAGACCTCCAAGGAGAACGCGCGCATGCTGGCCACCTTCCGCAACCGCGGCTTCCAGATCAACGACGAGCAGGAACAGGACGTGGTCCTCGTCAGCCGCGAACTGACCTGAACCCGCCCCGTCTCTCCGCCCTCCGCCGCGTAGGGCGTGCCGAGCAAAGCGAAACGCGCCCGACGCAGGCACGCCTCGGCGCCAAAGGGACAGAGGGGCAGAGAAGAACCCCCTCAGCATTCTGATTTCCGGTTTCCGCATTCCTCCGGGTGCCGTCGGGCACAAGAGGAATTGCGGTGTCACTCGCGTGCGCACGTGACCAACAGCACGCGTACCGCGCGATCCAACCGCGTCAGAACCCCCTTCTGAGGTCGAGATATAGGAGAGTCAATGGCCGTCATTGAAGGCGGTTCAGGTTGTGAATGTTGTTGCAACGAAGCTGGATCTGGTCGATCCTATTCCTCGCTCTGCCTCTCCACGACGGGCACAACAACCTGAACCAGCGTCCCAGAGCCCAGTCTACTCTCGATGGTCAACCGACCGCCCAGAAGCCTCACCCTCTGGCGAATACCTTCCAATCCGAAATGCCCCGTACCGACCGCTTCTGGGTCAAAACCGATCCCCCAGTCCTGCACTTTCAGCCGAACGTCCTGGCCCTCCTGAGTCATGGTGACCGTCACCTTCTTGCTCTGGCTATGTTTGCAGGCGTTAGTCAATGCTTCCTGCGCAATACGATATAGGGCGTTCTCCAGGATCGACGGCAAACGTTTGAATTGCACGTTACTAGAACATTCGATTTTTGGAGCCCCAGGTCGGCGCTGTTCATGAACCAAATGGGAGATTGCCATCTCGATCCCATTTTCGTCGATAATGGGCGGGCGCACTGCGCTGATCAGACGACGTGCTTCGGCAAGGCTTTCACGAACCATCAGCATTCCCGCATCATAAGTCTTTACTGCTTCGCTCGGATTTTCCTCTCTAAGCCGATTGGAGATCTCAAACTGCATGATGGCCCCTGTCAGATACTGGGCCAGACCGTCATGAATCTCGTAGGAGATGATCTGCCGTTCGTGGTCGCTGGCCTGGAGCATTCGCCAAAGCGACTGCCGTTCCCGCTCCAAAGCCTCCTCCGCAAGTTTGCGATCCGTAATATCTCCATGTGAACCTACAAGTCGGCATGCCGTGCCTTGTTCGTCCCGCACGACAATGGCATTTGCCACGATCCAGCGGTAGGAGCCGTCTTTGTGACGCAGACGGTACTCGACGGTGGTCGTGGTTGACGTTCCGGCCAGGAAGTCATCTTGAAAGTTGAGAATCCAATCACGTTCCTTAGGGTGAAGCAGTCTGGCCCAATCCTCCACACTATCGCCAATCTCGTCCTCGTCATAGCCGAACAGCGTCTTCCAACGGGGCGAGTAATACACCTTGCCAGTGCGAACATCATAATCCCAAATGCCGACGCCTGCGCCTCGCACGGCCAAATCGTACCGCTCTTCACTATTTTGTAGAGCTTCCTGGGCTTGGCGGCGTTCGGTTATGTCACGGCATAGGCAAACGATTTGCCTTCCGTTCTCGGTGTCGAGGCAAGTGGCGTTGATGTCAATGGGAACAATCTTGCCATCGGGATGAACGTAGTCGATTTCCAACTGCCGAGTGAATCCTATCCGGTAACACTTCTCAACTTCTTTCGCATTCCGTTCCACGTCATAGGGGGCCGTCCATTCCACCACGGTTCGGCCGAGGATCTCCTCCAAGGTGTGGTGTCCAGTGATGCGAATGTACTCGGCATTGGCGTCAATGACCCGTCCGTGACCATCGAGAATCAAGTAGCCTGTACCGGTGGTTTCGACAAGCTGTCGATACTTCTTTTCGCTTTCGGCCAAGGCGTCCTCGGCTTGCTTCCGCTCCTCGACCTCTCTGCTCAACTCGGCGGTACGTTCCTTGACTCTTTCTTCAAGCTCGTTGCGAGCTTTCTTCAACGCCTCCTCGACCCGCTTTCTGTCGGTGATGTCACGAACGATGGCCCACATGGCAACCGGACGGTCTTCGTCGTCTCGAATTAGAAATGTCCGCAGTTCGACGGGGAAGACTGTTCCGTCTTTCCTGCGATACTCCTTCTCGTACGTGTCGGAGTAGCCCCTTGGAAGAATCTGGTTCTCGATAATCTCGGCCTCGAAAGCGTGCCACGCTTGTGGCGTAATGTCTGTGTAGCGAAGGGTAAGGAGTTCTTCCGGTTCATAGCCAAGCATTGCACGGTACGCTTGATTGTACTCCTGAATCCTGCCGTTCATTGACACGCTGACGAAGGCATCCCTCATACTTTCGTGTAACCGGCGATACTTGGCTTCCGAGGCACGAACTGCTTCTTCGGCTCGTTTCTGTTCCGAGATATCCTGCGCCAAGGACGCCACCCCGATTACTTGCCCCTCGGTGTCGATCAGAGGCGTGTTGTACCATTCACACAGGATGGTTCGCCCGTCTTTTGTGACGTTCTCGTTCGTACTGCGATACCCTCCTTTGCTGCCACGCAGGTCATCGGAAACATGATCGACATGCTCACGAACATGGGGTGGGACGATAAACGAAACGTGGCAACCAAGGGCCTCCTCCTGGGAGTATCCGAAGATCCGCTCCGCACTTGGATTCCATTTCGTGACCCGGCCCTCAACATCCCATTCAATCGCCGCCAAGGGCGTTTGCTGAAAATGGAGGGATAAGCGTTGTTCGGATTGCCTGTGCGCTTCTTCGATTCGCTTGCGGTCGGTAATGTCCAACGCTGAACTCAGCGTTCCAACGATGGCCCCGCTGTCGTCTGTCAGCACAGCATTGTGCCAAGCGATGATTCGCTCTTCACCTGACTTCGTGATTACCGGGTTGTCGTAATACTCAGCCGATGCGACCTTGCCTGCGATCAATTCTCCAAAGACGGACTTCACCTCGTCACGAATTCTCTGCGGCACGCAGGCGTCAAACCAGTTCTTGCCGATCAATTCCCCGTCGTCGTAGCCCAGGACGGCGTAGCCCTTGCGGTTCAGGAAGCGGATGTTTCCGTCCTTGTCCAGCACGACCATGATGACGCCCGCAACGTCGAGGTATTGCTGGGCAACTCGGTGTTCATACCGCAGTTCCACAGCAGCACGTTTACCTTCGGTCGCCGCCGCTTCGAGCGTCTCAACCCGCCCTCGCAACTCTTCCAGTTCGGAGATGAGATGGGCCTTGGTCTTGTCCTGGTCCTTCATGGGCGCACCTGCTGTTTCGCTTCCACACCTCACAGTCCTCCAGCGGGGATTGTACAGTAGTCTTGGCGATGCTGGGAGAGACAGACAGGCCGCACATCCCTGACCGGAGATCCAAGCGGCTGGGCCTTGCCCTGTTACGAATCCAGCCGCCAGATATCGGGGGATTGACAGCCTTCGGCCCGGGTGCTACCGTAAGGCGTAATTGGTCCAACCAAAAGACTATTTTGCCTTTGGCTCGCCCGGCCCGGGCCGCACCGCCCCGGCGCGCGAGCCGGGCCCACGCTTTGCGTGGCTCACCGTCACCGGTGGTCCAGCCACTTTCCGCAATCGGGATTCACGAGGTCGATCGCCGATGACCGCACACCCTACCCGACGCGAGCTGCTGCGACTGGCCGGCGGCGCCGCGGCTGCGAGTTGTTTGGCTCCGTTGTCGCACCTGGCGGCCGTGCCCGCCGCCGCGGCGACTTCCAACACACCCCGGCTCCGTGCCGCGTCGCTGGAGTTTGCCATCCAGGTGCAGGACGATGCGCCGACGCCCTATACCGGTCGCTTCACCAAGGCCAAGGCGCGCAAGGTCGCCGGCCCCTTGAAGAGCACCGTCAACCTGTTCGCGCACGGCGAGTTGCGCTTGTGCATGGTCACCTCCGATTTCAACCCCATGCTCTCGGCCGACGTCAGCGCCGCCCTGCGCCGCGCGGTGGCCGGCGAGTTGCACTTGCCGGTGTCGCACGTCCTTCTGTTCAGTTCGCACAATCATAGCGATGCGGCGCTGACCACGGGCACGGTCGAAACCTACCTGCCGGTCGACAACGTGCCGGAACCCGAATGGCTGCCCGTCGGCCGACAACTGCGCGACCAAATGTGCAGCCATGCCCGGCGTCTGCCCGAGCTGCTCCAGCCGGTCACCGTCTGGTGGGCCCAGGGGAGCGAGGGCCGCATCACGTACAACCGCAAGGGCCGCCGGGCCGACGGTTCCACCTACTTCATGCGTGAAGAGGATCGCGACTCGGTCGGCGCCGACTTCAACGGCGACATCGACCGCGAGGCGCCGATCGTCGTGCTCAAGAACGACCAGGGCCAGCCCGTCGCCGGCCTGGTGCAGTTCACCGGGCATCCTGTCACCTGTTACCATCCGGAGAAGCCCGTCGTCTTCGGCGAGTGGCCGCGCGTGGCCTGCGACGTCGTGGCCCGGCACTTGGATCCCTCGGGCAGGGTGCCGGTGGCGTTCTTGCAGGGGTGTGCGGGCGATGTGAATTCCAAGGGCATGTTCCGCAGCGGCGTCGAGGATTCGGTGCGTTACGGGCAGATGCTCGCCGAAAGCTACCTCGCGGCGATGCGCGACTTGAAGCAGTCGGTGCGCGACGGTTTGGACTACGCGGTCGAAAAGGTCGGCGTGCCGCTGGCGCCGTTGCCCTCGGAAGCGACGCTCCTCGCCGAAATCGCTGAGATGGAAGACTTCATTCGCCGGGCGTCGGCCGGCGACGAAGACACGCGGCAGTGTGTCGGCCTCAATTTCCCCACCGCACTGACGCCCTCCTATCGCGCCAAACTGGTGGAAGCCATCTTGCCTTGGAACCGCTGGGCCCTCCAAATGCAGCACAACGGCCAGGCCGGATCCGTCCCGGAGACGCTGGATGTGGAGATCTACGTGTTCCGCATCGGCGACGTGGGCATCGTCGGCATGCCGTTTGAGGCCTTCCAGGGCATCGGCCGCCAGATTCGCCGCCGTTCGCCGCTACCCCTGACTATACCCTGCGGTTATACCAACGGGCGCTACGGCTACCTGACCGACGGTCCGAATACCGGCGATCGGGAATATATGAGCGCCTTCTACCGCTACACGAAGTTCCGCGCCCCCTACAAGAAGCCGGCGGGCGACGTGCTGGCCGACAAGGCCACGGAGGTGTTTGAGCGTTTTGCGCGGCAAGCCGGCGCTGGCGGATAGTCCGCCGCGGTCCTTCCGGCTTACGGGAGCGTGCCGGCTGCGAATGACGACAGTCCTCAACAACAACGATGTGACCACAACTGGCGCCGCCCGATGAGAACTTGGATTATCCATCGGCAGCGGCCAATTCGACACGAGACAGCGTGGACCTATGTGCCCTAAGAACCTGTCCCAAAACCATCCCCGCCACGTCGGGCGGCCCGACAAGACTGAACTGCCAACAGGTTCTGGGACCGGCTCTAAGAACCTCGGCGCCAGTCCTCCCAACCGCTCGGTGCAGCCTGCGGAGGTTGAGTCGGCAAGCCGCACCAGCGCCAAGTCCTTCGTGCGCCAACCGCTGACTCGTCAGGTTTTGCAGAGCTTGCTGGAGAGCATCGCCGCGCGCGGACTGTCGGCCGAAGACCGCCTGCCCACCGAACGCGAACTGGCCGCCGAACTCCAAGTCAGCCGCAACACGGTGCGCGAGGCGCTCGGGTCGCTGGAGGCCATCGGCGCCATCGCTCGCAGCCCAAAGCGCGGGGCGGTCCTCAAGCCGGTCGATCTCTCGGCCCTGGCCGGAATTTCCCAGGTCTTCATGCTCCGCTCGGCAGCCGACTTCGAGGAGCTGTTGGTCGCGCGCCGCGTGTTCGAAATCGGCCTGCTGCCCTTGGTGGCGGAGCATGCCACGGCCCAGGACTTCCAGGAAATGGAAGCGGCCAATGTCCTGTACGAATCCGAAACGGCTGCCGGCTGGCTGCCGATCGAGGGCGATCTGGCCTTCCACAAAGCTATCCTGCACGCCTCGCACAACCGGTTTCTGATCCAGTTTGGCAAGCTGCTGGAGGAGTTCTTTCGTGCAGTTCGCAGCCGGTTGGTGCCCAACCAGAGCGGTTATCAGCGTACCTTGAAGGAGCATCGCGAGATCATTCAGTTGCTTTCGTCGGGCCAGGTCCGCGAGGCGCAGGGATTGATGGAGCGGCACCTCAATCCGGACGCAGGGCCGCAGCACGCTGAGGGAGAATCCCGGAATCGCGCCATCCAGAACGCAAAGGACAACAGACGCCGGAAGAAGCCCATGCCGTCAGGCCATCCTTAGCCAAGAGAGACGCAGTTCGAAATACACCGCAAGACCTCCAAGAGCTTTGCAGCGCCGGAACTGGCAGGCTAACTTCGGCATTCGGAAGGGGCTCCCCGATCCCCCTGAACCGCGTCCACTTCCACTAAATCCAGGAGGCCAGATATGTTTCGCCGGCTCGGAACGCTTCTGTGCGTGGCTGGGACGCTGTCGCCGCTAGCTCAGGCTGAACTGCCGGCGCCCACCGTCGAACGCTATGTCGCCGTGGACAACGTGTGCGCTTGGCCCAATTTGACCGTGCTGCCCGACGGTACGATCGCGGCCGTCATCTTCGCACAGCCCAGCCACGGCCAGGTGGCGGGCGGCATCGAGTGTTGGGCCAGCAACGACGGACGCTTCTGGTCCAAGCGGGGCGTGCCCGCTCCCAACGAGCCGTCGACCAATCGTATGAACGTCGCGGCGGGCCTGGCCAGCAATCGTGACCTGGTCGTATTGTGCTCCGGCTGGACCGACATCCGACAGCCGGAGCGTCCCAAGCAAGCCGCCTTTCGCGACGGGATCTTGCAGGCCTGGGTGTGCCGCTCCGGCGACGGCGGCCGGACCTGGACGCAGGACAGGCGTTTTCCCTCGCCGGACAAGGGCTGGACGGAGTTCATTCCCTTTGGCGACATCCTGGCCGGCGCAGACGGCGCGCTGCATACCTCCTGCTACGGTGGCGAGTACGCCGCCCCCACGCAGAATACGAAGATCAAGAACCTCCGCTCATGGCACTTCCGCAGCGACGACGACGGGCGGACATGGCGGCAGACTTCGGTCATCGGCCAGAAACACAACGAGACCACCTTGCTGCACCTGGGCGAAAAACGCTGGCTGGCGGCCGCCCGGGCCGAGGCCATGGACATCTTCCGTTCCGACGACGACGGCGCCACCTGGCAAGGGCCCCTGCGCGTGACCGAGCGCAACGAGATCAACGGCCATCTGATCCGGCTCAAGGACGGGCGAGTGCTGCTGAGCTACGGCAGCCGCGTGAAGGGCCGCTACGGCGTGCTGGCGAAGCTCAGTTCCGACGAGGGGCTCACCTGGAGCGAGCCGATCACCCTGGTCGACGACTTGCTGAAGGTGGATTGCGGCTATCCCAGCAGCGTCGTCCGGCCCGATGGATCCATCCTCACCGCCTACTATGCATCCGGCGCGCCGAATCACCATCGCTATCACATGGGAGTCGTACTTTGGAGCGCGCCGGCCGCTGCTGTTCCCTGACGATCGTCCTTTCCTGCTTCTTACCGGAGTGACCCTATGCGACAGAGCGAACTCACACGCAGACAGTGGTTGCAGACGTCGGCTGCCATGGGGGCCGCCGCGCTCACCGGGGCCCTGCCGCGGCGCCTTTCCGCGGTCCAGGCCGCCAAGCCCACGGCCATCGACATCGGCTCGCGCCGCGAACTGTTTGTGGACGATTATCTGATCGAGCAACTCCAGGGGGCCGAACTGGCGCTGCACAAGCCGGAGCCCAAGGACGTGGCGATCGTGTGCGATGCCCCGTGGGAGGGCAACACCTCGGCCTACTACACGATCTTCTCCGACGGCAACCTGTTTCGCATGTACTATCGTGGTTCGCACTTTGACGAAGCGAAGAAGAAGTCCGGCCACGCCGAGGTGGCCTGCTATGCCCAGAGCAAGGATGGCTTGACCTGGGAGAAGCCGAAGTTGGGGATCTGCGAGTTCGGCGGGTCGAAGGAGAATAACATCGTCTGGACCGGCTCGGGCTCGCACAACTTCACGCCGCTGTTGGACGGCAACCCGGCCGCCTCGCCCGATGCGCGCTACAAGGCCCTGGCCGGCGGAAGCACGCTGCTGGACGGCAAGAAGAAGGGCTGCCTGCACGCCCACAAGTCGGCCGACGGGCTCCGCTGGTCGCCGCTCGCCGAGGGCGTCATCACGGCCGGCGCGTTCGATTCGCAGAACCTGGCGTTCTGGGATGCGGTGCGCGGCGAGTATCGCGCCTACTGGCGGATTTTCTCCAATCGCGTGCGCGCCATCCGCACGGCCACATCCAAGGATTTTGTGCATTGGGAGAACCAGGCCGACCTGACCTACGGTGATACGCCCGACGAGCACCTTTACACCAACGCGATCCAACCCTATTTCCGCGCGCCGCACCTGTTGATCGGTTTCCCTACGCGCTTCCAACCCAAGACGCAGCAGGTGGAACCGGTGCTCATGACCAGTCGGGACGGCGTTGCATTCCGGCGCTGGGCCGAGGAACTGATTCCCATTACTGCGCCCCAGGATCGCGACGGCAATCGCAGCAACTACATGGCGCACGGCCTGCTGCAACTGCCCGGCAACGCGCGCGAGGTTTCGGTCTTCGCCACCGAAGCGTACTACAAGGGGCCCGCCAGCCGTGTCCGCCGTTTCACCTTCCGCACCGACGGATTTGTTTCGGTCCGCGCGCGCGCGAAGGCCGAATTGCTGACGAAGCCTTTGCAGTTCAATGGCAATACGCTGGAACTGAACTGCCAGACTGCCGCCGGCGGCAGTGTCCGTGTGGAGGTCCAGGATGGCGATGGGAGGGCCCTGCCGTCGTTCGCGCTGGACAAATGCCAGCCGATCACCGGCGACGACATCGCCTGCGCGGTGGTATGGCAAGGCGGCGCTCGCCTCGGGTCCCTGGCCGGCAAGCCCGTCCGGTTGCGATTCGTGCTGAATGACGCCGATCTGTATGCCTTCCAGTTCAAAGGATGAGAAATGGCGGATGGCAAGTCCGGTCTGTTCGATCTGTCGGGCAAGGTGGCCTGGGTCATCGGCGGCGCAGGCTACCTGGGGCGGCCGATCTGCGAAGGACTCGCGGCGCATGGGGCGACCGTGGTGATCGCGGATCGGCGCCGGCCGCCGGCCGACGAGGTGGCGTCTGCGATCCAACAGGCAGGCGGCCGCGCCGAGGCCTGTGAGTTGGATGTTGTCGATGAACAGGCGGTGATCGCGGCCTTTGACGGAGGGCTTGATCGCCTGAAACGCCTCGACATCCTGGTCAACGTCACGCATGGCTCGACCGGCAAGCCAATGGACCAGATGAGCCTGGCCGACTGGGAGGTCGGCACGCGCATCAGCCTTGGTGGGGCTTTCGTGCTCGCGCGCGAGGCCGCGCGGATCATGACCGCCCAGGGAAGCGGCAGCATCATCCAATTCGGCAGCATGTATGGTCTGGTCAGTCCGGACCCGCGTGTGTACGAAGGGCGATTGCCGGTCAACCCACCCGACTATGGCGCCGCCAAAGCCGGTCTGTTGCAACTGGTCCGCTACCAGGCCGTGATGCTCGGACAGCGCGGAGTGCGCGTCAACGCGGTGGTGCCCGGCCCTTTCCCGGACCCGGCAGGGATGGGCACGCACCCCTGGTTCACGCAGCGCTTGGCCGACCGCGTGCCCTTGGGACGCGTCGGGCGCGCGGCGGAGATTGTGGGCGCCGTGGTCTTCTTGGCCTCGGATGCGGCCAGCTATGTGACCGGGACCACGTTGGTTGTCGACGGCGGTTGGACCGCCTGGTGAGAACGCACGGATCCTGATTTGTGGTTCACCTGTTGGGAGTTAGCAAGTGCAAATACCGCTTCTCTCCACGGCGTGGCTGCTGCTGGCTTTGCTGGCGGCACCTGGCGCGGCCGACACGCCGACAGGCCCCGTTAGCGCTGCGGACCTGGACATCACCGTCGACATGGCGCGGCCTGCTGCTGCGAGCCGTTGGCATTTTGCACGCGGGCAGTGGGAGGTCGAGGGCGAGGCGTTGGTGCAAGGCGACGCAAAGGCGGTGGGGACGCTCGCACGGTTAAAGGACGTGAACTGCGCCGACTTTGACTTGCGACTGGCTTTCCGGCCAACGAGTGGCGGCGGCGTGCGCGCGGCGCAGGTGGCCTTTCGCGTGCAAGGCGACGAAACTTATTACTACGTGCATTTTGAGCCGCGCGCCCAGCGTGCGAAGCTCGCGCTGCACCTGCCGGAGCAGCCCTACAATGTCATCGCCTCGGCCACCAAGGTCCCCGTGCGCCTGGATGAATGGAACCAGGCCAGGATCGTCTGTGAAGGGCCCGCAATTCGCGTGTTTCTCAATGACACGCTGCTCATCGAGCGGCTTGATGCAACGTTCCTGGGGGGCGGCTTTGGGGTAGGCACCAGTCAGGGGCGGGTGCTGTTCAAGGACGTCGCGATTCGCGGTCGGGCTTTGCCACCGGATGCAATGCAGGGCTACAAGCCCGTGCCGTTCAGCGTCGTGTGTGCCGACGCAGGGGCAGGCGGAGATGAGGAGTTTCCCGACGTTGCGCGCTTGAGCAACGGCGAGTTGATCTGCGTCTTCTATGCCGGTTACGCACACGGTTCCAAGCCGAGCAAGTCGCTGCCCAAGGGTGGACGCTTGGCTTATGTGAAGTCGCGGGACAATGGCCGATCCTGGTCGGCGGCACAGATTCTCTTCGATTCGCCGGACGATGACCGCGATCCGTCGGTGTGTGAGGTCGCTCCAGGGCGATTGTTGTGCAATTTCTTCAAGTATCACTATCCGGATACAGCGAAGGACGTGTTGGCCACGGCCGAGACGTTTGTTGTTGAGTCTACGGACTTCGGCGAGTCGTGGAGCGCGGAGCCGGTCGCGGTAACTTCGCCTTTCGACGGAGCGTGCGCCACTTCCGATCCGATCCGCAAGTTGCCCGACGGCAGCCTGCTAATGCCGGTCTATGGGTACCGCAAGGCGAAGCCGCTGCTGTACGTGCCCGCCGTAGTGCGTTCACGCGACCATGGCCGGACGTGGGGGGATGCGACGGTGATTGTCGAGGGCTATCCCACGATTCTGCCGGAGCCGGCTTTGTGCCTGCTGCCGGATGGGCGGCTCGTGTGTCATATCCGTCCGGACATGATCCAATGCTATTCGTCGGACGCGGGCCGCACGTGGACCAAGCCCCAAAGGCTGCCGTTCATCGGCGACGCACCCTATCTGTTTCGGACCAGCAGAGGGATACTGCTTTCGGCGTTTCGCCATCCCGGCACGAGCATCGCTTGGAGCTTGGATGAAGGAAGAACGTGGTGCGGGCCGCAGCGGCTCGACATCAGTTCGGGCGCGTATCCGAGCCTGGTCGAGATGCCCGATGGGCGCGTGCTGATGGTCTACTATACCGGTGGCGTACGCAGCGACATCCGCGCCTTGTGGCTGGAGGTGGATCGGGACGGTGTCCGCACCTTGCCTGCGAATCGGGAGGCGATGTCCGCGGCACCCTCAGGAGATGTAAGCGGGGTGACGCCGAGGGGCAGATGATGGAATCGCATGGTTTCGAGCATGGAATGCTGTGGCGTGGGGACCGCCGTGGGTGTTGACGGCGGTCGGACGGCTTGGTGAAGATACGTGCCTACTGGTCCGCGTTTCACCTGCGAGGAGTCAATACGTGGAAAAGTCCTTTCTCTCCAAGGCGTGGCTGGTGGTGGCATTGCTGTGGGTGGTGGCACTGCTGAACTACTGCGACCGGCTGATGGTCACGAGCATGCGGCTTTCGCTGAAAGACGCCTTCGAAATGACCGACGCGCAGTTCGGCCTCTTGACCTCGGTATTTCTCTGGGTTTATGGCGTCTTGAGCCCGGCGGCCGGGTTCTTAGCCGACCGTTTCGGACGCAGTCGCGTGATCGTAGGGAGCCTTTTCATCTGGTCGTTGGCCACCGGGCTGACGGCCTATGCGCAGAGTTTCGAGCAGTTGGTGATTTCGCGGGTGATTATGGGGATCAGCGAAGCGTGCTACATCCCAGCCGGCCTGGCCCTGATCGCCGATTATCACCGCGGGCCGACGCGGTCCATGGCTACGGGAATTCACATGAC
This sequence comes from uncultured Planctomycetales bacterium, assembly GCA_937889015.1. Lineage (GTDB taxonomy): Bacteria > Planctomycetota > Planctomycetia > Pirellulales > Thermoguttaceae > CALARR01. The sequence goes on along the minus strand of CALARR010000033.1, from coordinate 1,518 downwards.
CGGGATCTACGTGGGCTCGATCCTGGGTGGCGCCGGCGGCTGGATCGCCGATCACTACGGATGGTACGAGGCCTTCCGCATCTTCGGCTTCGGCGGCCTGGTGTATGCATGCCTGCTGGCCCTGCTGTTGCGGGACGTGCCAGATCTTGCCGTCTCCCATGCGGCCGACCGGAAGGAAGGCACCGGGGGGCTGATCACGGCACTGGTCAGCCTGTTTTCCGATTTTGGCTTCATGCTCTTGCTGGCCTTCTGGACCCTCTTGGGAATGGCCGGCTGGACTCTGGTGGGTTGGATGCCCACCTACCTGAACGAAGAGTTCGGGCTCAGCCAGGGCCAGGCCGGACTGTCGGCCACCGGCTACTATCAGGCGGCCGCCTTTGTGGGCGTGCTCCTGAGCGGAGCCTGGGCCGACTGGTGGAGCCGGCGCGCACCGCGCGCACGGATGTTTGTTCCCATGATCGGGGTTTTCCTCGCCGCGCCCGCTATGTTGATGCTCGCCGGAACGACGCTGCTGCCGCTGGCTTTGCTCGGGTTGGCCGTGTGTGGATTCGGCCGCGCGTTCACCGACTCAAACATGATGCCCATGCTCTGCCTGGTGGCCGATCGGCGGTATCGTGCTACCGGCTATGGCGTGCTGAATTCCTTCGCGACCATCGCCGGCGGGGGAATGATTTACATCGCCGGGGCACTCAAGGACAAACAGGTCAACCTCAGTCTCATGCTCTATCTGGCGGCGTCGTTGTTCCTCGTGTGCGGAGCGCTGCTGTGGCTGGTGAAACCGCGCAGCGCCGGTGACACCCCAGCGGGCGCCTGTGTGCCGGCGCCCGTCTCCGATGCGTGAGACGATCCTGGAGCCGCCGGGACTTTTCCGGCCGAAAGAATTCCTATGAACACTGCTTCTGCAAAACGCGTGCTGATTGTCGGCGTGGGTTCGATCGGACACCGGCACCTGCGCTGCTTTCAGCAGACCGGCCGCGTCGAACTGGCCATCTGCGAGACGAATGGCCCACTGTGTGCCGAGATCGCCAAGCAATATGGCATCGAACGGACCTTCAACGACTTCGGCGCCGCCTTGGCCGAAGGCTTCGATGCCGTGGTCATCACCACCCCGGCCCATCTGCACGTCTCCATGGCCACCCAGGCCGCTCAAGCCGGCGCCCATCTGCTCATCGAGAAGCCGTTGAGCACCAGTCTGAAAGGCCTCGACCAATTGCAGGCCGTGGTCCAGCAACAGCAACGCGTTGCCGCCGTGGCCTATGTGCTTCGGGCAAGCCCCATCCTGCAGGCCATGCGCGAGGCCCTACACTCCGGCCGATTCGGAGCCCCTGTGCAGTTGATCGTCAACTGCGGACAGCACTTCCCCACGTTCCGACCGGCGTATCGGACCATCTACTACCGCGATCGGGCCACCGGTGGAGGAGCCATCCAGGACGCCCTGACGCACATGGTCAACATGGCCGAGTGGATGATCGGGCCAGCCGACCGGGTCGTGGTCGACGCCGCGCACCAGGTCCTCGA